>CAJJPG010000001.1 GCA_905193585.1 uncultured Oscillospiraceae bacterium
TCGCCTATGGCGCGCTCATTCTTTCCTTTGTTTTGTATGCAGCAAGGTTTATACAATACATCGGTGTCCGCCCCCTTAAAATGTAGAATTATGTGTTATTTTGTCGAATAAAAAAAGAACGAGCGCCAAACTTGCTTTTCACAAGCTCGGCGCTCTGTTGCATCCTCGGTATTTTACACCGATACATATTATTTTTTTGTGATTCAATTTGAATCACCCCGTATTATAAATTCGTATACCTTATGAAATGTTATAATGCTTATACCCAGGATGTTTGCCTGTTACATGATAATAGTTATCGCGCAGGTACAATAGCTTATCAATCTGCTCTTTCGGTATTTCTTTTGCCCCGCCTAAAAGATGTGCATTTAAGGAAATCTTTGCAAAAAGCTCAAGCGTTTCCATACGGTAGTATGCGGTTATAAGGTCGCAGCCTACCGTCAGCGCTCCGTGGTTTTGGAGCAATAATACATCGTGTTCTGCAAGGTACGGCGCTATTGCCTCGGGTACTTCGTTTGTAGAGGGCGTACCGTAAGGAGTAAGCGGTATTGAGCCTATTGCTATTACCGTTTCAATCATACTGTATTCGTCAAGACTTTTGCCCGCAACCGCATAACCCGTAGCTGTCGGCGGGTGGGCGTGCACCACCGCGCCAACGTCGTCGCGCTCGGTATAGCAGCGCATGTGCATTTTAATCTCGCTTGACGGCTTATATTTACCTTCTGCCTCTACGATATTCATATCCTTATCGATAATAACAAGCTTTTCGGGAGTTATAAAGCTTTTCGATATGCCTGTCGGCGTTACCAAAAAGTTTCCGTCCGGCAGCTTTACCGACACATTGCCATCGTTAGCGGCAACCCAACCGAGCTGCCACATTTTGTGGCACACATCAGATATTTGTTCTCTTATTTCCGTATATGTCATTTTTCACACCTTACTTTTTAAATTGCGCGCCGTAGTTAGCGCAGGCTCTGTAATCCGCGCCCTCTTTATCCATTCCGAATGCATTCCATGCTGCCGGGCGGAATATATCTTCTTCGGGCACATTGTGCATACAAACCGGAATACGGAGAATGGAACAAAGGGTTATAAGATCTGCGCCTATATGACCGTAGGATATAGCGCCGTGGTTAGCGCCCCAGTTGTTCATAACATCATAAGCCGACTTAAATGCGCCCTCGCCCGTAACGCGCGGAGTAAACCAGGTGCAGGGCCAAGTATAATCGGTGCGTTTCCAAAGCGTATCGCTTACCTCTGTCGGCAGATCCACTGTCCAGCCCTCAACTATCTGGAGTACAGGTCCCAAGCCCTTTATAAGGTTAAGCCTTATCATTGTGGCGGGCATTTCAGCCTTTGTTTCAAAGCGGGAGGAGAATCCGCCGCCGCGGAAGTAGCCGAGGTCGGCATAGTTCCAGGTGGTATTCTCCATAATAGCCTTTCGGTCTTCTTCTGTCATATCATACCAAGGCTTCATAACGGCGTTGCCGTTTTCGTCCCTTGCCGCGCCGCTTGCGTCAAGGCAGCAGGCGCCCGAATTTATAAGGTGAATAAAGCCGTCCGCATCTTTTGCATGACCCTCAAGGTCATAGCCCGTTACTCTCTTTACAGATTTACCGTTCCAGCAGGTTCTGACATCGGCAAACATCTGCGCGCGGTTGGTGAGCAGTTTCATAAACAGCATACCGAGTCCGTTCAAAACATCGTTTTCGGTTGCAAGTATGTACGGTTCTCTTGCCCCGTTCCAATCAAACGAAGTATTAAGCAACGCTTCGGGGAAATCGCAGTTCGGGTAAAAGTCCGTCCACTGGCGCTGACCCTGGAAGCCTGCGGCTATTGCGTTGTGACCTACAGCCTCTTCCTCGCAGCCCTTGGGGAGGTTTTTATTACCGTTCATAAGGTCTTTTATTATAACGCACATCTTAACGGTAAATTCCCAATCCTCTTTTTTCTGCTCGTCTGTTCTTTGCAGATTTTCTGGGTTTTTATCAAAGCCCGTCTTGCAGTATTTCTTTGACCATTCAAGAGCCTTTTCGTACTCTTTTTCATCATAAATGCCCTCGGTCATTCGGCGGATAATTTCCACCTCGTCTACCGATTCAACGCGCATACCGAGGTAATCCTCCATAAAATGCGGGTCAATTATAGAGCCGCCTATGCCCATTGTGATAGAGCCTATCTGCAAATACGACTTGCCGCGCATTGTAGCCGCCGCTACCGCCGCTCTGCCGAAACGGAGTAATTTCTCGCAAACGTCTGCGGGAATTTCGGTATCATCCGCGTCGCATACATCATTTCCGTAAATGCCGAATGCGGGCAGACCCTTCTGAGCGTGTGTTGCAAGCACAGACGCCAAATACACAGCGCCCGGTCTTTCGGTACCGTTAAAGCCCCAAACCGCCTTTATTGTGTCCTTTTCCATATCCATAGTCTCAGCGCCGTAGCACCAGCAGGGTGTAACCGTTAAGGTTATATCCACGCCTGCCTTGCGGAACTTATCCGCGCAGGCGGCAGTCTCGGCTACTCTGCCTATGGTGGTATCCGCGATAATCACCTTAACAGGCTCACCGTTTGAATATTTAAGGTTTTCGGTGAAAAGCCTTGCGGCGGCTTTCGCCATATTCATGGTTTGGTCCTCCAGTGACTCACGAACACCCAAAACACCGCGCCGACCGTCGATTGTAGGGCGAATTCCTATTACCGGATAATCCTGTATGTATCTGTTTGCTGACATAATATCAACCTCATTTACCTTAGAATTTTCAAAGTATAATTTTCCTTTAAAGTGCAGTTTACAGAAATTACGTCTTTATCTGTTTTATAATTAACGGAATTACCGTTTATTAAAACCGCAGAAACGGATTCAAGTGCCGTAACAAAGCTTTCAAGCTAGATTTCACCGTATAAAACCGTAAATTCATAGCTGTCGTTCAGGCTCTCCACAGTGCCCGACGCACTGTATATTCCGAACAGATCATATGCGTCTTTAAAAGCATACCCGATTTATCCCTACACTATTTTGATATGCTTCTCTATCTCGTTTGCCATTTGAAGATACCCCGCCGCGTTCGGGTGTATTCCGTCATGTGTATACTCCGCCTTGAAGGTCTTTCCGTCATCGGAAAGAACGGGTACAAAGTCTATGTATTCTTTCCCGAGGCTTTTTAAAAACGCATTCATTTCCGCTGCCATACGATAGCGTTTTTCTTTATCCTGCGGCGGCGCTATATCGGATGGCGGCACAGAGCAGATCAAAAGCTCTATTCCCGCATCGTTGCTTTTTTTAACCATCTCGGACACATTCTCTTTATAATCCGAAAGTACCGTTTCCTCCGCTTCGCCGTCTTTCCGCCACCAAAAATCATAATCCGTACGCGAAATATCGTTTGTTCCTATCATCATAACCGCCTTTTTCGGGTGCAGCTGTATGCAATCGGCATCAAAACGTTTGCACATATATTCCGAGCTGTCCCCGCCTATACCGCGGTTTACAATATAGCATTTCGTGCCGAAATATGCATAATGATCCCACAATTGCGTAATACTGTCGCCGATGAATAAAATATCCACCGATATTTTAAGATATAAAATCTGCTCGTTCCCGAAATCAAAATCTCCCCGTCTGTTATCCGCAGGGACATTTTTCCCGAAATTCCCCGGTTTTATAATAGTCATTGATCTGCCTTTCCAAATAATACTTTTTACTGCTCTTCAAGCATATTTACCTTATGAATTTTACTGCCGTCAAACGCTATTGTACGAATTTCAAACGGCTCTAACGGAACAGAAAACTTACAGTCTCCTATTGTGACCCCGGCCACGGTATTCTCCCCGTTTTCCTCAACAATGCGAAGTATCGTATCGCCGTTCCGCTCGGATTTTTTTACCGCCGAAAGATACGCGCCGTCGCATTTAAAAAAGCTTTTTTGCGGAGGAAATATGCCGCCGTGGTTAGCCTCGGCAATTATAACGGGCGGATTGTTAAGGGCAGCGGCAGCGTGTTTACCGTTATCAAAACACATTTGGATCACACCTGTAGTTTCACCCTGTCCCATATATGTATATTCGCGGCTTGTATCAAGTGGCGCGCTGCGCAAGTCCCCGAACAACGCGTTACGCAACAGTGTAATTCCTATTTGTTTGCCGTCATAATCATACGAAAAAGCCGATGAAGTACCTAAAAAAAAGCCGTCGCCCTCTATCCACTGTGCCATAGGCATTTCGTATTCGGATATCTCGCGCCGAATAAATCCGAACGGAATTGAAGATATGCAGCTACCGCTGTTAAATCCCAATTTCAGCGTTCGCCGTTCCTCATTCCAAAGGCAGCGGTATTCGCACAGTACCCTGTCATCATATACCCTGAACAGCAGCGTAAGCGTGGATTTATTGTATGCGTAAACCGCTTTATAAGCGGTGCGGAACAAACCGTCCTCAATTACTCCGAAAGATTTTAACGAAAGCTCCTGATGCTCTGTTTCTAAAACCGTTTTGTTGAAGCCCCATGTGTCGCACTCATCAACACGGACATACGGTAAAAAAATTCCTTTTAATGTTTTGCCGCTTTGTGTATCAATTAAATCAAAACCGCCGTATGCTGCCTTACCAAGCTTAAAGCGGCGAGAAGAAGCCTCGCTTTTTTCGGTTTGCCGAACAATGAAACACTTATATCCGCCCGCCGGAATTTCCGCACGGAATACAAAGCGAGAACGGAACGACGGAACAACGCATTCCTCGGTAATGATCTGCGTGGGATAATCTGTGCCGTCGGCGTCTGTCAGGGTTATGCCGCCGTTATACCAAGGAAACTCCCATGCCCATTGAACCTCCGCTTCAATCGGTGCGTCAATGGGAAAGCCGTTAAGATTCCATACCGCCAAATTCCAAGCGTTATCAGGGTTTTTACCAGGCATTGCTATCATATTTGTAATACTTTGCAGCGCATAGTGCATATGCTCTGCGGCGGTCTGTATTGCTCTGCCGTGCAGGTCTCTTGCGTCCCTGTAAGCGGAAGGTATGCAGGTGCCGCCGAGAATGTCATGAAATTGATTGAACATAACATCCTTCCAGCACTGCTTTATTTCCGCCTGCGGATATTCACGGTCTATAAGGTTATAGGCTATTACGCTTGCCGCCTCACAATTAAGCAATGCCGTTTCGGCACGGCGGTTGTCCTGCTTAACTGGTGTATAATTACAGTACGGTCCCAAATACCTTGTCTGCAGCTCATCACAGACCGAAATTTCAGGCTTTACATCACCGAAAAATCCGCTTACCGTGCCATACGAAACATCATAATCCTTACATGTCGCGGACAATCTGTTTATTACCGACATTTGCTGCTTAGTGGGCGCGCCGCCGTGATCTGTAACGCCGAAGACAACCATAAGGTTATCCACCGTATTTTCGCTGAAAATTTTACCGAAAGTTTCTTTTTCAATATCTTTTACAAAAATCTCGCCGCCCTTTCCCCCGAGCCTATAGCAGCGAACGGAAGAGCCGTCCAATCCCACCCAGTCAAACAGCGGTTTCGGCAATTCCTTATGCGCTTCGTTCGGTCGCCAAAAAACATAATTTCGGAAACCGCACCCCCGCAGAATTTGCGGAAGCTGCATATTATGACCGAAGGAATCGATATTGAATACCGTGTCGCTCGTTTTTCCGAAATGCGTTTTCAAATACTCCCGGGCATAAAGACCCTGTCTGATATAGCTTTCGCCGCAGGGTGCGTTGCAGTCGGCTTGCACCCACCAGCCCTCGCACAATTCCCAGCGACCTTCCTTTACACGTTTTTTAATTTCTTCAAAAAGTTTTATATCGGTTTTTTCTATCCATTCGAATACGGCGGGAGTACAGAAGCTGTAAATAAAATCGGGATTTTCGTTCATTCTGTCAAGCGCGGAGCGAAATGTGGAGCGTATTGAGGCCAATGCCTCGTCCCATCTCCATAACCACACCGGATCAAAATGAGTATTTCCTATCATATAAAGCTTTTTCATACAGTAAATTTATTTCCTTCAATCAAGTGTGATAACGCTCATCATTTCGAGCTTTTCAAGTTTCACCGCAGTATATTCGCCGTCCCATTCAAAATCAAGCTGCAGATTTTCCGGCTGTCTGACAACCTTTTCGGGTTTGTTTTCGGTTTTGACCTTTACGGTAATGTTGCAAATCGGCAAAAGCTCATCATATGTAAAAGTATTCGGGTCGCTGTGCGGTCCGGAGCAGTTAAGCAGAACCACCTCTTTTTTACCGCAATTTCTGCGCAGGGCAACTTCAACATTGCGGCTGCCTGTAACCGTCAGCTCGGGCTTTTGCAAAAGCTTTGAAACAGTGCGCTTAACAAAATCGCAAGCGCCTGCGGTTCTTCCGTTTATATATTGCTGCCCCATATCAAAATAAATGCCGGCAATTTTGCCTTTCCCGAGCCCGTTTACGGTAAGCGCTGTATGAATATCAGAAAAATCGCTGTTTAAAAATGCGTTTTCCGCAGCAACAGCCGTTAACACCTTAACCTCGTTTATATCGCTCAATTCACCGAATGAGCAATAATCGTATTTATCGCCTATAAACACTCTCTTCTGTTTAACCGTATCGGTAATGCTTACGCCGAGCTCCTTTTCAAAAAGCCTTGTTGCGCCGCTGCCGATAATAAGCAGGCTGCCGCCGTTTTCGGCAAATGCGAGCAATTTATCCTTACAGCTCAGTTCCGCCCATTCGGGAACAACTATCAGCTTATACTGCAAAGCAGGGTTATCAAGCTCCCACTCTCCTATAACGTCAACCGATTGCTGCGAATCCGCAAAGCATTGCAGAATACCGTTAATACCGTCAAGCAGCGAGCCCTCGAAAAATCCGTACGCTTTGTTATTCATCTTCATTGCCGTTTTTCCGTCAAACAGCACGGCAATTTGAGAGAGCGATTCGCTGCCGAAAAGATATTCTCTGTATTTACGGCAATAATCAAAGGTTTCTTTAAATTTATCAAGCTTTTTAATATCCACACCGCCGTCCGGTTCCTGAAGCATATACAGTTCCACCCCGCCGCCGTGCATCATTATCTGGGAAGCCTCGTGCATAAGCTGAACGGAAGGCTTCAGGCAATTGACAAATCCGCCGGCGTATTTGGCGGCATCGCACCACAGCATAAGATCCCACGGCTTTTTTTGTCCGGAAATAAAGCGGCATTCCATTCTGAGAATATTAAATGTTGTCATACCCCATATATCTGCCGAAATAAACGAAATGTCGGAATCAACCTTTTCCGAATCGTAAGAGGTATAATCCCAATTGCAGCATATTTGGAAGTCGGGATATATTTCATGTACCGCATTGATGTAATGGCGCCTGGTTTCAGCATATTCATCACGGAAGAACTGCAAAAACTCGGCATAATGCGGGTCGTTTTCGTTTTTCGGAATTTCGGTTATACCGGTTTTTTCGGTAAACCTTGCAAGTATTTCGGGTCTGTAATTAGGCTCAATATTAAATCCCGAACCGTCCATCCATGCGCCGTCAAGCTCATAATCCCCCGCAAGCTCCAAAAGCTGCGGAATGAGCCTTTTTTCTATGTAATCACCCGGAACGTTCAGCAAGCGCGGATCAAGAGATCCGTCAGCCCGCATAAGCGCCCAATCGGGATGTCTCTCCGCCGCGTCTCTGTCGTCCATTGCGGCATGATGTGCAAAAAGGCCCACGCCGTTTTCCTTTGTGACCTTACGCCAGATTTTAAGTATATCCTTATCTATTTCGGGCGCGCGATTTTCAAGTCTTGTGGGGTAGCTTGCAATGCCGTAAGCTCCCTTTGTATCGCACTGAATATAATCGGGATGCAGCATGTCGATAACATCCTGCACCGTTTTTTCGGTGAAACTTTTTCCTATGTGCCTGTTATCTCTTGAGGCGTGAAAGTCAAAATGCACGCCCAAAAAGCCGTTTTTTCTGTCATATGTTTTCATATGTCGCTCTCCCTTGCAGTATTGCCTTGCGTGTTAAACTTCCCTTTCAAAAAAGCCCTTCAGCTCAACTGGATTTTTACCGAGCGCTTTTTCTTCCCCGAGCAGCACCTTAACAAAATATTTCTGCGTTTTTTCACCGCATGAAAAAGCGTTTATGTAGGTGTGTAAAAACGGAAATTCATAAAGCTTATACGGGTCGCCGAAGGAAGTAAATATAAATTTCGGGTGTGAAAGTCCCAACCCGTCCCAAAACGGCCCCATATGGTCGCTGCCGCAGCGCAGCGAGCCCGCATTGCTGTGTGAAACGTCAATAAAACTGTTTACCAGCACACAATCGTAATTTTCCTCTATACCTTTAAGCTCCGTATGAATAAACGGTATGTTTTTTCGATCAACCTTAAATCCGCGGTCTTCAAGCTCTTTTCTCAGCGGCTCGTCAATATTTGCGTCGTTATTGTTCGAGGATGTGGATATAAGGTTCAAAAGCAATATTCTGTCCCCACGGTTTAATTTCAACGGGATAAGCTTATCAAAGTTGCGCTCAATTCTAAAGGATTTTGCAACCGCCTTATCTATATAATCCTGCGGGTCGCCGCTCAGGCTTATTTTTGCGTCGTCGGACTGTTCGTCATCCAGTAGACCTACGCTGTTTTTAAGTCTTAAAACCCGTTCTGCGGCGTCTCTCAACCGCTCTGTCGGTATAACCCCGTCTTCCGCAGCCTTTCTTATTGCCCTGTAATCCTCGGGCTTGGAAAAGAGCATTAAATCTCCGCCCGCATTTATAAAACGCACACCGAGTTCCTCGCGTTTACAAACCGCAACCGCTCCCACCATATTCATGGCATCGGAAATAATGCACCCGTCAAAGCCGAGTTTTCTCTTTAAAAGATCGGTCATAAGATTTTTACTGAGCGAGCACGGAAGATAACCTGTTATCGGGTCAATTTCTTCTTCGCTCTGCCATGACGGAAGACTGATGTGCGCACACATAACCGCTTTAGCGCCGTTTTTGAACATTTCCTTATATACGCGTCCGTAAGTTTCAAGCCATTCCTGCCTGCCCTTGCTGTTAACGGTTGTGCAGTAGTGCTGATTGCGGTCGTCCATACCGTCTCCGGGGAAGTGCTTGCAGCAGGCAACTACCCTGTTTTCGGATGTAAGCCCGCGCACAAAAGCGCCCGCCATTTTTATAACGTGGTCGGCACTGTCCGACATTGCCCTTGTATTTACAAGCGGATTATTAAAATTGTAATTTATATCAACCACGGGTCCCAAAAGCACATGATTTCCCGTTTTTCTGAGCATTTGCGCGTAAACCCGTGCGTACTCTTCCATAAGCTCGGGGTCATCCGTTGCTCCCCACGCCATTTTGGTAATTTGCTGGTCAAAGTTTTCAATCCAACCGTCGGTAAGCACCATTGTCGGAATCGGGGCATATTCCCCCGCCCTTTTGCAAAGCGTTCTGTTCATTTCAAGCTGATTCATGCCCTTGCAAAGCGGGCTTACCGGTGCGGTATATACAGAACCCAAGTGCATTTCTTTAAATATTCCGTCATACTCGGATATTTCAAAATCGGGGCTTGCCAGATCAATGTTCAAAACCTGCCCGCAAAGCTCATCAAGGCTCATGGACTCAACGACTTTTCTTATTTCGTTATTTGTTTTCATTAAAATTTACTCCTTACACACATTGAAAGCGCTGAAAATATTTACAACAGCCTAAAGCAATTTTCCGACCGCCGCATAAAGCGCGTCACCCAAGGCTTTTCCGCCGTTACCGTCCGGGTGAGGTCCGTAAAGCGACATATGCCTTCTCGGTGACGGTTTTCCGATAATATCGGAAACATCAAAAAAACCGTCTGCATTTTTTGATACGGTATTACGCAGAAAATCGTTCACGGCATACCATTTTTTCTTATCCTCTCCCACCATATCAAACGGCGGTACGGAAAGCAGTATAACCTTGCAGCCGGCCGATTTTAAAAGATACACAATACGCTCCGTATCATTACAGATACCCGTAACGGAACGGTGCATATTTATATCGTTAACTCCGAAACAAACAAAAACCGTATCGCCCGTCTTTGCCTTTTTCAGCCAGCTGCCGTCGGTTACTGCGTCATACGCATGCCCGCAGCCGAGCCCCAAATTCCAAAAGCTGAAATTTTTTCCCAACCGCTCTGCAAGTCTTGCAGCCCAAAACTCATATTTATCGGGCGTTGTGCCGAGGCCTTGGGTAATGGAATCGCCGATAAATACAACTTTTTTGCTTTTGCTGACCCTTATACCCACAAAAATCGGCTGAGGGAATTCTTTATCCTCTTTAAAACCGTTTTCGTCCAGAGAAAATGCGGGTACAATTTTATCGGGTGTAAAAGGTATCTCACTGCCGCTGAAGGTGATTTCAAAGCATAAATAATGATTTTTCGGAATTTCAAGCTCAGCTTCATCGCTCCAAAAAATTTCTCCCGGCAGCACATCCTTTTTCGTACTGCCCGAAAAGCTTAAAGGTACAAGTTTTCCCGACATATGCGGATCGCCGTAAGCACCGCCGTCGCCCGCAAAAGCGGAAACGATCCGCCAACTGCCGCCAAGGCAATTTGCCTGACATTCTGTTCCGTCTCCATATGTGCTGTCAACACAGTTTGAAAAGCAAAATCTGTAAATTGATTTTCCGTGTTTTTGAACCTTATAATAAATTGCCGAGGTTTTATTATCAAAACTGCCCTTTAAAATAAAGTTATTATTCGTTCCCGCAACGGTATTTGACGAATATTCTTCAAAAAGCTTAAATGCGTTATCAAAAGTCATACTTATCAATTACTTTCCCTATAGCCTCGGATGCCCAACCGCCGATAAGCCTTGCGCCCGCCTCTTTAGGATGAACGCCGTCAAATGTCAGATCTTCGTTACGGTATTCTATTGCCGCAGCTGTCATCATTCCGTCAAGCGGAACAAGTATATCCGCATATTCGCGCGAAAGCGCCCTTATTGCGTCTATATCGGGGTCAAGCTTTTCCCTGAACGGTTTTTCGGGATTATCAAGCAAAAACGGCTCCATAACAACAAGGCCTGCCTTTGTTTTGCTTTTAAGTGTTTCAAGCATGCGGCGGCAATTTTCCGAATACTCTTCGGTTGTTATATCAAGACCGTGTGCATAGCTGTGCCAAACATCGTTAATGCCTATCATAAAGCATACAATATCCGGTTGAACGGCAATGCAATCTTTTTCCCATCTTTCAAGCAGATCCCCGCTTTTATTGCCTGAAATACCTAAATTAAGAAATTCAAGCTGTTTTTGCGGGAATACCTCTTTAAGTCTTTGTGCTGCAAATTTGGCATAACCTTTTCCCAAGTGATGCGGGTCGTTTCTGTCGCGTTCCTCATCGGTCACGCTGTCGCCCTGAAATAAAATTTTAACGGTCTTCAAAAAACATTCCCCCTCGGTTTTATTCCTTTTCCATTTTAATCCTTTTTTCGCGTTTTTTCTTTATAAGTATTATTGCAGCTACCGCGCCCGCAATTAAAAGCACACCGCCGACAACTCCGAGAACGATTACCCACGTTTCTATATATTCGTAATACATATCGGGACTGCCTTTTCTTACCACCTTGCGCTTTTTTCTTATAATACTCTTTTTGGTCTCCGGAACGGTTTCATCGTCGTCGGTTTCCGACATATCTATCCGTTCGCCGCTGTCTGTGCCGTCGGTTGCGGCATATGCCGAGCGATACACCCCGAAATCATAAACAGTGACCGTTTTTCCGCCGCCTGCCGTAATATCCGAAACCTTTACATACCGCGCGTTTACAGGGTCAAAGCGCAGTATATCCACCATACCGTCGGAATCCGTAACCGCCGACACTTCCTGCCAATTTTCGCCGTTTTTTGATACCGAAACGTTATAATTCTTGCCGTAGCCCGAATTATTCACCCATTTGACCTCCACGCGGTCGATTGTTTCCTTTTTTCCTAAGTCAACGGAGAAAAATGCCTCGTCAAGCTTGGTAACGGTCCACTGCGTATCCTTTTTACCGTCAACAATATTTTCAGGCTTTGTATCGGACGCCCTGAACGAATGCGTCGTTATTTTTTTATTCTCCGCCAAATTTTTTGAAAGCAAGCCGCCCAATGTAATAGAAATACTGTTCCAATCGGCAGCGGGCAAACGAATAACGGTTTTTGTATAACTGTCAACATAATATCCGCTTTCATCGGATTCAGGCATATGGTCAAGCTTTTCAAGCGCTTTGCCGTCCACCTTTACTTCGCTCGCGTTTATACCGTAAGCCAGTATAACCTTTTCCTTTGAAGCGCGGTCTGCCGAAACGGTAAACGTATTTCCGTCGGCTGAGGAAGTATACACGGTCCTTGTATTTTTATCGCTCCAATACTCCTCCTGTCTTTTCCCGTTCGGAGCGGTTACAACAAGCGCCTCAACCGCCGAATCGGACTCTATTTTATCCGTAAGAGAAAGGGTTTTGCCCGAAACGGTAACAGGAATTACCGAGCCGCTCCTTATAAATACCGGCGTAAGGTTAAGGGGAGCGTCAACATCATATTCACTGCCGCCCTTATACAGTCTGCCGGTCCACAGATCAAACCAATTTCCTTTTGGCAGCGTCACCTTTGTATGGTAAAGATAATCCGTAATCGGGCAGACAAGCAGATCATCGCAGAACATATACTCGCTTTCGCTGTTTAAAAGCTTGCTGTTGCCGGGGAATGAAAGCGCCATTGATTTAGAAACGGGCGAGCCTGTTTTGTTAGCTTTTATCGCGCTGCTGTAAATCTTATTAAGCAGGTTTTCACGCAGCCAATAGTGAGAAACAAAGGTGTTCGCTGCAACATCTCCCCAATGCCACGGATCCTGCTCACCCTGCCCGTGCAGGCGCATATACGGGCTGAATGTACCGAATTGCAGCCAACGCGTATATATTTCGCTGTTTTCCGTTGCACCGTAGCCGCCTATATCCGAGCCCCAGTTTGAAAATCCGCACGCAGTAAGCGTAAGCATTGCGTTTACCGCTCGTTTCATTCCGCCAAACGTGCCCTTTTGGTCGCCGCTGAAATTGCCTGCCCAAACCTGAGAGCCCTGGGTGGCATTACGCGCGAAGAGTACAAAGTCATCGCCGTATTTTTCCGAAAATACCTGATTATTTACTTTAGAATAGTAATAGCTTGAAAAATTATGAAACTCCGCGCCGGTCATACCGTTGTAAGCAAGCACGCTTTCCGGAATGTATTCGCCGTAATCCACCATAAGCCCTTTCAAGCCCCAGTCAAGATACTTTTTCCACCTTTCGCGCTGAACCGCAAGCGCATTCGGGTGCGAATAATCCATTGTTCCCGTGCTCGGCTGAACGGCATATGTCCAAGGATTCAGCGCGTCCCTGAAACAGGGCAGCTCGTAATCCGAAAACAGCGTGCTGAGACTCGGTATCCAATAGCTCATATCGGCACGGCTTTGGAACGGAGTAGTCCATGCAAGCATTCTTGTATTTGTTGATAAAAGCTTATTATAGGACTGAATATTGTAGGAAAGCTCTCCCTCGCCGTAAAGCGCCGCTATATCGGTTATTCCGAGCTTTTTATATCCGGACAGAGACTCGGTAAGCTTACCCAGAACATTTTCCGTACCGTCGGATTCCCATGTCTGCCCCGAAGCGCCCGCCCAATAACGGTACGCCCATTTAGGCGAAAGCAACGGAGTTCCCGTAAGCGAGGTATATGACGCTATATTTTCAAGCGGAGAGCCGGTCCAAAAATACATATCAAATTTAGGACCATTGAAATCAAGCGAATACTTGCGCTTATCAGTAACGCCTATGTCCGCAACGGCGCTGTAAGCCGAATTGAAAAACAGCATATATCCTACAGAGCTGTGCAAAATCGGAATATTTTTATAGGATGTTCCGTCCTCGCTCCATGAGTCCTGATTCCACAGCACCGTTTTAATTCCGAGCTGATTAAAGGCTTCAAAACGCTCGCCCAAGCCGTAAAGACTCTCTCCCTCGCTTATTCCGCACTCAAGCTTAACCTTTTTAAGCACGCCGTTTTGGTAGCCGAACCAAATTTGATCCGCCGCAAAACGCGCAACCTGATTATTCATATTATTAAAAATATCAATCTTCCATTTTTCGGCGGAGGTATCAAGCAAAACCTGAGTTCCGTCATGAGCCTTCATCGAAAGCTCTTTATCCGATATCTCCTCGTATTCGATTTTATTGAGCTTTTCGGGAGTGAAAAAGCCTTCCGCCTCACCGTAAAGCCGAAAGCCACCGAAGGACGGGAAAACCAAAGTCAGCTTTTGCTCACTGCCGTTAACCGAAACATACAGCACAAGAGATTCCTCGTTCTTTTCCACCCTCAAAATGCTTTCGGGATAATACCATTTCACCTTAACGGTAGACGGATATACCTGTGCCGAAGCGGAAAAGGGAATCAATACAATAAATAAAAGCGAGCAAAAAAGAGCTGCAAGCCTTTTCAATATATTTACCTTCATTATGCGTTCCTCCAATTAAATAAAACCGATCCGCGCCGTTTTCCAGCTTTCGGCGGGAATATCCGCAATTACTCTGCCGCATACATCGGACCGAATATATTTTTTATCCACAGCTTTCCCATCAACGGTTATATGAACCTTTCGGGCGTCTGCGTATAAAATAAGCTTACGGTATGCAGCCTGCCGCTCCCATTGCAATTCGCAGCCGCCTTCTTCGGCTTTAAGGCAATATGCTTTTTTCGCCGTATTTTCCGAGTAAATCACACCCACTGATGAAATATCGGGCGGAGTTATAAGCAGCGCCGGTGTACAGCTGCCCGAATATACAGGCTCTGCAAGCTCTCCGCTTTCGCCGAGACGTATCGGAATAACGCTGCCCGCCCTTATATATACGGGTATGTCTTCAATTTCGGCCGAAACGGTTTTGGTAACGCCGCCCAACACCCTTTCGCCGCCGAATAAACCGTACCAGCTGCCGCTCGGGAAAACTATTTCCTTTTTATTCGCGCCCTCTTCAAGCACGGGGCAAACAAGCAGCCTTTCGCAGAACATATACTGACCGTTCACATCCGGCGCAATACCCTCTTCGGGAAATGCCGCTGCCATATTCATCACCGTGGGAATACCCTCTGTGTGCGCACGCACGGCTGACGAATAAATGCAGTCAAGTAAATTTTCGCGTATCCAATACATTTTGCAAAAGACCCGAATCGCCGTATCACCGTAGGTCCACGGGTCGCGGTCAAGCCCCGCGCCGTGGGCGCGCATAAGCGGGTTAAACGTGCCGAATTGAAGCCATCTTATATACACCTCGGGCGTAGGCGGACCGCCGTAGCCGCCTATATCCGTTCCCCAAACGGAAAAGCCGCATGAGGTAAGGTTAAGCATACCGTTGATTGCCTGATTAAGACCCTCAAAGCTTGAAACCTGATCGCCGCCGAAATTTCCTACCCACTTTTGGCAGCCTGCGCACCCGCTGCGTGAAAACAGTATGCAATCATCACCCATTTCGCCGTACCATGCATCATGATAAGCTTTGTTATACCAGTATGAAACGCCGTTGTGCATTTCATCGCCCGTCATACCGTTGGATGAAAGACTTTTAACAGGCAGTATTTCTCCGTAATCGACCATACAGCCTTTAAGTCCCCAATCCCAAAGCTTTCTGAAAAAAGCGGAAACTACCTTTACCGCGTTCGGGTGAGCAAAATCTATTACCTCGCGCCCCGCCTGCTTTGTGCGGTCGTCGGGATTCATAAAATACGGAATTTCCCGAAGCTCATCCGTACCGAGCAGCTCCGCCATTTCACTTATAAGCAGCGAGGGGTGATTCCAACCGATCATTCTGGTGCCCGTTTTTTTAAGAATTTCATAGGCGGGCTCGTTGTTCATCGGCTTACCCTCGCCGCCCAGGGCGGCAATATCCGGCATACCCATTTCGGCATATTTACGCAGAGTTTCCTCCAATGCTTCAAGGTAATTTTCCGGACCCGATTTTTCATCCCATACCTGATAAGCGCCGCCCGCCCAATACCTCAGTGCCCATTTGGGCGGCAGTATCGGCTTGCCGGTAAGCTCGGTATACATACGTATATTTTCCGCCGGGGTGCCAAGGAAGAAATACGCGTCCCATTTAGGGCCTTCAAATTCCAAAAGCATTTTATCGGGATCGGTTTTTCCTATATCCGCCTCGCAGTTGTAAAAAGAGTTAAAAAACATCATATGTCCTGCGGTGCTGTGAAAAATCGGCATATTTTTATAAGCCGCAACGCCCTTGCTCCAGCAGTCGGCATTCCACAAAGAAAATTGCGTGTCCCTGTGGTTAAGGGTATTAAAGCGTTCCCCAAAGCCGTATATGCCCTCATTCTCTGCAAGAAAACTGCTGTATGCCGCTTTACACAGACTTTCCCCGTCATATCCGAACATTATCTGCGAACCCTCGATTAAAAGCCTTTTTCGTAATGTCTCAGCGGTAATTTCAATATGTAACGCGCTTTTGCCGTTATTTATATAAACCGAAGTTCCGCTGCCGTCCGAAAGCCGTATTTTATCATCGGAATACGTCGCCGCAATCTTCTTCAGGTCATTCGGCTCAAAATACCCAGCGTTTTCACTGCAAAGCCTTACTCCGCCGCCTGCGGGAAAGCTTAAAAACAGCTTTATCTCACCCTTTTGACCCGTGCAGTAAAGAACCGCCCTTTTATCTTCAAGCTCCGCTTTTAAAAAATATTCCGCAGAATACCATTCGACCTCTTTTATCTCAACGCCGAACTGATTTGTTTTCATCGGTGTCACCCCTATATCATTCGCCGGCAATACCGGTTCTGTCAATACTTTCCACAAACTGCTTCTGTAAGCATATATACAAAATCAAAATAGGCAAAATTGAAAGCAAAGTTCCCGCAAGAGATGTTGCCTGATTAAGCCTTGAGACTGTATTTACGGCGTCATCCTTGCCGAAAATTGCCTCGTATCTCGCCGTAAAATTGCTTAACTGAACGGGCAATGTGGGAATCGCGTCCGCAAAGTACATACTTGCCTGGGTAGTTTCGTTCCAATACCATACCCCCGAAAAAAGCATTGACAGAACAATTGCCGAGCGCGACATCGGCATTGCAATGCTTGCATAAATTCTTAACGATGACGCTCCGTCAATTTCAGCCGCCTCATCATATGTGAGCGGGTAGCTTTTGAAAAACATAAAGAAGACCAAGATGAAAATGGCACTTTTTAAGCCCTGACCGAGCAATGCAGGCAGATACGACGGAAAAACCGTATTGATAATTCCGTAATCGTAAAACAGTGCATACCGCGGAACAAGCATTATCTGCGACGGCAAAATAAAGGTTGAAACTATAAGAGCTATCCACATTTTTTTGAGCGGAAACTCATATCTTGCAAGCCCAAACCCGACAACAGACGCAACAAGAGTTTGAAAGAGCATAGGCAGCACGGTCATTATAAGCGAGTTTAAAAGACTTTTCCAAAAATCAAGCGCGGCAAATGCCTTTTTAAAATTACCGAAAAACAGCTCGGACGGAATCCAGCTGATCGACGGATCAGCCAAATCCGCAGGAGACATAAAGCTGTTTACAAGCATATACAGTATAGGGTACACATAAATGAAGCCTATTCCTATCAATACAGAATAATATACCGCAAGAGAAAGGGGACTTTTACGTTCGTGTGAACCGATAAGCCATTTTTTAATGCTTGACCTTTTCAAAACCGACATTATCTGTTTGACCTCCCTCTTACGAACAGCGAAATAAGATACACACCTAAAAGTATTGCTATTACGGCGAAAAAGTATATCCACGACATAGCTGCGGAAATACTGTAAAGCCCCGATGTTGAAAGAATACTGCCCGAAATTTTAATATTTACCGCATTATTTGCATAGTTTGCAATGTCAATTACCGTATAAACCGCGCAAAGCAGAATCATAGGGCTGACAAACGGCAGCGTTATCTTCCAGAATTTTTCCCATGCACCGGCGCCGTCTATTTCGGCGGCGCTGTAAATATCAGGGCTGACCTTTTGAAGTCCCGCAAGGAATATAAGTATTTGAACGCCCGAAAACCACAATATCAAAACAAGATTTTCAAGCACGAACATAACCGGCTTTTGGGCAAAAGCGGGCAGCAGCTTTAAAAATTCAAAAACGGTGGGGGATCTCTCCGAAAAGTTCAGCGAATGCGCCGTTAAAAGCTCGCTTATGGCAGGTCCGCTCATTACTACCACCGGGAAGAAAAAAATCACTCTGAAAAAGGTTCTTAACGGAAATTTATTGTTCAGCAACAAAGCTATTATTAAAGAAAATATAAGAATTACGGGGGTTGAAAATAAAATCATTGTAACCGTATTTCCGAGATCCATTCTGAATGTTGTATCAACGTTCCATGCGGTATTATAATAATAGTTTCCGCGCCAAAGCATTTCCATTCCCGCAGGGTCAAGCTTAATTTCATTTAAGCTGAGCCGGACCGAAAATATAAGCGGGTAGAGCGTAAAAAGCAGGAAACCCGCTATCCACGGAGCTATATATGCGTATCCCGTAATTGCGCTGCGCGTTTTCATATTCAACATTTTACCTTTAGACTTGTTTTTCACTGCTGTTTTCCCCCCGCGCAGAAGCTTTGACCCTCCACCGTAACCTTCCCGTCCGTGAAGGGCTGCGAGCCGTAATTTACGTATATTACGGTTCCGCCGCTGTAGGTTACGCGATATACGCCTACACCTATTGCCTTATGCTCGACTATGTACTGACCCTCTACCATGCTTAAAACTTCGTTCAGCCGGTTGTATATTTTTTCGATCTGCGGATACCAGTTTTCAAAATTAAGAGAAAAATAATCTTCAAGCGGTGTATCCGTCAGCGAATGGTTATCGGACGCAGTAACCATAAAGGAAGGATAGCAACCGTATTCAGCCATTTTCAGAATGCTCTCGGTAGTATAAAAGCCCTGATTGGCATACGGCGCGTAATAATCCATACTGCCCTTTAAAACAATTTGTAAAAACGGAACCGTATCCGTCTCAAAAAGATACTGGCTGCATGATGTGGGAATATCAAAGTATTCATCGGTATATTTCCATAAATAACTGTTTACGCGGCTTAATGCGACCGATTGTTCCATATCCTTTATCTGACCCGAAAAGCCCTTTGCGGACTCATCCCTGGTCATTGCGGAAGAACGTGTAAAATCAGAATAAAGCCGACTTCCGATCTGTTCAATGCTTAAAGAAAAATCGCTGTAATTCTTACGGTATTTTTCAATCGTCTTTACCGCTTTCGAAGGCTTTACAAGAAAGCTTTCGTTATACATTATATTATCGTTCTGACGCACAAACTTTGCAACCGAGTTAGAGGCAGTAACCGTTCCCATTTCGTTTTCGTTTATTTGGTCCTTATTTGCCGTGATCGGATTTATTTGAAGATAAAATCTCCCGCCCTTTTGCTTTAAAAGCTCGTTCAAAGCTTGAAAATCCTTTCGGCTGCCGACATTTTTATTAAATGTCAACGCCCCGTATTTAGAACCGTTTATTCCGCCGCGCTGCCAGCCTTCAAACGCCAGAGTAATATTCTTAATTCCGCTATTTTCAAGCCGTGTTAAAAAGCCCTCCGCCTGTTTTGCGGTAGTAAAAACCTCCGTGCTCTTGAAAAAAAGATTTTTCTTTATTTCAGAGCCTACAACGTCCAACCGCAGCGGTATATCCGAATCCTTTCTTTCGGTATTAAGCTCACCGTTTTCCTTGAGTATCCCGCGGTACGCCGTCGCCATTCCGGAGTAATCGGCGTTATCCCCCGCAAACAGCACATATCTCACGGCAGGCGTTATTTTCTTGGGTTTTTCCTCGGTAGTAAAAATTCCCTTGCCGGCAGTACCTGTGGACTCAGCGTAAAGCTGCCTGAAATCAAAACGCGCGGTGGTCCAGAAATAATCGGTTGTAAAGCCCGCGGGCGACGCGATTATATTTGCGGAGTTGAATCCGTCCTCTATAATTCCCAAAAATGAATTTTCAGGGGATAAATACGCTATTCCGAAAATCGGCATTGTTATTTGCTCCGAATCAATCAGGTAATCGTTGGTTCTGCTTGCCTCTAAATCGCTTGCCTTGCTCAGGGTATCTATTCCCATATCAAGACCGTACACCTTATCGTCATACCCACTGACATAATCGCCCTTGTTGCCGAACCGTATCAATGCCCCCGGGCCGTCGGGAATAAGCAAATAACCGTCGGTTGCGTTTTCTCTCACACTTCCCAAAAACGGGAGAAAATAGAGTGATTTTATCTTACAGTCGCCGGTTTCCGTAAGGCTGCCCTTATCAAGCTCTATTTTAAAGCCGTCTTCAAGCAATGTAAGTGTGAACGAAAATCCTATTTCTATATTCGGAAACCAAACCTTACAGTTTACCGAATCATTATTCCAGCTATACTCCGTTTCGGCGGAGCGGTCGGAAATACTTATGCGGCTTTCGGAAAGCGCCTCGTTAAAATAGTCTATGGTACAAACGGAATTTCCCATTGCGGACCATTTTGCGTTCATACCCTCAGGCTTGTCGCTTTCAAGCGTTCCCCATATATGACCGTTTTTGAGATCCTCCACCCGTATTGCGTGGGTTTTCTCTCTGAACCATATTTGTAAACGGTTATTCCGCAGCTTAAGCTCATAGCCCTCCGTTCCGATCTTTTCGGCAGTCTTAGCCGAGGAAGCATACATAGTGTGACGGTTTGTTTCCGACTCTAACACTGTTGTATCGGGGAGTGTAAAGCGTGTGTCGCCGCTCTTACTCTCCGGTATACCTTTTGCCGCAAATACCGATATTATGAGAGACGCCGCAACGCCGCAGGATATTATTTTTTTCGGTAGTTTCATAATAAATCACCATATCTTTCAAAGACGCAAAATGCACCGAATACTTCCCGTCTCACAAGCATTCATTTTCTGTAAGAATAATACTTTTTAAGAGCAATCAAATCCAAAATATCGGTTTTACCGTCATAATTTACATCACTTTCGGGCTTAAGATACTCCTGCCGCTGCATAAGAAGGCCCTTACGGAGCAAAACCAAATCGTCCGCCATAACGCGTCCATCATAATTAAGGTCTCCAACAAGAGTATCAAAGTACGCCTTGTTTCCCAAATCCCTTACTCTGAAATCGGAAAATGAAAGACCGGAGCCGTTCACCGCAAATCCCACAAAGCCTTGCCTGTAATTTTTTCCTAAATAAAACTGAGCTTTAACGCATGCTCCGCCCGAATTTTTCGGAATTACGGTTACTGCAGCTTTATACCCATCTATTCGCACTCTTATAATAAGCTCGCCCGAATAGGAGGCGGGAATTGCACCGCTCCCGTCCGAAATTTCGGTTTTCCTGCCGCATAAGCAAATTTTACCGTTTTTATATACAGATATGCCGAAACCTGTTTCAAGGCAGTTGTAGGGGTTGTTAACTCCGAATAAAACCGTCGGATAGACATTATCTGCTCCGCCGCTGTTTTTGCAGGTCACCTGCATTTCAAAGCTGCGATATTTGTGCCCGTTATAAAGTGCTGTAACAACAGACGCATCCGCTGCGGCAATTCCCGCCTGAGTCGCATAAAACGCGCTGCTCATATCCGTTTCAGCCACAGAAGATATGTTTTCACCTTTATATACATTAAATAGCGCGGAGGCCTGTTCAATATTTGTAAGGTCGGAATACACATCGGAAACGGTTTCGCCGCCGAGATCGGTAATTTTAAAATTCCAGAAACGGCAGTTCTGACCCGTTGAAGCAAAGCCGACATACCCGCCCTTATAGCCGTTGCCCAAATCATATGAATAAGAAAATTCCTTTCCCCATTCATACAGCGGTATTACCGTAACAGTCGCCTTGTGACCCGTAACCCTGATTTTAAGCGTATACGGATACCACGCGGCCTCAAAATATCCGCTTTCGGCGTCTTTGTGTATACTCGGGTCGGACTGAACAACATACTCCTCATTTACAACGCCTTTAAGAAAGGTTCTTCCCTCGTTGTATACCCCTGTTGCATAGCCGCCCTGCCGAGCGCCCACCCAACACGTCGGGTTTTGCACGCCGAACACAAGCATTGGCCAGTAATAGCCCACATTGTTTTCCTTGCCGCTGCAGTTTACCTGCATTTCAAAATTACGGTATTCGCTGCTTTTTAAAAGTGCGGTCGTTATATAATCATCCTGCTGCCCGAAATAATCGGAAATAACGGAAGTATCGAATATATGCGTAGCAATACCGTCAGCCAAAGTAAAGCGAGTGCCGAACGCAGTTTTATACAAACCGCTGTTTTTAGCGTCCGTACCGCAGTACACATCGAAAATTTCATCGGCATTATCGGCGCTTGTAAAATTATAAGAAATGTCATTTAATACCTTACCGCCCAAATCGGTTACTGTCATTGAGTAAATTTTGCTCATACCCGTACCGAAAACAAATCCGATATATCCGCCTTTGTATTCCGCACCGAGAGCGCCTAAATCATATTGATATGAATAAGGCTCAAGTCCGTCATCCTCAACGGTAACCGTAACCTTTTCACCCTCAACACGCACTGTTAGATTGTACCAGGCGCCCCAAAGGCTGTTAAACTTTCCTTGCGCATTATAATTTGATAAATCTTCTTTTCGAGTAAATTCACCGTTGAAAAGCCCGTTAAAATAACTGTTACCCTCGTTATAAAGTCCTACCGTATATCCGCCGTCGCTTGTGTTTATCCAAGCGGTCGGGTCTTGTACCCCGAATATCACACGCGGTAAAACCGCCCAGTTTTTATCAACATTTATCATGCGCACTTTCAACTCAAAGTCACGCATTTTCTTTGCCTTATACAGTGCCGAGGACACTACCTCGTTTTGCGCCGACCATACATCGCCGCAGCTGCCGAGCTCGGTGATTTTATGTATAACGCCGCCCTCTGCGGTTTCAAAGCGATCGTCGAAGTCAGCCTTTGAAAGACCGCTTGAAGATGCGTTTGTGCCGCCGTAAACACTTACGGAATTGCGTATATCGCTGCCGCATACGGTTACGCTTTCCATTTTTTCCGTATAGGCGTCGTTATAATCGCTGACGCGCGAAAGGTTCGGGATATTATCCGAGGCGGTATCCGAATATATGTTTAATTCGTACAGATAAAAGGCATTTTCCTGCGAAGAGGTGAAGCTCTCAAAACGGATATAACGTGCGGATACGCCCGAAAGGTTCATATGCTCGATCATTCCGCCGCCGTTTGTTACCGAAGCCGCCGGTTTCCATGAAGTACCGTCAGACGAGATTTTTATTGAATACGATTCAGGACCGATGCCTGCCCATTTAAGGAACAGGTCGCCTAATTTCTCTTCTTTTCCGAAATCAAGCGTTATAAAACTCTGCACACCTGCGGTTATCCGCGCCGATGTATCGGCAAAGCCGTCTATCGCAAGCGATACATTTGAAACGGAATTTGAGCTTATTGCAGCCGATACCGCAAGGTCGCGGTTTTTAGCGCCGCTCGCCGTAACCGTAATTTTACTCCATTCCCCGTTCTTTAAAATAACGACGGTTCTGAGAGAGCCGTCAATATAATATGACGGTTTTGCCGCAGACAATGAAAGCGTATCGCTTTCGGTCAATGCTGCTCCGTCAACCGAAACTCCCGACGCGTTAACGCCGTAAAGCATTATTACCCTGTTGTCACCCGATACGTCTGTAGAATAAATTTCAAAGCTGTTATCGCTTACAGCCGAAACGGTGTAGGTGGTTTTTGTATTTTTATCCGTGTAGAAATCACTGCTGCGCGTTCCGTTCGGCGCTGTCACAAGAAGAGCTTCCGCCGCAGTTTCATCACTGAACGGGGTTGCAAGAGTAAGCGTTTCCGATGAAACGCTTACGGGGAATGCGCTGCCCGAGCGTATATACAGCGGAGAGCGGTTTAAAGGCGCGTCAACCTCTGCTCGTTTACCGCCGCTTATAACCTCGCCCGTCCACAAATCCACCCAATTGCCGTTAGGAAAATATACATCGGCATAATACGCGCCCTTTTCGGTAACGGGGCATACCAGTATATCCTCACAGAAGAGGTATTGTTCCGCAGCACTGAAAAGCGCCTTTTGCCCCGGAAATGCTACCGGCATGGACTGGCACATAGGTATTCCGCTTTTATTTGCGTAAACCGAACTGCTGTATATTTTTTTCAAAAAATTTTCTCGCAGCCAATAATAACTTTTAAACGACTCCTCAGCCGTTTTGCCGTAATACCACGGATCACCGTCCCCCGTGCCGTGCAGCCGCATAAGCGGATTCACAGCACCAAACTGCATCCACCGCATATAAAGCTCGGGATCCTTTCCCGTAGCCAGACCGCCTATATCGGTTCCCCATGTTGAAAAGCCGCAGCTGCTGAAGGTAAGCAGCGCGTTTACTGCTTTGCGAAGACCCGAAAAATCCCCTTGCTGATCGCCGCCGAAATTTGCCGCCCATTTTTGGCTGCCGGGTGAGGCACTTCTTGCAAAGAGGGTAAAATTCTCGCCGCAGGTTTTATTAAAAAGCTCATATAATTGCTGGGTATAGAAGTAAGGATAAAAATTATGCAGCTCTCCCCCGCTCATACCGTTGGCGGCAGTGCTGTCGGTAGGTACATACTCACAGTAATCCACCATTAAACCGCGTAATCCGTTGGCAATTTTATCCCGCCATACCTCAGAAATTATTTTTGTTGCGTTTTTATGTGTAAAGTCAATTACATCCGAGGTGTGATAATCGGTACCGCTTGCATTTTTAAGTCTGGGCAGCGAATACGAGGTAATATCACGGCTTAATTCGGGAGCAATTTCGGAATAATCGTCAAGCGTTAAAAATGGATTGCACCAACCGAGCATTTTAATATTGTTCGCGTTCAGAAGACTGTAAGCCGCGGGAATATTATCAAGCGTATTTTCGCCGTACATAGCCGCAAGATTATTTATTCCGAGGGCCTTATAGCCCGCAAGCTTTTCTTTTAAAATATTACAGGCGTTATCCTTCCCGCCCGATTCCCAAAGCGAAGACGCCGCGCCGCCCCAATAACGGAACGCCCACTTCGGCTGTAAAGCTGGAGTGCCTGTAAGCGCCGAATAAGCCGAAATATTTTCGGTGGGCGTGCCTGCCCAAAAATACATATCAAAAACGGGACCGTAAAAATGCAGGTCGTATTTATCCGCCTTTGCAGCGCCTATATCCGCCACAGCTTTATATGATGAGTTAAAATAAAGCATATAGCCCTCGGTGCTGTGAAGAATCGGTATGCTCTTGTATGTGCTTTCCTCATCGCTCCAGCAATCGCTGTTCCAAAGTGTGTGAACCGTACCGTTAAGGTAAAGCCCGTCAAACAACTCGCCCATGCCGTACATCAGTTCATCGTTTTTTATACTTCCCCGCAGTTCCACTTCCTTAAAGGCATTTCCCGATTTTTTAAACCGTATCTGCGAACCGGTAATTTCATATACAAGTCCGTCGGAATTATATATTTCCATTCTCCACGGCGTTGTATTGCGGTTTATTACAATGCTTATGTCCCTATTATCCGCACCGTAAAACCTCGTGATGCTCTGCGTGGCCTCGCTTTTGATCTTTTGAAGAGAATCGGGATAAAAATATCCCTCATAATTTTGTGCATAAAATCTGAACCCGCCGGAAACCGGAAACGAAATTTTCAGCCTTTCAAACGAGCTCCTCACGTAGGTAAGCAAAGTCACATCGTTGCTGTTTACCTGAACCGCACGCAGGTCGGACGCGTCATACCAATCGTCCGTTGCGGCGGCATTTACCGAAAATGTGCCGAAAAGCATACCCGAAATAACAGAAACCGCGAAAAAAACGGAAATGATTTTTTTTATTAAAGAATGCTTCATAATATCCTTTTCCTTTATTTATTTTCGGAATAAATTATATTCAAGCTCCCCGAAAAGGTCATACAAATATCCGAACACCTGCGTCCAGATGAGGTAAAGAATGGTAAGGGTAATAACCGCCATTATCATAAAAAATAAAATTAAGATCACGTTTTTAACCGTTTCTGAGAACGTATAATTATGCGTCTGCATAATTTCCGTAAACAGGAGCACGCCGGTCCATACGATTGCCGTAAAGCCAATAAGCGTAATTATAAACTGCTCGTTGAGCGAAAGAATATATGAAGCCGCTATGCCGAACGGCGTAAGCAGAATATACGGTGCAAAGGCATAAGCGGTGGTAATATAAATGTTCTTAAAGCTGCCCTCGCCCTCGCATATTGAGGAGATCATTTTATTCCCGAAAAGCAGTAACGCCAACGGCACAAAGAATATAAGCGGAATCGAGAAAATCGGGATTGCGCTTATATCCGTTCGGCGAAAAAGGTAACTCGGCAGATACATATCGCAAACGAACACAAAAAATGTAAGCAGATAAACTCCCGTGGCCGAATATACGCTGCCGTATTTGCCCGAGCGCAGATAGTAAAAGGTGTCTATCGGGTGGGTCATCATTTTAAGAATTACCGGGCGGCTGCGCCTGCTTTCGGCTTTTGCAAGTATACCCCTTTTCCGCAGCAAACCAAGCAGACTTGTAATTATTGCCGCGGCGGCAATACCGACTAAAATATACGACATATATTTATTCATCCACTCGTTGCGTATCTCCCAAAATGCCTGCGAGTAATATTTTTTATTTTTGCAAATTTTAAAATGTTCCATTGCCTCGGAATATTCTCCCTGATAAAGCAATGCCTTTCCGTAGCCCAAATGCGCAATATCCGAGTTTCCGTTAAGCCTTAGAACCGAAGCCCATATTTCCCCGCTGCTTTCGTAATTTCCCTCGGAAAGCTCATATATGGCGCGGTGGGTCACAGTAGCAAATTCCGTAGGGAAAAAGGTCTGAACCCGTCCGCGTTCGGAATCGAGAACGTAAATAATACCGTTTTCATCCACCGTTATCGCTGCGGCGGAGGTGAAAAGTCCCATTCTGTCCGATGATACCGCGCGCCCGCCGAATGAGAAAAGCAGATTTCCGGCTTTGTCATATTCATATATAAGCCCGGTAGCCGTAAGGGCATAAATATTATCGTATATTCCGTAAGCAACGTCGGTAAAATTCCATTCCTCGCTCATAGAAGAACCTGCGGACATTATATTTACGCCGTTCATATTATGCAGCTTTAAATAATTCTGCATTTTTGAAGAATCGGATTTCTGACTATCCGCCTGGGTAACGCTTAAAACCGTGTCCTTATCGGCAAGATCGATGTTTTCTACGGAGCGCGGGAAACGGCTCAGCTGCTGATCCTTTTGTTCATCGGAAAGTATCAGCTCCTGAACAGTCTCCAAAAATGTAAGGTCACGCTTATTCGCCGCAAAAAAGCCCTGAAATACTCCGTTTCGGTCAAACTGCATAAGTCCCTGGTATGAGCCCTGCCCCACGGCAAATATATTTCCCTGGGAGGTCACTATAACATTTTTGGGCTGATAAACCGTTTGCTCGTTGAAAAGATAGCTGTCGGGTCGGGTAATGCGTCCCAACTCCGCGCCTTCTGCGGAAAAATGAACTATAGCCGGAATATCGGGATCGGCAACATAGAGCGACAGGTCGTCACAAACAAATATACCGGTAGGATTTATAAGGATTCCCTCGCCTATGACCGTCTGTGTCTCGTGAGATAAATCACGCTTTATAACTCTGCCGTTGCCGCTGTCGGCAACATAAAGACAGCCCTTTTTGTAAAATACGTCCTTCGGCTTTGAAAGCCCCTCATTTCTGAAATACACCGAGCCTGAGCGGTAAGCGTCCTGTGTTCTTATCCAGTTGTCATCTACCGAAAGCGTATATGTATAGGTTGTGTTTTCGGCAGCAAACACCGTTAAGCCTGCGGAGCAGAAAACAGATAAAGAAAGTAAAGTAATAATAATTGCGACAGCTTTTTTCACCATGTTCCGCATAGCTCCTTTATTTGATTCCGGAATGAGACATTGTGTTCATAACCCTTGACTGACAAATAATGAATAAAATAAGATTCGGTAAAAACATTATAAGGCTCGCCGCAGCGGATACCCCCTGCCCGGCAACTCCGCCCGCGCTTGAAAGGTTAGACATATAAAACGTGAAATTTTTAAGCACCTCGTTATTTATAAAGAGATTGGAAGCCTCCGTGGCATTCCATCCGCTTTGAAAGCTCATAATAACTACGGTTGCAATGGCGGGAGACACCAGCGGCACAATAATTTTGCGCAAAATGCAATAATCGTCCGCTCCGTCAATAACCGCAGCCTCTATAAGTGCGTCGGGCAGCTGGTCTATAAACTGCTTGACCAAAAAAATACTCGTGGGTGATACCAAAAGCGGTATAACGTGCGCAAGAAAATTATCCTGCAAACCGGTGTATACAATAATAAAATACCTCGGAATATTAACCGCTATGGAAACAAACATAAGCGCCACGGTATTGATGTTGAAAAGGAAATTACGCAGCCTGAAATGTTTTTTTGAAAAGACATATCCCACGCTCACCGCAATTATAACATTTCCCAGAACCACAAGCAGGGTTGAAAGAATACTGTTAAACAGATACCGCGACGCGGGAACAGATGTATCCGAGGAAAGCGAAAACAGCATTTTGAAATTCTGAAGGGTAGGCTGTTTAACATAAAACCTCGGCGGATAGGCGAAGAGTTCGTCTATCGGTTTAAATGCATTCATAAAAATAAACAGTATGGGCAGACCCATTATTACGGCTATCGGTATAAGATAGGCGTGAAATTTCAGCTGTCCTACCGAAAACTTTTGCGGGTTTATGCCGTTTCGCTTAATACTGTTGCGTTTGCTTTTTGTCCGTATCACCGTATTGCAGTCCTTTCCTCTTATTCATCGCTGCTGCCGAAAAGCTTTTGCGCGCCGTTTGACATAAGCTTTATGCCCAAGATCATTATAATCGATACCGCCGCCGCATAGCCCATTTCGTAACGCAAAAATCCGTAGTCCTCTATATGGGTCGCTATAAGCTGACCCGCATAGTTAGGCGTGGGGTTTGAACCCGAAAGAGCAGTTCCCACCCCGCTTGAAGAAAATGTGTTTACTATCGCCATTATCGCTCCGAAAAGCATTTGCGGCTTTGAGGACGGTATGGTTATGTAAATAATCTCCTGAAAACGGTTTTTTATGCCGTCTATATACCCTGCCTCGTAAAGCTCGGTGTTAACGTTTAAAATGCCGGAAAGTATTGCAAGAAAGCCTACGCCCATGCTGCTCCATAAAGCCACAAGTATCATAATAGGCAATAAATACTTGTCGGATTGCAGCCACGCTATCGGCTGCTCGATAATATTCAGCTTTGTCAAAGCATAATTAAGATACCCGCTTTTGTCTCCGTTGAATATTACTCCCCATACTGTAGTCAGCAATACGCCGCCCGTCATTGACGGGGAATAAATAATTACCGTAAGTATCGTTCGTACCCGCTTTGTTACCTGTGCTAAGGACCATGCCAGAAAAAAGCCGAGAATATAACCGCCTATGCCCACAAACAACGAATATACAATGGTGTTCGGCAAAACCTTTTGCATGAATATCTGGTCGTTTGTAAACAGCTGCATATAGTTTTTAAGCCCTATCCACTTGGGAAATTCAATGGTATTGAACTGTGTGAACGAAAGGAATACAGATGCCGCAACCGGTAAAACGATAAACAGAATAAATAAGATTACATAGGGGAACGTAAGTATAAAAACGGAATGTTTATTTAAAAGCTTTTTCATTTGCATTGCCCTCTTTATTTATTCGCATACAGTATTTTATCGGAATTTGTGGTGTAATCCTTTATCTTTGTCCCGCGTTCGTCACAGTAGCCGAATTCCAGCAGCTTACGCAGAATTTCGCGGTCTGACGATACCACCGCATTATCCACCGCGTCGGAAAATTCCATACCGTTTACAACTATGTTCGTCCAAATATTGCTTATATCGCGCTCTATCATATAATTGGCGGGATGATACATAACCTCTTTCTGCCATTCCCACTGCTTAAGGATCACTTTCTTGTGGTTTTCTGGGAGCGGCAGCTCCGCAAACGCCTTTAAATTGGCGGTAGACCAGAAATATTCAGGTCCGTAAGTACCTGTCAGCAGCTGTGCATATTCCGACTGAATATCATCGGAAAGCCACCATTTAAGGAATTTCCACGCCATATCGCTTTTCTTAGTGCTTTTAAATATCATACAGGCGGTGCTGTCAGCCGATTGCCAACGCACCGTTTCACCGTTTTTATCAGTCCCGGGAGTAAGCGCAATGTCCCACAGCCCGGATAACTCTGGAGCTGCGTAGGTAAGCTGCAAATATAATCCCATATCGCCTATCGCAATAGGAATTTCGCCGTATCTGAAGCTGTTATAAAGGCTCGGAACAGATTGCTGCATACCGTAAACCGTGTAAAGCTCCGTCATTTCGTGAAAAGCTTTTTTGCACTCCGCACTCCTGTAATCAACCGAAAATCCGTCATCCGAAAGTATTTTAGCTCCGTTTTGGAAAATAAACGGCGTCGTTACGGGAAAAGATTTATAGCCTGCCGAGCCCGACAGCGGAATATAAAAATTCATCTGATGCCGCAGCAGGGTAGGCATTAGGTATTTAACATCCTCCCATGTATCGGGAACACCTATTCCGAGAGACTCAAAAATATCCTTTCTGTAAAAAAGCACATTGAAATTCTGCGTTTCAATTACGCCGTAGACGCCGTCATTATAGCATACAGGGGTCAAAGCCTCGGGATTGTAGCAGGATGTATAAAAGGAAAGAAAATCTTCGTATTCCAAAAGGTTTTTCGCCGAATTTCTGATAGCAAAGTTAAAGGGTGTTGAGTAGCCCACTCCCATTGCAATATCGGGATTTGTACCCGACGCGTTTGCAAGTATAAGCTTTTGCTCGCTCGGCATTATGGAAAGCCTTATGTTCGTTCTGTTTTCCTTATTAAAGGTATCGTCCAGCAAGCTCTGCATGGTTTCCGTGTACTGAACCGAGCGGTTTACCCAAACCTCAAGCTCGCCGTCGGGCTCGGCGGAATACGTGTTGTAGTCCTTTGCGAAAGTTCCGAAAAATTCGGATATACTCTCAAAAAGCACCGTAAAAAAGCCCGCTTTGCCCGACGGGAGCGTTTTTCCCGAATTAAAATAAATTCTGTCAATACTGAGCGGCGAGGAAATAAGCTGCGAAAGCACATCGCCCAAAAATTTGGTCACCGAATTATCACCCACATTTAAAAGCTCAAGCTTATTAGGCAAAACACGGGGCTTTGCAAGGAGCTTTTTAAGCAGCGAAGAGGCATATTCAAGCGAATCGGCAAAAGTTGCGTCAGAGCCTGACAAATCGCAAAGCTTTTTGTAAACGGAATCTATTCTTTCCGAGGCTGCTTTAAGCCGCGGAATTGCTTCCGGCATTACAACGTCCATATCCCACGTACGGTTGGCGTCAACCGAGCCCGCCGAAAGTTTTTTCAGATCCATTCCTACAGAATTGATTTCACTCATTACCGATATTATTTCATCATAAATTTCCCTGAAACCGCCTAATGTGACCTGCATTGAAATTGTATGTGAACCCTCTTCAAGATAAATTTCAAACGGTTTACCGTCTTTACCGCAGAGGGTATAATTTTCGTATTCATTTGTTCCCGTCACGGGAAATGTAACCGATTCAAACTCGGCAAACGGCGTTATGCCGTCAATTTCGATTTTTCTGAATACCGGTTTACCGGCATTGCTTGACTGGGAACAGCGGAACGCAAGCTCGTAAAGCCCGCTCTTTTCCACCGAAAAATTCCAAAGCACCTTTTGCCCCGCCGACGACCAAGAGCCGCCGTCAAGTAACGCCACGCATTTTTTACCGCTTTTGTGCGGTGTAACGGCGGCGTTTTTTGAAAGGCCGCTCCTGATATAGGATTCCGATTTAAGCGTATGGTTTTCGCCCTCAACCGTTAAAAGATTGTTTACTCCCTGTTTTTCGGAAATACTTTTCTTGTATTCCTCATATGTATCCGTATCGCGCGGCTTTATAAAGCTTATCCCTTTAATTTCAATTTCACCGGACAGAGCCTTAAGCACAAAGCTGTTGTTTCCGCTCTCAAGTTTTACTGTTAACCTATCTGCACCTATATCGCCCGAATCAATTAAAAAATCGCTTATGTATTCCGAAACGCATATCTGGCGCGGGACGATTTCATTGCCGTTCATATCCTGCTCGTAGGTTTTCGTCTCGTCACTCCAGAGAACAGGCAGACCTACCGTTAACGTCTTGTTATTAAACGAAAGCTCGTATTGCGGTTCTCTGTTCTCTTTTCCGCTTATGCGGTAATTTACCAAAATATTATATTCTCCGCTTTTAAAAGCCTCAGCGGAAAAAGCGACCGTCCCGCCCTCTGCCGCCGTAAAAGGCAGCGTGACGGTACGGCTGCCGTTCACTTCCGTTATTGCAGCCGAAATATCTCCCGAATTTTCATTCAAAGCGGTCGCGTTCCACCCCTTAAGAGAAGCAGCGGTATAAGACGCTTTGCCTGCCGATTCAACCGTTTTCTGCACTGCCGCCGAAAAGGGCGCGCTGAATGTTGAGGTAAATAAAGCTATTACCGTTATTGCAGTACAGAGCTTGATTCTTTTCATCATAATAATCACCATAGCATTTAGAATTAAAGATATAAAATCAAAAGGTTATAATCGGCAGACAGACATTTTTAATGCGTTAAGCCCTTATCCCTTAAATTCGGACTGAACCTTTTTAAGCTTAGTCTCAAAATCGGACCATTTCTTTGTTATTTCCGAATTTGTCTTAGCCTGAAGAGACGGAATTATCGAATCCACATCGGCATTGTCCTTGCCCTCCATAGCAGCACTGATAATCTTTATTATATCTTCCCAGCCGGGAACTATTTTAAGCAGATCCGAACGGTAGCCGTTTCCTGTATTTTCAAAGAAGTAGATATCAACATCCGTAACGCCCGGCAAGGACTTGAATTTTTCGGCAACTTCCTTGTTGTTTACCGTGGGATAGAAAATACGGCTGTTAAGCGCGTATTTGCCCTTATTTTTGGCGTCATACATACTAAGCCTTGCAAGATTGCCCTCGGTGCTGTATGTCATATAGCGCAAAACCTGGAACGCCGCGTTGGGATTTTTAAGGTTGTTGGCGCTTGTTGTCATAAAGCAATGGTCAATATGAACCGGTATACGCCCCTTTATCGCCTGCGGATAGGGATAAAGCTTCCAGTTAAACTTGCAAATAGACTTTAAGTTATCTACCGCCCATGTTCCCTGCTCAAAATGTACAAGGGTTCTGCCGAGTTTGAACGCCATATCAACAACGCCGGTGTTTCCGTTTCCGAATTTGCTTACATAGTCGTTTATGTTCGGAAAACGCAGGCTGTATGCCTCAAGCCCTGCAGTTTTTTTGAGATTTTGATTTAATTTGAGCGCCGCACCGTAGCTTGAAGCCATTTCAAATTTTTTGGTCTTGACATTATACCCGTAAGGACCGCCGTCGGCAGTAAAGCTGCCTGCCGTTTCCGCAGGAACCGCACCGAGATATTCGCAGCCCGAGAATTTATCGGTAGTTCCCGTTTTGAGGACATTTTCAAGCTCCTTCATATTCCACGAAAGGCTCGGTATATCCATATTCAACTCGTCAAATGCGTCCAAATTCAGAACCACGCCGCTGTAATGCGCCTGATGCGGCAAAGCGTAAAGCTTGCCTAAATACGTATAGTTAGCAATCAGAGATGACGGTATATTACTAAACGCCTTATCGTTTTTAACAAACTTATCAAGCGGATAGACCCACCCCTGAACCAAATAGTTCGGAAGTCTTCCCGCATCGTCAAAAACAACGTCCGGCATATTTCCCGCCATAGCACGGGACGCCAAATAATGGTTTGTTTCATCTGCGTCGGCGCCGTGCTTGGGTCTGTAATCAAGCACAAGGTCAATATTCGGATAAACCGCGCTGAACGCGTCAAGCATTGCCTCGTAATCGCACGGGCGGTAGGATGATACCGCAACCTTGACCGTACCCGAAGCCTTATAATCAGCATCGGGATCGGTTCCCGCACCCTCTACGGTCAATTTGTTTTTACTCGGTGTGAATTTCTTTTCGGGCTTGCTGCCGGTATCCTTGCTTGAAGCGGTACTGCCCTTGCCGTCGGTCTTGCCGCCGGACGCGGTGTTTTCGCCGTCAACCTCTTCGGTTATCCAGTATTCGCTTGCGTAGTCGCTGCCGTTTCCCGCTATCTTTACGGTTCTGCGGCATCCGACAGCCGAAAGCATAATGCCGGAAATCAAGGCGAATGATAAAATTTTTATAGCTGCTGTTTTCATTTGGTTACCTCTCTTTTCTTTTTTTGAAAACCTTGAAATACCCCACTGCGGCAAGATAAGCCATGCTTACCGTTAAGGTGAAAATTGAGATCAGGCGGTATTTCCCGTCTTCGCCCGTTTTCGGATAATTTACGCCGTTTCCGTTTGAATACGTATACGTGTCCTCTGCGTCCGCCTCTTTTAAGACCGAATGCAAAGCGGGGTAATTATCGGGAGAAAATCCCTCGGTGTTATATTCCTCCGTATCGGGCAGAGCGGTTATTGAAAGATTGTCGAAATACGCTGCGTTCATATTTGTGGTTATGCTGATATATCCGCCGCCCCTGTATTCATCGGGAATAATGGTTTTCAATACCGGCTCGCGGCCATCCACCGACATTTCGGCTATGCCGTCCTTAACCGTCAGCTTCATTGTATGTCGTCCCGTATATTCAAAATTTTCATACGGCGTGGTATGCCCCGCAGATACATCGTTGCCCCAGAAAAGCGGGCGTCCCTCCTGTTCAAGGTAAGCGAGTATTCCGCTGCCCTCGTCAAGCGGGTATGCGGCGGGATCGTCAATACCGAAGCCTATCATTGCCCAGTAATAGGTGTTTGAGGCACGCTGAAAATCAACCGTGAGCTCGAAATTTTCGTATTTGCGGCCCTTGTAAACAAGCGAGGACATTTCCGTTTTTGCCTTTTCCCAGCTCCATTCGCCGCTTGATTTCACCGAAAATTTATTGTCTATTCGGTGCAGTCGCCCGTCCGCTATCTCCCACGTTTTCATAGAATCGCTCTTTTTAAGCGCGTCTGAAAATATACTTGAATAATAGCATTCAAAATTTTCGGTTATCTCGCTTTTTCCGTTAAAATCAAACTTAACGGTGTTTTCGTCTATCAAATCCTTATCCCCGGTAACGTTTATAACTCCCTTAAGGGTCACGCCGTTACCGTAAAGCTTAATATGATTTTCAAGCAACGAATCGGGAAGTATGCCGGTCACGGTATATTTTCCGCGTTTATAGCGGTTGTAGCCGTCAAAATCCCACTCTATCGGGGCTGTGTAAATCACTCCGTCGGCAGCCTTTACCCTGACCGTTTTCGGTAAACCGCTTATTTCCGATGTATCCGTTCCGACATCGGCGTTTATCTCCGGGCTTTCGGAGATTATTTTTTCTGCCGTAACTTTGGTTACGTCGTTATTGTTTAGCGGACGTATTTTCAAATTTTTAAAGCAGCAGATATTAGCCTTGCCCACAAGAGCTATGTATCCGTCCATATCGGTATCGCCGAGCTCGCAGCTGATAGGCGCGGGCAGCGACTCTCCGTCAGCGCCCGTAACCGACATTGTTACGGTATTGTATTCCACGGTAAGTTTCAGGGTATGAACTCCCGTGCGGTTGTAACCCGCCGCAGGTTCTTTTCCCACTATGTTTGTATATTTGCCATTGATTTGTCCCAAAAACATCGGCGTTCCCTCAGCCACGGGGAAAACAGCCAGTCCGCCGCCGCTCTTTGTAATATATTCGGCGGGATTTTTAATTCCGAATACCACCATAGGGTAATTATATTCGCCCACCTCATCGCGCTGAATATCTACCGTCAGCTCAAAGTTATGGTATTTCCTTTTTGCAAAAAGCAGGGATGAGAGATATTTTTCGCCCCATTTCATATCGCCGACCGTTTCCTTAGTACGTGCAATTCCCTTTTCGGAAATTTCCCAAAACGGCGAATATGAATTTTGAATTTCAAGTCCCCTTTCCGCATCATCGGCATAGTAGCAGTCAAACCCCGCCGTATCGTCGCTTGATGTAAGCGGCAGGCTTATCTCGTCGTCCTTGCCGTAAACCGTAATCCGTACTGCCGCGGTTTTTCCCTGACATTCCGCCGTAATAACGGCGCTGCCCTTTTTCCTTGCCGAAACAACTCCGTTTTTAACATCGGCTACAGCTGAATCCGACGTACCCCATTTTACGGTGTCGTCCCCCGTTATTTTGGCAGGACTGAAACACGGGTAATATGTTTCGGTCTCACCCTCGAATATATAATCGGATTCCCGACCGAGGGTAAAGCTTTCAAGAGGACCCGGCAGCACTATTCTTTTTGCTATTTCCGCGGCTATAAAACCGTATCCGCTCTTTGTAGGATGAACCCCGTCGGCATACCACAAGGAATGTCCCTCTGTCAGCGAGTAAATGTCTATTACATCACACCCGGCAGCTTTCGCAATTTTCCTTTGCAGCGGCACTATTTCGTTCTTGACCGTCTCTGCCGAAATATCGTAATTATCTGTTGCAACCGCAGGCGATAAGGCGACATATACCGTCGGGTTTGAAGGCAGCGCCTTATACTCCGCAATAAGCGCCTTGTAATCATCGGCATAGGAATCGTTCAAGCTCCAGTTTTGAGGCTTAGAATCGTTTGTGCCGAGCATTATTACAACTATATTCGGTGCAAAAGCCTTGCTTGCGGTGAAAGCACTTGACGAGGTATAAGGATTATCCCCCGATTTTAAAAGGGTCGCCCCGTCAACACCGAAATTTTCAATATCGTATTTTCCGCCCAAAAGCTTACGCATTTGCCACGGATAGCCCTGCTCTGTACCGGAGGCGTAGGTTATGCTGTCTCCCACACAGGCAACCCTTACAGGCGACAGATCTTCCTTGCCCTTAACCCTGACCTTTATTTCAGCCGTACTGTCGCCTATTATTACGCGCGAATGTTTATCATAATCAATCAGCGGCGAAAGCGAGCCGATAAGCGTATATTCCCCGCGCACAAAACGGTTATAATTCGCTCTGCTCCACTCAACGTTCAGGGTATATTCCTCATTATCGCTTCCTACAATCTTAACGCTTTCGGGCAATTTAAGGTCTTCCGGCAAAACGCCCGTTTCAACCTCAACCGCCGTCGGAGCTTTTACCCTCGCAATTGAAACGTTTTTCAGTTCTCCTTCCACTTCCTTAACAGAAAGTCTTGATAATCCGCATACATTTGCCATTCCCACAAGGGCTATATAACCCCCTGTGTAGTCCTCGGGCAAAATTTCTACCAGCTGCTCCGGATTGTTTCCGTCGCCCGATATTTTAACGGTCACTCTGCCGTATCTTACGGATATTGTCATTGTATGTACGGTTTCGCGGCTATACCCTGCAGGTGCCTGAGTCACAGCCGAAAAATCATTACCGCGAACACATAGCGCGCCTTCGGCGGTTGCATAGCAGAAGTATCCGCCGTCCTTATAATATGCAAAATTACCGGGGTTCTTTATTCCGAAAATAACACCCGGATACATATAACCGTAGCCGCCGCTCTCTTTCCTCTGCATATTAACGGTCAGCTCAAAATATTTATACTGCTTAACATTATAAACCAATGTTGATGTGTAAAGATCTTCGTCATATTCGACCCTCGGCAGAGTATCCGGGTTTCTCCAAATGCTTCCGTCCTCCTTATGCTGCCAATAGTCCGTGTAATTTTCCACGAGCTTCATTCCGTTTTTAATGCTCTCGGCATAGTAGCAATCGAATTTCTTCATATCCTCGGAATTTGAAAGCCCGATATATTCCTTAATCGGCATAGGAACAACATCTCCGCCCAAATCGGTAACACTGAAATTGCGGAACTGGCAACCGCCCGTTCCTGCAGCAAATCCTATTTTGCCGCCGTAATAATCGTCGCCCAAGGTAAACTGTTCGGAATATGCGGCTTTAGTGCCCTGCTTTACCGTTACGGTAACAGCCTTACCCATCACTCTTACCGTAACCTTTGACCATAATGCAAGACTGCCGTATTCACCGGTTTTCGTATGGTCGGTATTGTCGCTTTGGGTTTTGTACTCTCCGTCGGTAATGCCCTTTAAATTTATAATACCCTCGTTATAAAGCCACACCGAGTAGCCACCGCCCTCGGCATTGACCCACGACATAGGGTCCTGAACTCCGAAAATCAGCTTTGGCAGCACCTGCCAGTTTGCAGGCACAACCCTGAACTCCGCAGTCATTTCAAAATTGCGGTAGGCTTGTTTTCTGTAAAGAGCCGTGGTAACAACATCGTCCTGTGCGTCCCAAATTTTGTAATCGCCCGATGTGTGATTTCCGGTAGAGGTGCAGGTATGCTTTACTATTCGGCTTACGACCGAAAAGTATTTTTCGGGCTCTGCTGCCGAAAGACCTGCGGTAACGGCACTCTCGCCGTGATAAACATTAAAATTCTCGGCAAGCACAGCGGCGTCCTTAAAGACGATCGAATCTGTTGTGCTGTCGGAATCAGCTAAAGAATATATTGAGCAGGTTCCGCATATAACCGCAATTATTGTAAAAACGGTCAAAACGGCATTGATAAGCTCAGCCCGTTTAACTTTTATCATCCTACCAATCCTCTCTGACGGAAGCCGATACATAAAGCAGCGGCTTCCGTCAATATGCTTAGATTAAAATTACGCTTCCGCGATGATTGCTTTTTTGAGCTTTATAAAGTCTAAAATATTTACAGACTTATCATCATTCATATCAAGGTCAACACCCTCGCCCGCTGTAGCCGTGCCGAGAAGAATCTTTTTCATTGCAGTAAGGTCAACAGCGTTAAGTGACCAATTATCGTCAGTATCGCCCTTTATGGCTTTACCGAAAACAGCTTTTGCAAATGCTCTTGCCATAAGCGCGTAACCGCCTGCATTCGGGTGAACTCCGTCCGCAAACCAGTTTCCGTGATTTTCGGTAAATGAGTACATATCTACCGTTTTAATGCCAAGCTCTGCGGCTATCTCCCTTTGCTTTGCCGTAACAGCCGATATATTGCTTTCTATGTAGCAGGCCGGTGAAATTGCCAAATAAACCTCAGGTTTGTTTTCAAGATACATATACTCCTCTATCAGAGAAGTATAGTCCGATACGAACTGCTCCTCATTCCAATAGTCGTTCCATGAATCGTTTGTGCCGAGCATCATTATAACGATATCGGGATTGCTTGCAAGGCTGTTTGTATACGGTGTACTTCCCACATAAGGTGATTTATCGCTTTGTGCGGTAGCGCCGCAAACCCCGAAATTCATAACCTCGTACCGTGCGCCCAGCAGCTTTTGCAAAACAGCAGGATATGATTCGCCGACCTCCGCCTTATCACCATAGGTAATGCTGTCGCCCACGCAGGCAACGCGTATCGGGGTAACCTCCACCCCGGTTACGGTAACGGTAAGAGTTGCCGTTTGTCCGTTCGGAACTACTCTTTTGCCTTCGGCATTTATTATCTTACCGAGTGTTCCGGTAAAAGTATAATCGCCGGGAACAAAGCGGCTGTAGGTCGATGTATCCCATACAACGGGTAAATCGTAGCTGTTTCCGTCGTCGCATAAAACCGATACGGTAGCCGGAAGATTTAACTCCTCCGCAAAAGTGAGCACAGGTACGCTTAACGCGTTGGGGGTATTGACCGCAATGGCTTTAACAGAGGTATCTGCCTCGCCGCCGAGGTCGGTAACGGAAAATCTTATAAATTTCGACTCGCCGGGGCCTGCCGCAAAGCCTACATAACCGCCGTTATAATTCTCCCCGAGATCGAATGAATAAGAATAAGTATTCGGGTCTGCCCAAAAGTACGTTTTAACCGTAACGGTTGCAACTCCGTTTTCAACACGAACCTTTAAAGTAACAAAGTCATAGCTTAGTCTCTGAAAAGACGCATGGCTGTCTAAATTATCGTCAAGATTTACGGGTTCGCCGTCAACAATTCCCGCAAAATTGATTACACCCTCATTATAAAGCTGGACCAAATATCCGCCGTCCTCGCGGTTTACCCAGCTTAAAGGGTTTGTCGCGCCGAATACAAGCTTCGGCAATCTGTCCCATCCTGCACTTCTAAGCTGTACCGACATTTCAAAATTGCGGTAGGTGCTGTTTTTAACCAACGCCTTTGTTATCGTGTTGTTCACGTTATTCCAACGCTCTTCACCGCTGTACGGGTCATATGCCGATGTGAGAAAACCGTTTTCATCAAAATTGAAATAATTATCAAATTCGGCTGCCGTGAAATTATCACTCAACGCTTGGTCGCTGTGATAAATGTCAAACTTCCCGAGTATATCGTCTTTGTTCATTAACTGGCTTTTAACATCGTTAAGTACCTCGCCGCCGAGATCCGTCACGCTCATACTGATAATTTTGCTCACACCCGTACCGAAAACAAATCCGATATATCCGCCTCTGTATTCGGCGCCGAGAGCACCTAAATCGTATTCATACGAATACGGCTCAAGTCCGTCATCCTCAACGGTAACCGTAACCTTTTCACCCTGAACACGCACTGTTAGATTGTACCATGCGTCCCAAAGTTTTTTAAACTTTCCTTGCGCATTGTAATTTGATAAATCTTCTTTTCGAGTAAATTCGCCGTTGAAAAGCCCGTTAAAATAACTGTTACCCTCGTTATAAAGTCCTACCGTATATCCGCCGTCGCTTGTGTTTATCCAAGCGGTCGGGTCTTGTACCCCGAATATCACACGCGGTAAAACCGCCCAGTTTTTATCAACATTTATCATGCGCACCTTCAGCTCAAAGTCGCGCATTTTCTTCGCCTTATACAGTGCCGAGGACACTACCTCGTTTTGCGCCGACCATACATCGACGCAGCCGCCGAGCTCGGTGATTTTATGTATAACGCCGCCCTCGGTAGTTTCAAAGCGTTCGTCGAAATTAGCCTTTGAAAGACCGCTTGAAGAAGCGCTTGCGCTGCCGTAAACATTGACAGCGTCCTTAATTTCGGCTGCCGAAATTGTAACAGAAGCATTTTCCCCCTCGGCTGTTGCTGTTAAAAGTCCGCCCACAGGCAATATTGCCGCTGTAAGCGCTAAAGAAAGTGTAAACGAAAGCGCTGTTTTCAAAATCCCCCGATTCAATATTTTTTTCATTATAAACCCTCCAAAATTATTTTAAAAAACAACCGTGGCGCATAAACAGTCAAAAACACCGCCCTTTCTGTACCCGAACTTTTAAATTGCTGCACAAAGTGACTTAATTGATAAAGAATATAATCACTTATCTGTGATTGAAAAAGCGTGAGCTCTCGCGTTTGCTGTTGCGTGTTTCAAACAGTTACGGTTTCTCATTTGCAAATTATAACCAAAAACAGTATTGACTATTTACATTATTTATTGTATACTTCACATAAGGTGTTTTCAATTCTAAAATACACCTGTTATATATACAAATCGACTGCAAAGGAAATATTATGCAACATTATAATTTTTTCAGATTATTGGATTCATCCCACAACGATATATCGGATGAATCAGCGCCGATCATTGTTAATTGCGGCGGTAAGACCGATACCGATATTCCTTTTGACACCGTGCTTGAAAATCGTACCGACTTTCATTTTCTTTATATAGTTGATGGCAGCGTAACCGCTTTTATGGATAAAAGGCAAGTCCCGCTGAAAACAGGGGACATTGTTTTTTACCATCCGCACCAAATACACCATTATGAATTTAACGGTGACGGGCGAATTACATATTATTGGCTTTACTTCACCGGCAAGGATTCCCAAGAGCTGATGGAGCGTTTCGGTTTCAAAAACCAAACCGTAATAAACGTGGGCGTAAATACACGCCTTTGCGATATTTTTGAGCATTTGATTTCAGAGCTTATTTTCAGAAAACAGGACTTCACATTTTACGCGGGAACATACCTTATGCAGCTGTTTTTGGAAATATCGCGTTGTAACTCCTCTGAAAGTCACAAGGCAGATACATCGTACCGTATTGAAAAATCACTTCAATTCCTTATCAATAATTTCAAACAGGATATAAGTATTCCCGACCTTGCGTCAATTGAAAATTTGAGTTCAAGCCGTTACCGCTATGTTTTCAAAGAGTTGACCGGAAAATCACCGAAGGAATACCTGACAGATGTGCGTATGCAGCGTGCGCGCGATCTGCTCACAACCACAAATCTTTCGGTATCGGATATTGCGGAGCTGGTAGGCTATAAGAATATGCTGTATTTTTGCCGCATTTTCAAGCAATACAGCGGAATGACCGCCTCGGAGTTTCGCAAAAGACCTTTGTAACTTAATCACGCGCTTAAACAGGCTTACAGGCAGCAAAGGGAAAACCGCTATTGCTATGCCGAATGCCGTGCTGATTATTGAAAGAATAACCTGTTTAAAGCTGTATCGTCAGGTTTTTCAAGGATTAAAAGCACATTGTTATTCTCAAAGGCTTTCTTTATTTTTCGCTCTTCTTTTTTCGTGTGTCTGTTCGGATTGTGATGCGGTCGG
>CAJJPG010000002.1 GCA_905193585.1 uncultured Oscillospiraceae bacterium
AACAACCGGATTACATAATTTTCAAAGCGGAGAAAACGTAAAGCTTTTTACGCTAGACCCGATTAAAAACATTACCTCTCTGTTTACTCCCGCAGGAATCGGAATAATAATCTTTTCCGCGTTTATGTTCTGCCTTTTTACAGGCAAGGGAAAAGAGATACTCAGTGGTTACAAAACCGTTAAGGACAAAAAACGCGGTATAGAAATACTGCCCGAGGGCACACACGGCACATCCGGCTTTATGGATAAAAAGGAGCTGCCGGAATTTTTGGTAAGCGGCAGTATAGAAAAGGTGGACGAAACCCTGTTCGGGAAATTGGAAAACGGGGATTATGTCGCAATGAAGGATATGCCGGGTATGTCTAAAAATGTTATGGTGTACGGCGCACCCGGCACGGGAAAGTCCAGAGGCTTTGTAATGCCGTTTGTAATGCAGGCGGCCCGTAGGGGCGAAAGCCTTGTAATGGTAGATCCGAAAGCCGAGTTTTACGAAATGTATTCGGGCTTTTTAGACAGCCGGGGATATACCGTTAAGGCATATAACCTGCTTGACCTGTTCGCCTCTGACGGCTGGAACTGCGTAATGGATACGGCACAGGATATTACCCTTGTGCAGCGCGCGGCAGAAATAATTATACGCAACACCTCAAACGAGAACGAGCGCGGAGACTTCTGGGAAAAAGCCGAAAAAAACCTTTTAATGGCGCTGCTGCATTATGTTCAGAGCCTTACATATCCGGGAACGGACAAGCTGCTGCCGCCCGAAGAACGAAGCCTCGGTACGATATATAAAATACTGTCAACCACATCCGTGCAGGAATTTGACGCCCGATTCAGAGCATTACCGCCCGACCATCCTGCTTTGCCGCCCTACGGCATATTCCGTCAGGCGCATAAGCAGATTTGGGGAAATATTGTAATAGGGCTTGGCAACCGCTTAAATGTTTTCCAGAATAAATTGGTAGACGATATAACTAAGCATAATGAAATAGACTTAACTCTGCCCGGCAGAGAAAAGTGCGCGTATTTCTGTATTATTTCCGATCAGGACAGCTCTTTGGAATTTCTGTCCTCAATGTTCTTCTCGCTTATGTTTGTAAAGCTGTTCGACTACGCCCGTCAGCAGGACAACAGAAGATTACCCGTCTGTGTAAATGTCTTAATGGATGAGTTTTGCAATATAGCGCTGCTTGACAGCAAGAAGATATTTTCGGTGGCTCGCTCCCGTAACATAAACATTCAGGCGGTGGTGCAGAGTATAGCGCAGCTATCCGACAGATACCCCGGCAACGAGTGGCAGGAAATTGTGGGCGACTGCGATTACCAGTTGTTTTTAGGCTGTAATGATGTTATGACTTCGGAATTTTTCTCAAAGCAATGCGGCGAGATTACAGTAAGGGTAAATAATACGAATACGCCGATGCGACCGTTTTTGGATTTTCTGTCTCCTCAAAAGCCGTATATGCAGAATAAGACGAGCACAGGCAGAGCGCTTATGCTGCCCGATGAAATACGGCGGCTGCCTAAAGACAAGGCAATACTTTTGGTGCGCGGTGCAAAGCCGTTATTGCTCAATAAAATAACGCCCGAGGAGCATCCGTCTTTTAAATTATTAAAATACTGCAAGGCGGCGGAGCATATACCGGCGTGGAAGCTTAAAAAGCCGGAGAAAGTAAAGAACAAAAAAGTACCGCAATACAAAATGCAGTTTGAAATGCCGCTTGATACGGACGAAGACGAAAGGGAAAGCTTTGATTTATCCGACGGGATAGATTGCAGAAAGCTCCAGACAGTAAAGGAAAGGGATATTTAAAAATGTCAGTATTCAGAGTAGAACGAACCCACGATTATACAGTAATGTCTAATCATCATTTAAAGAACAGGGCGCTGTCCTTGAAAGCAAAGGGATTGCTATCCTTAATGCTTTCTTTACCCGACGATTGGGATTATACCCTGCAAGGTTTAGCGCATATAAGTCTTGAAAAGGTTGACGCCATACGCAAGGCTATAACCGAATTGGAAAACGAGGGATATATAACCCGCACCCGCGAGCGTGACGAGCAAGGCAGACTGCGCGGTACGGAATACATAATAAGGGAGCAGCCTATATCGGAAAAGCCTACGTTGGAAAAGCCTACGTTGGGAAATCCAATATTGGGAAAACCAACATTGGATAAACCTACGCAGGCAAAACCAACGTTGGAAAATCCAACGCAATTAAATAAAAATATATATAATAAAAATAAATCAAGTATGTATGAAGAAATCCCTCAATCAAATCAGTCAAAAGAGGAGACAGAGCTGACTGAAATTTTGCAAAAATGCGAATTAAAAAGCTTTGAAAGCAAAACAGCGCAAATGTTGGAGAGCGCTGTCAGAGTGCTTTACTACAAGCAAAGCATTAAGCTGTCCGGCGCTGTGCTGCCGCAAACGGAAATACGGAATCTTTTACGGAAAGTGAACCGCGATACGCTTATAGACGCGGTGGAGGTGCTGCGGCACAACGAGAATGAGGTGCAAAATCCTCAAGGGTATTTGTATTCGGTTATTTTAAATGCCGTTAATGCAGAGCATACAAGCACCCTGCTTGAGCTGCCGGACAATATGATAGACAGGGAGATGCTCTATGCTTCTGACTAAAACACAAAAGAAAATACTTGAAATTGTGCGGGAATACGGCGGTATGAAAGCCGAAATGCTTAAAAGGCTTTGCCCCGAAGCATATTCGTTTGAGGTGTCGCTCCATCAGCTTGAGGTGAACCGTAAGGTTGTACCTGTCGGAGAGTATTACTGCGACGATACACTTTTGATCTGTGACAGAAATACCGAGACTGCGTTTGAGGTAATGCTGGCAGTATGCGGACACCCGCCAGAAATATACTGCCGCGGTCAGCCGCCCTTTTCGCTTACATTCTTCAAGGAGCGCGAGCAAAAGCTCTGCCGTTATGATATTTGCGTTGTAACAGACGGCAGAGAGCAGGTAATAAACGCAATGCTGGCCGCGCTCGGCGGAAAATACGGAACAGTAATATTTGTCCTTGAAGGAACTAAACAGGCAGAGCGCCTGACCATACCGCCGGATTGCCGCTTTGCTGTAAAAGAAAATACAAAATATACTTTTTACGGAGGGAATTAAATGGATATACGAAGGCTTAATTTAGCCGAACTGGATAAGGATTTATCCGAAGAGGAACGCAGGGAATGGAACTCGATTTATGCATCTTACAGGGGCGGCTCGTTGCTTACGGGAACGGTATCGGGACTGGAAACGAAAACGGTCAAGGTAAAGAACAGCGAAACCGGTAAGTATGAGGAAAGGATACTCAGATATCTTGTGGTTATAGATTACAGAGTGAAGGTTGTAATACCGCAGGACGAAATGTGGTATAAAAAAGGCGAAATGCCGTCTCATATAATGCGCTCAATGGGCGGCGCTAAAATAGACTATGTAATAACGGACATTGACAGAGAGGGGGATTTTTGCGTAGCCTCGCGAACTCAGGCGCTGATGATAAGACGGCACAATTACCTAAAGCTCCCGCCCAGAGTCGGGAAAAAGGTGAGCTGCGATATATTGGCGGTCGGTCAATGGCATCTGCTTTGCACGGTAGGCGGATTCGATATAACGCTTGCCACAAGGGATGTGTCATACGCCGCGATACCGGATTTGCGGGAAAGATACCATGCGGGAGAAACCAAAGAGGCAATTATAAAAAGCTACGATCCGGATACGATGAAACTTTCGCTTTCTATAAAGAAAGCGCAGCCGCACCCGTTTGACGGTGCAGAGCTGCGCCACCCGATAGCTTCAAGGCGTGCTTCGGTAATAATGGGGAAATACCGAGGCGGCGTCTACTGCCGTCTTGAGGATGACCTTGACTGCCTGTGCAGTTACTCCGCCGATCAGTACGACGCGGATTTCCGTATAGGGGATAAGGTGGTAATAGTCATAACCAAATACAGCAGCGAGCGTAGGCTCATATACGGCAAAATACTTGCAAGATGGTAAAAAAGAGAGGAACGCGGCTGAACTTACCGCGTTCCTCAAAAGAAGACAGAAAGGTGCTTTTTCGGCACCGTTTGCATTATATAACACAAATTTCCCGTTTGTCAAGTTTGACAGGGCGTTTTTCGGGAAAAATTTTTATTCTTTTTCTCATTAAATTTTACAGTGCTTATTATGCTTGCAAATATATGAATATAATGGTATAATATTGTCGGAATAAGGCGAACCTTAAACGGTGGACGGTTAGCTCTCTTTTTCAGAGGGTATCTTTTCACCCTCTGTATAAGGGGGTGGTGCTGATGGTTACATATAGTGATTTATTCCTTTTCGGAACACTCATTATAGGTGTCATAACACTTGTTTATAACATAACAAAAAAGAAATAAACCGCCCGAGCGTTCCAAACTTGGCGATTTATTTCTAATCACAAGAATGGGCTAACCGTCTATCGGTTTGCCTTATTTCACTTATATTATACCACAACGCACAGAAAAGTCAAGTTTTTAAAGCGTAAAAATAAATTTTCGTTGACAACCCAACCTTCATCATATATAATAAGCTTGTAACAAGGTTTGAGTGTGATGTCTCTTTGAAGACATTGGTTTGAGGAAACAGGTCGGATTTTTCCCTTAAAGGGAGAAGTCCGGCTTTTTTTGCGTTTTGGGGCAACCCAAAACGCCCGACAATTAAATTCGGTAATTGCAAAATTGACCGACCTTAACTCTGTATTTAAAGCAGAGAGGGTCGGTCTTTTTGTTTTTACATAGAGAAAACGCGTCAAAAAGGCTTAAAAATATCTTTAAAAGAACTCACAGTGTAAATTTAATTCTTTGAGATATTTTTATTCCCGGACGGCGCAAAAGGAGACAGAAGTATGAACAATCAAGACAACATCAACGGCTTTCTCGACAGTATGGACGATTTTGAAAACGTGCCTGCCGAGCAAGCACCAAGCGCAAAGAGCGTGCCGTTTACTCCCGCCGCCGTATGGCCGGGCGAGGAACAGACGGCACCGCAACAGGTAGCGGCGCCACCTGTTCAGGCGGAAACGGCACAGCCGGAAGTCCCGACACAGCCTGTAATTCAGCAGGCAGTCGGCACGCCCGTACCGCAGGTACAACCTACGGTTACCGCGGCTCCGGCTGTTCAACCCGAGCCGGTAATTCAACAACCGCCGGTACAGCCTGTCGCCGAACAGCAGCCGATGCTTGACCCGTTTGAGGCGGCACTTAAAAATGCCGAGCAGCAGAGCGAAAAGCGTATGCTTGAAGCGTTGGCGGCAAAGCCCGCAATATTCTCCTACGCAAAGGTAAAGGAGGAAATCGAGGACAGGGACGCAACCTTTGAGGATCTGCGTCAAAAGTATGAGGCGGATTTCCCCGAGCTTTCGGACTCGAAAACCATATCCTGGACGGTGAATTACGGAAAAACCACAAAGAGCGTAAGTAACCCCGGCTCGGATAAGGTTTACGAAATCAAAGCCGAAATCGAGAACTCCAAGGCATTTAAGGACGCGCTTAAGAAAGCAAAAACGGACGCGGATAAAAACCCCGAATGTACCGTTAAGGCATTTAAAAAAGCGCAAAGCAAGGGTGAGGCGCTGTCCGGCTTTAAGGAATTTTGCCTGACAAAAGCCGACGCCCTTAAAACAGAAAAACCGATTGTACTTCTGCCGTCGAAAGACGGCAGAGTGTACGAACAAAGAACAAACGAAATAGGACGCTTTACCGCCCCGGTGGAAAACATCAGGGAGCTTGAAAGCATAACGCCAAGCTTTGAATCTGCTCTGCCTAAAATACCCGCTCATATCTTTTCAAAGATTATGGGCTTTTTTAAGAGCATTTCGGATGAACTGCATTACGAGGTATTGGTGCATATTCTCTATGATACGGAAGAAAAGGAATATATCATAAAGGTTCCGAAACAGAGAATATCCCACGTAGCGGTAAACAGCGAAGCGGAAGAACCGTACCCCGAAAGATATATCCACGTTGTGGACTTTCATTCCCATAATACCATGCCCGCCGTTTTTTCGGAAACGGATAACGACGACGAAAAGGAAACAAGGCTTTATGCCGTTGCGGGCAGATTTGACAGAACCTTTCCCGAAATAACGGTCAGAGCGGGATGCGCCGGTAAGTTTATATACCTGCCGCCCGAAGAGGTTTTTGAAGGCAATTTTTTCGGTGATTTTCCTAAAGAATGGAAGGAAAACATACGGTTTGCCGAGGAAACGCCCCGCCGTATAATACCGCATATAAGACGCTTTTTCGGGGAGGAAAGGATATGAAGTATTCTGCAGCCGCACCGGTAAAAATAATAGTTTTGTGAGCAGGCGGTACCGGCGGATATTTAATACCCCACCTATACCGAATAGCCTTTGCGGATGACAAAAGAAATTACCGTATCATTATTTGCGACGGGGATATTGTCGAGCCTAAAAACCTTATCCGACAGAATTTTGTTAAGCAGGATATAGGCAGAAATAAGGCGGCGGTATTGGCGGAAAGATATGCCGGAGCTTTCGGTATAGAGTGCGAATATATACCCGAATATATAGAAAGCGAGGAACGCCTCAAAGGGCTTGTAAGGCCGGATTTTATGAAACAGCCGTATAACAGTATTCCCGAAACCCAGCGTGTTATTTTAATCGGCTGCGTGGATAATAACAAATCCCGCGCCATATGCCATAATGTATTTTACAATACGGATAATTTGGTGTATATAGACTCGGGCAACGGAGAATATACCGGTCAGGTGGTTTGCGGAGTAAGGCAAAACGGACGAACAACCTTTAAGCCCGTAGGCACGCTTTACCCGGATATTTTAAAGGCTGAGGATAAGCTGCCGACCGAGCTTTCCTGTGCAGAACGCGCGGTATCCGCCCCGCAGTCGGTAACCGCAAACCTTACATCAGCTACCGCCGTAACCTCTTTTCTTTACGATTTGCTGGTGACGGGCGACCTTACCACAAGGTATGTAACCTTTTCCTCTAAAATCATTTCCACAAGGGCGGAAACGGTAAAAAAGCGTAAGAGGAGGACGGAAAAATGCGCGGCATAGAATTACCTGCGGGTACAGAGGACAAAAAGAACAGCGGCGGCTTTTATGTTGCAAACGGCGCTGTCTTTACAACAGATAACCCGACAAGGGACTGGGATATGTTTACGGCATTTTTGGGAACGCAGATAAAAGCCGCTATCCTCGAATTGAGGGTAGCCCCGCATTTTGAAGAAACCGAGGATAAGCGACGGGTTTATGTATTTGCCCAAAGCGACCGTATGAAGGTTATATTGGACGGTCAGGACGAATATATAGCAGTTTTCCTTACGGCTGAGGATAATGTGCAGGAGCTTGTTTTTAACACCTGCCTTGAAGCGCTTAAAAACATTCTCGTTTTCGGTTACACGGGTTCGGTATTTAAAAGAATAAATTACCGAACGGCGAAAGAGGTAAAGGATGAGCGATTATGAAAATAACGGTTGTTTTTGCCTTGATGAACTGACCGACGGCAAGGCAAGCCTTAAACGGCTGACAGATGATTTAAAGGCCGAATATCCCGTATTTCTTGAAAAGCGGGACAGCGCTTCAATATCCGAGCTGCATATTACGGTAAAGGCATTATGGAACGAATTTTCGAGCCTGCTGCATTCCGTTGCGGAATATGACAGCGGCGAGCTGTACCGAACCGCACTAAAGCTGTTTGACGGCTTAAAGCGCTTTGATTATTTAGGCAGCGGCAATTACCCCGCCTTAATATCCGCGCTTTATTCCTTTGCGGATATGCTGCCGGATAAGGCGGGCATTGACGCAAAAGCTGCGGCACATCTTATGAACCGTATTAAGATGGGATACTTTCCTACCGATGAGGAGCATGTAAGGCTTATTAAGCAAGCTATCAATTTTCCTAAAACGCAGGTAAATATTTTAGACCCCTGCTGTGGAGAGGGCTTGGCGCTTAAGGCCTTTGCCGAAAATGAAAATGCGGCAACCTACGGTATAGAGCTTGACGAAAGCAGAGGGCATACGGCGCAGAAAAATCTGAACAACGCAAGACTCGGCAGCTTTTTTCACTCGTCCGTACCGTTCGGCAGATTTCATGCGCTGCTTTTAAATCCGCCCTACCTTTCCTGCCCCGGCGAGAACGGCGGCAGACGTATGGAGCGCGCGTTCCTTTCGGATACTCTGCCTTTGCTGATGCGGGGCGGACTGCTTGTATATATTATTCCGTATCATAGAGCCGACAGCTCCGTATGCCGAACGCTGGCGACCTATTACAAAAACCTTTCGGTATTCAGATTCCGTGCCGGCGAGTTTAAAAAGTACAAACAAATTGTATTTTTCGGAATACGGGCCGAAAAGCGCACGGCGGATAAAACCGCCGCAAGGATAGAGCAGCTCTGCCTGCGCCCAGAAAATATTCCGCTTATAGATACCGTACCAAAAGGGCTGTATTCGCTGCCTGTTAAGGAAACGGCCGTACCGTATTTTAAAGGCTCGGTTTTTGACGTTGAGGAATTAGCCGAGCAATTAAAAGCGTCGGACAGCTTAGATATTCTTTTTGAAAACTCACAGCTTGAAAACAGAACCCGCAATCCGCTTTTACCCCTTAATCTTTCGCAAATAGGTTTAGTGGGAGCGAGCGGACTTATGAACGGACTTGTTGACAGCGAGCACCCGCATGTTATAAAGGGAAAAATAATACGGGAGAAAACACGGAAAAATATGCCTTCCGACCGCGAGGACGTATCCGGGTTCAGCGAAACCGAGAGCAACAAAATTATTTTTAATGTCTTAACACAGGACAGGTACATTACGATTGGATAGGAGACAGAAAATGGAAGAAAAAAGTTTACTTGAAGAAATGTGCGATCTCGTTTTTGAGAAAGCTCAGCCTCAAACGGAAAGCTACAAACAAAATCGTTCAAATGCGGCTGAGGCGGGGGAAAGACTTCATAAAACCCTTACGGATGAACAGAAGCAGCTGCTTGAAGAACGCGACGACGCATTAGGCAGGTGCGCTTCGGAAGAACGGGTTTTAATGTTTAAGCTGACCCTCAGACTGGCATTCGCATTATTAAAAGAGATGGGAGAAACAAAATGAAGCTTACAGTAAACCGATCTGCATTTTGCGAAGCGTTTAAAACGGTTTTAACCGCCGCTAAGAACGGTGCGGCCGTTAAAGTGCCCGGCGCGTATATGACGGCGGATGAAAACCGAAAAATTGCAGAGCTTACCGGTACGGACATTATAACCTCGGTCATAAAGCGCATACGAAACGTAGATATAAAAGGCGGCGGCGAAGTAATACTGCCACCCGTGGCTCTTGAAATTCTTAGGCGTACCAAGGCGGGAAGCGTAAGCCTTGAAACGGACGGAAACGGCGTTTTGCATATTTCATTCGGCTTTTCCCGTTATGACCTGCCTACAAAGCCGGTAAATGAATTTCCGAAATCGGCCGTCGCTTTTCCGACAGTCTATGCGTCTGTAACCGGACTGCCGTCACTTTTAAAGCACGCGGCGTTTGCGGCGGAGAAAAGCGGAGAGGACAGGCAGCTTCAATGCGTTAAGATAAGGCTCACGCCCGGCATAAGTACGGCGGAGGCTATGAACCGCAAAAGAATGGTTTCGTCGACAGGCAGAAATATATCCGACGGAGAGGCGGATATGCTTTTGCATATAAGCGCGGTAAACATTCTGTCACAACTGCTTACAGACAACAAAACGGTATACGCCGGTATTGCGGATAAAAGAGCCGTATTTGTTTGTGAGGATACCGTTTTTTTCCACCGTTATGATGAACTGCCGGGGACCCGGTATAGAGGAGCTGCTTAAAAGAATAATTCCCGAATACTGCGCGGATATAGGGGCAAAGGAGCTTTTAAAGGCCGTAGAAACCGCAACGGTATGCCAGCTTGCGGGCTTGGCGAGAAGTACGATATTACCTACGGCAACGATATTTCAAACTGTTTATCTTCGGAATTGGCTTTGCTCGGCGCTCCCGAAACCGAAATACTGTTTTTTAAGCGGTATTACGAAAAGCATTTGCAGCAGTACCGCAGGCGAGAGCCGTCCGTTAAGGGCGACGGGGATGTTATAGTCCTTGCCGACGAAAGCACCAGTACACAGGAGATTGCTCCTTGGGTAAAGGCTTTTGCGCTGGCGCTTATGAATATTGTCCTGCACGGAAGCAAGAAATTCGCGCTTGTTCACTTTGCAAGCAGCAGAAATGTAAAGACCGATGTGTTTGAAAGCGGGAAATATACGACTGACGATGTATTAGCCGCGGCGGAGCATTTTTTCGGCGGCGGAACGGATTTTGAAACTCCGTTAAACGAGGCTTTAAGGCTTTTGACAAACGGCTTTGAAAGTGCGGATGTTGTAATCATAACCGACGGTGAATGCGAGGTAAGCGATGAGTTTGCAAAGCGTTTTACCGAGGCAAAGCTTAAAAACCGTCTTACCGTCACCGGAATACTTTTAAGCACAGATGATGATTGCGGTAAAAGCCTGCTCCCGTTCTGTGATAAGATCTACCGATTGGGAGATATGTCCGCCGACGAAATGGCGCTTGAAGTTATAGGAAAGAAAGTGTGAAAATGAAAACAAATGTTAAAAGCAATATGATTTATAGCCCGCAGAATTATCTTGAGGCTCTGACCGGGAAGTGTTATATCATTCACGGCAGAGAGCCTGTTTTAAAGCAGGTATGCAGAATATTAAAGAAAAACAATCTGCCTGCAAAGAGCTATCCGTTAAAGGATACTGTAAGGGCTGTCCGTGTCAGATATCCGATAGTGCTGGTAGATTGCTCTGAATTTACGGAGGATATGCGGCTTGTACCGCAATACCGCTGGTTCAGAGTGCCGGATAATTTTGAGGAGTGTGGTTGAGATGAAAAAGTACATACCCATAGTGCCTACCGAAAGCGAAAATAACCTTTGCCTTGAGGTCCTTTATTCCAAAGGCGGACACAACTGGTTTAACGGCGACAATGAACGCCGAGGCTATTATCTTCACTGCACGCCTACGCTGGTTAAAACCGATCGGTTGAGTAACGGTACGGAATATTCCACAAGAACGGTTACCGTTGGGAAAGGATATAAGCTTATGCTGAAGGAAGTGGGCAGAAGGTCTCAAAAAGCCGAAGAGGAAGCCAACCGACTTGCCGAAGAAAAAGAGGAGTTTATAGTCAAAGAGGTTTGCAAACGATACGGATTAGAGCTTGCGGCGTGAGTATGCAAATATTAAGCCGAAAAAAGAAAGGAATTTCAGTATGAACGAAATGATGAAAGTGCTATACATACAAGTTGGGAAAAAGCCGCAGGTAATAGAAATCAAGCATACGCTCAAAGAAATGCAAAGGTTGGTAGGCGGAATAATAAGCGCTTACAGTCCGTTTGATGACGGCTCGGTAATAATCCTGAATGATACCGGCAAAATTGACGGGCTGGAATTTAACCGCGTTGTATATGATGAAAACGGCGAAATAGCAGACATAATCGCAGGAGATTTCTTTATTTGCTATGCTTCACCGGACAGACCGGATTTTTCGAGCCTGCCCGATGAGCTGATACGGAAATACTCCGAATTATTCAAAACACCGAAGGCGTTTATAAAGATTGACGGCAAGCTGATTATTATGCCGGCAGGCGATCAACAGTAGCTTTTAATTGACTTATTACCGAACGGCGGTTATAATAAAAATAAAGGGAAGTGGTTATTGTGCCTGAATTAATATGATGCGTCAGTGGCTATTGACGGAGAGCTTTTAGCCGGGAAATTACCGGTAAAGCAATTAAAACTGGTTCAGGCTTGGGCAGCTATCCATGAGGAAGAAATTATACGCCGCGTGGAATAAAGCTGTCAGAAACGAGCCTTTCGGAAAAATCGAACCGCTTAGATAAAGGAGCTGATTTTATGTATATTGTTGACGACATAGCTTATGCAGGCGAACCCGAACCGATAATAAAGGTTAGTGGGGTACGGCCTATGGAAAATCACAAGCTGTGGGTAAGGTTCAATACCGGCGAAACCAAAATTTTTGATTTTAAGCCGTTACTTGATATGCCCGCATTTGCGCCGCTTAAAAGCACCGAGCTTTTTAATCGGGTTTATATTGATTACGGTGTAACGGTATGGAACGACGGAGATATAGATATCGCTCCCGAAAAAATATATCGCGACGGCGTACCGTGTGACAATCAAATAGGCGTGTGAAAATAAAAATCTGCCGGCTTCGTAAGAAGTCAGCAGATTTTTTATGCCTTAATAACGGTTGCGAGTTTTTCAAGTCCGTGCCGTTCTATGTATTCATATACCGCCACAATATCGTTAAAAACCATAGCCTCACTGAAAAGTTCGGTATAGTTAAGAGTGTCCTTTAAAAGCGGATATTTTTCGCCTGTATTTACCGCAATATAATATTTCTCTTTCATTCAAAGCACCCCCCGCAGACGAATACCATTATACCATACAAAAATATATTTTCAATTATCTTTTTACATAAAAACACAACCGTCATTTCGGGCGGTTGTGTGCAGGGAGTTATACGCTTTTATAATCAACAGCTTCGGGTATCCGATGTTTCGGTCAACCGCATTCGCGGGACTCTAAGGGATCGAATAACGCACAAAAGAAATAATAATTGTTCGTTAGCGCCTCCTACTGCAAAGGTATTATAACATACTTTTCTCAAAAAAGCTACACAAATAGTTATAGCATATATCGGATAGTTTGTTCAAATAAAACTTTCTGTAATCTATACTAATGGTATATGGAAAAAACAGGAAGTGTAAGTTTTATGGAATCGAAAATATTGGGCGCAAATATCCGTAATTACCGTAAGCAAATAGGGCTTACGCAGGAAAAGCTTGCCGAGAGAATAGGAAAAAGCGTTAATTATGTTGGTATGATTGAGCGGGGCGAAAAAGTGCCGTCTCTGAAAACCTTTATTCTCATTGCAAATGCGCTCGGTGCGTCAACCGATGTGTTGCTTGTAGGTATAACCGAAAATTCATATGTAGTGCGGGATTCTCTTTTGCATGAAAGGATATGCAAGCTCGACAGTGAAAAAAAGATGGTGCTTTACAGCGTAATAGACGCATTTCTTAACAGCGCTGGTTAAATAGCCGTGTTAATAATTTTTAGCCCGTGCCTTTCAGCGTAATTAACCGTATATGCAGTACCGCCGGTATTCTTGGTAAGATAACAGATACATAAGCTGCTGTTGTCTACCATGTGCCGGTTTCTTTTTTGCATACAACCTTTATAGTATTGCTCGGAGGTAAAAACTACCTTATCCGCTTTTTTCTTTATTTTATTGTATTTCCGTATTTCTTTATCCGACCAGTATTTGGTTTGTCCGTGACAGGGAAGAACGAGTATAAGCCGAATATCCGGATATTTCTTTTTTAGGTGTAAAACGCAGTCAGCGGTAAGCAGGTCATAACCTATTGCACCGCCCGAACCGAAATATCTGTACCCGTTTTCGTATGCCTTTATAATAGCGTTCAAAGTATTTCGCCTTACTTTCCGCATATCCCTTTTCGGTATTTCTCTGTGTCCTGTAAAACAGGCTGTTTTTTCACGCATAAATATATCCCCAATCATTTTTTGTTTATTATATCGCATACTGTGTATACAAATCAACAATGCGCGATTAAAAATTTATCATATTGTGGATATAATTAAACAGGAAAGAGAGGGACGGTATAATGACAGATGAAGAAATAAACCTTTTGGAAATAGGAAAAAGAATAACCGAACGCCGCAAAAAGCTTGGAATGACGCAGGAAATGTTAGCCGAAAAGGGCGACCTTACGCCGCAGTTTGTATCTTATGCGGAATCGGGCAAGCGCGCTATGAGACCCGAAAATGTTATAAAGCTTGCAAATGCGCTTGAGGTCAGCGCCGATTATCTTCTGACGGGAGATATAGTAGATAAGGATCTGCTTATACTGTCGGATAAAATGCGTAAGCTGTCACCCGAAATGCTGCGCATAGTGGAAAATATTATTGATGAGTGCGTGAAAATCTGAATTGTAAATAAATAATTGACCTTTTTATTTTCAAAGGGTATAATAGCATTGTAAGGAGATGATTTTCGTGTGTTCGCAAAGCAAGCTTAACAGTATATTAAGTAAAATAGCAGAGGTTGCAAAAAATACCTTTGGTAATACTTTGCAGGCTGTTATTTTATACGGCTCATATGCCCGCGGCGATTATGACGACGCCTCGGACATAGATATAATGATAATTGCGGATGTTGACCGCGAGGATCTGTTCAGATATAAAAAGCCGATTATAAAGGCAACAAGCGAATTGGGGCTTGAAAACGATGTGGTCATTACCGCAACCCTAAAGGATAAGAAGACATTTGAGCAGTATAAAAACGCACTGCCTTTCTATCAGTCTGTATTAAAGGAGGGCGTTAAGGTTGCCGTCTGAAGAGCAGATATCTATTTCAAAGCTCCGTTTGGATATTGCAAAGGAACGCCTTAGCTATGCCGATGAAATTCTGATTGTTGTTTGTAATGAAAATAATAAATAAAAGAGTTTCTGCCTGGGCTGGTCTTTTGACCCGGGTCCACCACATCAGCGGGGAATTACCCCCAGACAAAGAAACACCGCCTATCCCGATTGGGACAGACGGTGTTTTTTTATGCCGCTAACGGCATTTCCATTTGGTTCTTAACGGCTCTGAGTGACAATTCCTGCGACTGCATTTGCAGCAGCGAAAAGTCTTTGTCAAGGTCGTCAAGCCGGCGTTTGAGCACCTGTTCGTAGGTTGCCTTTTTAGCCTTTAGCGCCTCAATCTTTTTAAGCCAGCGGTTAATAACCGCAGCAGATGAGCAGCCGTTGTCAATGAAGTGCTGGATTCGCTCCTCGTAGGTTTCAATATCTCTTTTGTAATTCATATAAAATTCAGCCGTCATTTTCTCGCGCTGCTTTTCATCGTTCGCCACGAACATACTGTTTGAAGAAACATTACCTGCGTTTAAATTGCATTTTGAAAGCGCCTCAATGTAATCCTCAAATATGTTTAACAGCGGCAGATGCGGATTGGGTATAAAATACAGGTTGCCGTGAATGTTTATCTTGACCGCCTGCATTTTTTCGAGTAAAAGCTGCACCACCGAATCAACATGGTCGGAATTGTAGCAGCTTTTAAACCGCTCGAAAAGAGTGAGCGCCTGCTCACAGTATTGCGCCGCGTCAATATCCGGGTCATATTCGGTATTATCGTAGAACATTTCCTCGGTTTCACGCTTAAACGCTATGTTAGCAAGCTTCTTGTAATTGTTGGTCGTAGAGTCAAGCGTTTCCTTTACAAGCTCGCGGCAGATAACCGATGATGTGTCCTGCTTGTTATCCCGGCAGTAAATGCGGTAGATATGCGTACCGCCCGCGTCCTTATTAACCACACGGTCCTTAAGCGCTGTGGTAGCGTATCTGTACGCACTTGCCGCCGATTCGCGCGCGGGCTTTACCTTCGGTAAATTAAAGGCCTTGCCAAGCTCAATAAATCTATCTTTCGGTATTAAAATATTTGCTGTAGAATAATAGAGCAGCTTGCCTATAATTCCGCTGTTTCCCTCGTTTACTCCCATATATGACTGCATTTCCGGCATAAATCAATTTCCTTTCCGTATAGCTTTTGGGTATGCTCCGTTTAGGATTTTTCAGAATCAGGGTTCGAGTGCAATATGCTTATCGAACATAGAGGAATACCGCTCATATTCTTCTTCGCCTATTTCCTTTAAAAAATCATCGTTGAAAATCCAAAGGGGATAAGAGCAATAACCGCTGTTCTTGGTAAACCCTGTTTTCTTTGCTATGCCGTATTTTAAAAGCTGGTCTGCAAAGGGACAATTGTTGGTATCAATATATGCGGCATTTTTTATAGATATAAATTCTCCGAACGATACGGTAAGCCTTGCAAACGGTTCTCCTACTTCATAATCTTCCGTAGATTTCGCCATATACAATTGGATTGCAATTCCGGTCAATTTCTTTTTTCCGTACATCAGATCGCGAACGGGGCAAAGCTGAAGCTCCGGTTCTACAGTATAGGTTTCTCCGTCAAAAAGTTTAATGTCATAAGTTTTCATTTTGGTTTTTCCCTTCATTTTGTATTTTTTCTTCGTATTCTTTTTTGAGCTTCCTAAATAAAAGTAGGTCGTCGATCCCTTTCTGATCTATAGGCCAGAAAAGGCGCTTGTAGGTTTCACACAGCGGGGCGCAGATAGCCTGTATCTTGACCTGCGCTTTCTGCACCTGCGGGTTGGAGCGCACGTCCATATCCACAGCCTCAACTATTTTCTTGGGTGACAAAGAGGATATAACCTCCTTTAAAAATCCGGTGTTCTGTACTCCTGTCAGCCCAATGAACAGCTTGTCTCCGGATAAACAGCTTGCAGCGTCTGCCTTTAAACCTCCCTCGGTAAGATATACGGTATCGCTGTCCCGGTTGCCGGTTATGTGGATATATGAGGGAACAGAGGTTCCCTCAAATTTTTTCTGCTTTGATGAAGAAAACCACATAAACCTTGTGCCGGTTTTTTCAATAGTTATTCCCTCCGGCGTAGTAACGCGCTTAACGGGCGGGTTATCGAAACGGATCTGTAAGCCCTGTATAAGATTTTGCTTATCCCGTATCGGAATTAAAATACCGCTCTTAAACGCCGCTATATGCCATATGCCGTCGGTCCTGTAAAACCCCGGCATACCGCAAAGGTCATAGCGGGCGGATAAATTGTCGCATATCCATTGCCGCTCCGCCTTGTCGGTGGGAAAGCTGCGGTACATATTCTTTGCTATTCTCTCGCTGTCAAGCCCTCTGTTCAAAAGATTTGTAAAATGCGCGGGGTTTAAGCGCAACAGCCTTAAAAGCTCGGAATATATCTCGCTTCGTTCGTTAATATCCCGTATCGGTCTTTCGGCTTTCGGGGATATTACCGGCACGTCGTACCGCCTGACCGACGGCTCGTTTAAAAGCGCCTTGTAGCTTTCGTAATTCTTAAGGGTTACACCGTTCGGATTAAAGCTTGAATAAAGCGTAACTGCATTGCCGCCGGTACCGCAGTTATGGCAGTAAAACATATTTGTGAGCCTGCTTAAATACATACGGTAACGGTGGTCGCAGCAGTAGGGACAGCGCGCCTCTACCTCGTCGTTCGTAAGTGTGCTGCGCTTAATATTTATTCCGCAAAGCTCCGCCGTGTCTACAAGGTCAAAGTTAATGTACGCGCCCATTTATGACGCTTGGGGCAGTTCTTCCGCTACGGGGGTTCTGCTCATTGAGCGAATCGACAGCGGCGCATTTTTAACCATTCTTAAAAATACCGTCTGGCAGGAAAGGGAGGACATATCGAAATGAGCTACGCTTTCGGTGTTGTCAATAAACACGGGGAAATTAAGCCCGGTAAGCCTGCGCATAAGCGCGCATATTTCAAGCCCTGCCGCCGTGCGTTCGGATAAAGACAGCGCCGCGTAATTCCTGCCCTTGTAAGCAAAGCGGAATACGCTTTTAAGCTCACCCGTTGTTTTAACGGGTTCAAATAATGTTATGCTTACATTCGGCATTTTAAGTTCCTCTGCCAACAGCTCGGTTCGCTTTGAAACATATTCTTCAAGAGAGGATAATATTTCGGTATACTTTCGCTTATTGTTTTCAAAGGCGGCTGCCTGCTCGTTCAAAGCCGTAATTTGCGCGTCCACCGAGTATTCCCGCAGCTTTTTGATCTGTGCCTCAAGTTCTGCAAGATTTCTTTCCTCACTTTCAAGCTCCGAAAACTCTTCGTCGGATAAAAGCCCGCGGGAGAGGAGCATATCTATCTCCTCAATTTCCCGCTGCATAATCTCCGGCGAATCGTCCCCGGTGCGGCGCAGATCGTCTAACTCTGCGGACAGCTTTTCGGTATCGTCCTTTTTAAACCGGTCAAAGGTCTGCTTTGCCTTTTGTTCGGTTTCAAGCATTTCCTTTTTGGTCTCCGCCAGTCCGTTTGCGTTTTTTAAGATACGGTCTATCTCGGACGAAATATCCGCCTTTGCGCTTGCAAACAGCTCATCGGTAAGCGTTACCGAGCAGGTGGGGCATTTAGAGCCGGGTTTAAGCTTGTTGAGTTTCTCTTTCAAAGCGGAATATGTGGCTTTAAGCGCAGATAATTCCGCGTCAAGCTTTGCAATATCACCCGAAAACTTTGAAACATATTCCCGCTCTCTTGCCGCTTTCAGCCTTTCCTCCAGCGCCGCCGCTAAAGCGGCGGTCGGGCTGTTTACGGCAGAGGTCAGCTTTTCGGAAAGTTGCTCCCGCCGTTTTCTGAAATCCTCAAGGTTTAAGCCCTCAAACTGCTTTTCTTTCAGCATATGCACCGTGGCGGCGGTAACCTCCGCCTGCTCGTTCAGCCTATCGCACTCGGCGTTGTTTGCCTGTACCGTTTCGCGCAAGGTTGCCCTTTTAGTCTCTAATATCCGCAGCTGCTCGTCGCACCTGCGAATACCCGCTCTGTAATCGGTAAGCATTTCGGCAGGCTCGGTTATATTAAGCCCCTCAAGAGGTTTTTTAAAGCCGTCGGACATAGCGGATAAAATCTGCTCGCTGCCTACCGTTTTAAGATTGCGGAAAAGCAGCTCGCGCCCCTTTACTTCGCTGAAGCTTGTAAGGTAAAACGGATTTAATATGCAGAGAAAGGTGTCCTTATCGCAGATAAAGCGGTTAATTTCCTCCTGCCTTACAGTGTAGCTGTCGAAAATCAGCTCAGTTTTAGAGCCTGCTCTGCGGCGAATAAGGGAATGAAGAACACCGTTTTGGTCGGTGAAGTCTATCTTTACTTCACACCCAGCGCTTTCGGAGTTAATAAGCCTATCCGCCTTTTGCTCTCCGAAATATGTAACGCCGTAAAAGGCAAATGCTACCGCGTGGGCAAGTGTGGTCTTTCCGGTGCCGTTGTGCCCGGTGACGCAGTTAACGTCACCGAGCGCAAAGCTTACAGGCTCCTTTTGGTTGCGAAAGCCCGAAAGAGAGATTTCTTTAATGCTTATTTCGGTTATCTGTTCCATAAGCTTCACTCCTTATTCCCAAGGTAAAGCATTCTGCTCGTTTAATTTCGTTATTCCGTCGGGTGTTTCGGTCTTGCTTATAAGGGTCAGCATTTCTCCGTAGGTCTGCATATCCCGCCGTATAATTGTAGTTTTCCACAATTCGTCTCCGAACTCGCCTACAATAAGCCAGCGGCTGTATTTATCCGGTACTACCTCTGTGCGTATAACATTAAATAATGTATATCCCGGCTGTACCAAACAGGGGAAGGAATTGCGGTAGCTTTCGAGCACCTCGCTTTTGCGTTTGTATTCCGGCTCGTTTTCCTTTAGAGTTTTCAGGTTGTGCTCCGAAATTTTAAGCGCGCGGTTAAGTTCGTCCGCCTGTTTTTCAAGCAAAGAAATTTCTTCGCTTGCCTTATCGTATCCCTTTTTTAAGGTTTTTTCCTCAAAGGCTTTAAACAGTAAATAGACTAAGGCTATCCCTGCGGCTAATACCAAAAAAGCCAAGGTATACTTTTCGCGCGTCCATATGCCGCTTAAAAGTATTGCCGTTTCCGCCGTAACCGTCAGCAGAAGAATTGCGGATATAGCTATGACTGCCGTTGCTGTTTCTGCGTTCTTTTTCATTTTTCTGTCTCCTTATGCTGCTTTTTCAAAGCCGCGTATAATGTTGTACTTGCCTATAGTCTCGCTTTCCCGTTCCTCTATTTGGAGTTTATGTATTATCTGACCCTCACGAAGATCGGGGTTGCCCCGCATATATCCGGTTATAATCCTGTTTTGCGGACTTTGCAGGGTAAGCATGGTCTGCGTGCCTTTAGCACCGTTTCGTACGGCCGACTTTATAACCCGGAACTTTATATCCGCGTTTGCAGCCGCGTCGGGTGCTTTGGGTTGCTCGGCAGGCGGATTTTCGGTGTTTTCGGCCTTAAAGCCTTTCTTCCGTTCCGCCATTTGCTTGTTATAATGGACAGCTAATTTTTTGTATTCGCTTTCCTTTATAACATAGCTTTTGCCGCGCTGCTCAATTTCAACCCATAAGCCCTCTAAATCGTATAGGTATCTGCCTATGCCGAGAACCGAAGCGGCTCTTTTAAGCGCACCCGAAAGTCCGCCCTTTACGGGTTCAATGTCCGTAGCTCCCGAACCGTCGGATTTTTTTATCCATTCATTTCTTTCGGGGCTGTAAACGGAAATTGCGCATACATACGCAGATGACTTGCCCTCTGCGCTCGGAGCCACCGTAAATTCGTTCTGCCAGTTTTCAGGCCCGAATATTTCATCCAGCCGCTCTTGAATGGCTCGAGAATTTACAAACGGTACGGCAAAGCCCTGTGTCTTTTCCGTGTTTGTATATGCCGTTCGCCATTCAATATCCGAGGCAGGAAAAGGGAGTAAGAGCTTCTGCTTTTGCGCTTCGGTCATAATGACACCTCCTTATAAAAGTCCGCAAGCGTTTTACCCGATGGAATAAGAATATCCGAATAATAATATTCGGGAGACTTATCTGCCAAATGCTCCATAAGCTCGCGGTGACCGAGCTGCAGCCGGTTATTCCTGATATTAAAATAATCGTCGTTATCCGGCAGACTTAAAATATAGTCCGGCATATTGGAAAGGGAATACGGGGATTTTATTGCCGGCAGCTCATTGTCTCCGGTACATAAGGAGAAGTTGTTGTTGACATTTGAAAATGGATAAACAAACATTTTTGAATTTTCTCTTAATATTCCGCTTTCGGCAACGCCTAAGTATACCCGCCGGATTTTGCCGCTGCCGCCTATCTTAAAGCCGAATACAAGCTTCGGCAGCGGGAAGTCCGGGTACTCGGTCGCCATATATGTAACGGCGGCTTTTGAGTAGGGATATTCTATCGCTGCGGAGAAATCTCCGGTTTCGGGGCAACAGCTGTAAAACAGCGCGTTTTTGGGTAATACGGCATGGTATACCGGCTTTATTTCCCGAAGACTGCTTTTTATGCAGACAAGCAGATCATTGATTGAGATATTTTTAATACGTTTAATGCCGTTTCTTCTTTCCTCGACCGCTATTTCCGCACTGTCCGAGATATGAATGGATAATCTGTCGCGTTTCATTATGCTGCTTTCTTCCTTTCTTTCCGTTTTTTCATAGGAATTATTTCCGCCTTTCTTTTCTCCGTCAGCCTTTCAAGTTCTTTACAGGACGCTTCCGCAAAATGCAGTATGGAGGCTATTGTCTGTATCATTTCTACGGTTTGGTAAAATTCCGGACCTATATATACCTTCAAAAAAGCCTTTTTTGTTGACGAGACATTGTAATCCCAGTCATACGAATAATCCCCGATAGAGCGCATTTTATTGCTTATGTGCGCTTCAAGGCGGCTTATCCAAAAGTTATTGCCTTTAGGTATGCCGTTCATGCTGCCGTATTTCAGCGCAAGACTGATATATCTTTTAAGGCAGTCGTTTCTGAAGACTATTACCGTACAGTCAAAGCCGTTGGTTTCTTCTTCGTCAATATATCCGTCCGTAGTAAGCAATGCTTCAATAAAGGTCTCATATTCGCTGTCTGAATGAATTTCACTGTCCGTTACGGAAAAACCGTTGTCATACAGTATCTTATCCATAGCGAGAACGGAAATGTCATGGTCTATATCTCCTATATTACTTTCAAACACAAAACCACCCCTTTATATATAGTCCGAATGTGAATTGAGCGGCGGCGCACCCGATATTTTTGAATACAACTCAAAAAACGCCTTGTTTTCCGGTCGTTCTGCGGCAATATTTTCCTTGTAATAGTCGCATACCGTTTCAATATCCGTGCGGTCAAACGCAGTCATATTAACCTTGCCGGTATATACCTCTTTTCCCTGCGTTTTGGGGAGTATTACCGCCTTGTAAAGATACGCGGCACCCGAAGATATTTCTTTGAGCCTTTTAAGGTGATTAACCTGCTTTTTTGAGGGGATAGCTCTGAGATTTTTCATAAACAGCTCCGGTACTATTTCCACCAGCATTCAATAATTCCTCCTCGGTTACAATTCTGGTTTTGGGTTTTGAATAGTAGGTAATAACGCAGAAATACCGGTTACCTGCCGTTTTATGCCGGGAATACACATAACCGTACCCTGTTTCCATACAGGCGTTGCAGCGCGCCCAGTCCTCCGGGGAGATTTCTCCCCAGTCGCCGCATTTGTGGCGTTCAAGCGCGCAGGCAATATCTGTCTCCGAAAGTATTTCCTTTGCCTTTCGGCTCAACGTATACTGCCCTATATCCCGTATCTTCATAAGTATGGGCTTTCGGGAATACTGCGTTTTAAGCGCTTTCAGTGTAACCACCGCCCTTTGCTCTGCCTGTATCGCCCTTAAAAAGCTCTCATAAGCGGCAGATAATTTCCTTATGCTCTGAGGATAATTTTTAAAGGCTTCAAGCAGATTTTTCTTTGCGCGCTTGGCTTTCATTGAACGAAACAGCAGGCGTATTTTTGCAATTATTTCTCTTTTAAAATTCATATGTACCCCTTTCAGGCTGCGGCGGGCAGAATGCCTGCCGTTTTGGTGCGGATGTTCTGCATTATATTATCCAACTCGCATAAGCTTTTTTGGAGTCTGAAGGATATTTCCGTCAGCTTAAAGCCGTCAAGCAGCAGCGCCAGCACCTCGCGCTCGTTCTGCTCAAAGGCGTTTAAAAGCTCCGTTATCTGTATGCGCTCCAAAAGCTCGGCTATACCGTCGCGCTCGTCCGCTAAGGTTTCCGCAACTATGCGGTAATAGTCGTCATTGCAGAACAGGCTTATAACGTTCCCCTCGCTTTCCGCCTTTACTGCTGCAACCGCTCTGTCCATCGCCGCATATGCGCGCCGCTTAAAATTGTCTTTGCCGGAGATAACGCAATCCAAAAACGCGAATACCACGGTATCGTAGTATTCATCGGGGGATAGTCCTCGTTCTTTAAGGTATTGCGTTATAACTCCGTGATGTTCCGCCGCAAACGCGGCTTTTTCTTCTGTTAATATCATTTTTCTGTCTCCTTCTTTTTTAAGACGCCAATAAATCGAACAGCGTCAGTTGTTCGTCCAGCGTAATTGTCTCTGTCGGCGTATCGGGCTTTAACAGCTTTAAGTCCGGCTTTTTACCGTTTTTAATCGCCATTTTCTTAAAGGTTGCCGTTAAATCCTCTACGCTTTCCTTAATACCGTTTACAAGGTCATGGGCAAGCTGAGCCGTCATATCCGTGTTTTGCGACATTGCCGCAAGCCCCTCGTCGGAGAGCTGTCCTTCTATCATTGTCGCCGCCGCAAGCTTTGAGGACATAAGCTTTAATGCCCTCTGCTGCATGGTATCCTTCCAATAGAACAAATACACCTCTATTTTCGGTGCGGTCTGGTTTATTCGCCAGCTTCTGCAGGAAGCCTGCCTTAACACATAAAGGTTAAAGGCAAGGTTGTAGAAAATAAGGGTTGTAAACTCGTTGAGATCAAGTCCGGTTTGTATCAAAAATGGATTTGTAATAAGCACCTGCATACCCTCATCAAGCTTTTCCTTAACCCATTTTTCCCGTTTTACAGGCTCTACACTTTGCTTTAAAATACACGCCTTAATGCCCGAAGCGGATAGGCGTTTGTTCAAAACCTCCTGCGTATCGAGGCGTACCCATGCGGTATAGACAATTACGTGTTCTCCGCTTTCAGCCTTATGCTTAATAAGCTCCAAAACCTTGTCGAGCTTATCGCTCGGTTCGTTTTCAAGATTTTTCGTAACAAGGGCGAAATCTGCGGCGCATACAGGCTCGTGACCGTAGGGTTGGTCGGGGCATGCCGTCAGCAGATTAAGATACGGGGATAACAGCTTATTTGCAAGCCGTCTGTTCTTTCGCATAACGGTTTTAAATTCGTTCTCAATATGCCTGTATTCCTTTTCTATGTTTTCGGACATTTTACAGGCTATCGGAATTTCCTCATAATCCGGCAGCTCCTTTGCCATATCGTAGAGCGACAGGAAAACGGTGTTTTCCATAAGAAATTTGGAATACACTATCGGGGATATACCGGGCAGGAATTTTTCACGAACCTTTCGCGTTCGGCTTTTTGAAGCGGCGTTATACTTCGTCTCGGTCGTTTCAAAAAAGCTTTCCACCACTCCGTACCGCAGGCAAAACAGTCGTGCGTCTTTGTACTTAAAGCCGTCGGCAAGCATAAGGCGGGGTTTCAGTCTGAAAAGCAGATAAAACATACCCTTTGCGTAGCCGTTGATTAAGGTTGCCGTCATTGCTATTACCTTTTTCGCCATACCCGCAAGCTCCGCCATAGCTTCGCCCTGCGCGCTTTCTCCGGAATACTCGTGCAGCTCGTCCGCTATATATGCGTCTATCCTTTTAAACCGATACTTTATATACCCTGACAGAGGATACCGCTTATATGCTCCCTGCGCCGGAAATATACCGTTCGGGTCATCTGAAACTGCCGCAACCTGTTTTTTCATACCGTCTGTTTTTACCCGTCCCAAATATCTATAGGCGAATTCACGGTGAATATATCCGTAGCCGCCTATTCTTACCCATTCGTTTTTGGCGGGGTTAAGGCAATCGGGATTAACAGGCTCCCATAAAACGGTTTTGCAGCTTTGGCACTTATGGTTATTTGAGTTTTCCTCGCGGAAGTAAAAGCTGTCGGCAGGAACGGTATACTGTATTCCGTCTGCCGATTCGGTCATTTCCTGAACGGCGCCGCATACAGGGCATACAAATCCCTTTCTGCGCTTATTCCACATAACCGCAGGCTTACGAAGATAACCGTTTCGGGCGCTTTCCTTTGACAGCACCATAAATACAGGCTTATTTGAGGTTTTGTAAAGCTCATACATTCGGTCAATATCCGTAATGCTTGATACTGCCCTCGCTATACAGTCGGGAACGGTTTCATAAAGCTCACGCACCCACTTTTCAGCCACGTGCGACGGGCAGGTTATAACGTTAATACGCGCCCCGCCGCCGAGCGACTTTTGGTAGGCGTACAGTGCCGCCGCACCTATTTTTGTTTTACCAGTGCCGCAGCTTGATACCAGCATAGTCATTTTTTCTTTTTCAAGCTGACGTTTAATTGCCTCGGTTCCCGCAAGCTGAGCATCAAACAGCGAATATCCGTTCTTTTTCCGTATATATTCGTTTACTGCTTTAAGCTCACCGCAGATTTCCTCCCTTGCGGGGTTGAATACCGGAACAAAGCTTGACTGGATTTTCCTTGCTATATCCTTACCGAATGCATTCAGGTATTGCGTGAAGGTCTGTATTTCACTAAACGCCCCGTCATCGGGTTTTGCGTCAGGAATACATATCTCCCCGTATTTCAGTCCGTCGGTCAGAATACGCGCTATTTCCTTTTCTCCGTTTTTAAGGGTCACCGCATACGCCGAGAATGAAGCGTCCTTACAGAATACGTTAAGCTTTTTAAGAATTTTTCTCGCTTTAAGCTCGCGTATAAAGTATTCCTACCACTCCGGGATTAGGGGTACGGAAAGCTTGCTGTCAAGCTCGCAAAACAGCTCCGACTCGCATTTGCATAATATATAAATATCCTGCGGACTTTATTTATCTGTTTTAATGTTGTCGGTAAGCTTCATTACGCATTCCGCCGAGGTATTCGCAGCCTTAATTCTGCGTTCGTATTTTCCGCCGAATGAGGTAAGCTCAGTCTCGCAGGTCTCTCCCGGCAGCTTTAATGCAATTTTACTGCCGCTTGTGAGCGCGTCGGACATTGCGAGTACCGTTTCGGGGTAGCCGCCGAATCTTATGGCTACGAGCTTTTTGTCGCCGCCGAACACCACCGTGTCGGCGTAATCTGTTATACCCACGCCGTATTTTTCATCCTTCAGCACTATGGGTATAAGGCTTTTGTTGTTTTCGGTGATAACACCCTCTCCTTTCTGCCGCCGGCCTTACCGTCTCAAAGAAATTCCGAGTAAAAATGTAAAAATCTTTTAAAGACGGCAAGACGCAGGCTTTCTTGTGTTACATCCGGTAGGGAAAACGCCCGTTTCGGGTGCAACACTCTATGTAAAAACAAAAAAGACCGACCTGTCCTGTAAAAATACAGAATGGTCGGTCAATTTTGCAATTACCGAATTTAATTGTCGGGCATTTTAGGTTACCCCAAAACGCAAAAAAGCCGGACTTATCCCTTTAAGGGAAAAATCCGACCTGTTTCCTCAAACCAATGTCACAATCCGAAAAGTCAAATTTGACATCACACTCAAACCATGTTACAAGTTTATTATATATGATGAAGGGTGGGTTGTCAAGTTGTAAATATGCCTGATAAAAGGTAGGGTGCAAGTTTATATATTATAATAGTTTTTATCATCAAGTATTTATACATTACCGAAACGATCTACGGAGTATATATGGTAGTTAAGACTCGGATCTTGAACTTTGCAATGGCAGGCAACCGTAGATGCAATTTGTTTCTCAACGTTGCCCTCAACGGCAAAAACACGGTAATAGCAGTGATTTTTGTCAGAAACGGGCTTCCATTTAAGAATTGACCCATCGCAGGCTGTTATTTCGGCGCACACCGAATTACTCTTTTCTTCGTAATCGTTGGTGATAATTATAACACTTTTTGCCGGCATAGAAAGTTTGAGTGAAGAACCATTTAGCTTAACTGTTTCCGACAGAGCCTGCAAATCTCCAAATTGATTTATTGGAGGATTGCTCTCAAGATAACGGTAAACACGGAAAGACTCTTTGCCGGATTTTGGAAGTTGAATTGTAACAGCCTCTTCGTTATCAAGCCGACTTGACACAATATGTTGAAATCCATTGATAATCACCCGATACATAGGTGGAAAAGGTCTCACCTACATGCCCGCTTTGCTTTATTTTTCCCACTGTTTGCGAAAACAAAAATTTTAACCCCGAATCTTACTTAAAATTCGGGATTATTCGACAGGCTGAACAAATCCGTCGGATTACTCGTCCGACGGATTTGTTTTTGAATAGTTGACATATTCGGTTGGAGTCATACCGGTAAATTTTCTGAACATTTTTGAAAAGTGGTAAATATTACAAAATCCTGTCATTTCGGCAACCTGTGTTACCGAAATTTTTTTTGTATATAAAAGCACCTTTGCCTGATTTATTCTGGATTTCATCAAATAATTAAATATGTTTTCCCCGGTTATTGTTTTAAAACGCCGATTCATATGGTCAAAGCTGTAACCAAATTCGGTTTCAAGATCCTTCCCCGTCAGATGCTTTTCCATATTGCTGTCAATATATTCGATTATCTTTCTGGCGGTGCCTTCGTTAAAAACATGAGTGTTATTTGGATTTGCTTCCGAGCAGGAAAGGTAAAGGCGGTAAAATAATTCGGCTGCTTTTAAATTTGAATTAAAATTATAAAATTCGGATTTGACCGTAAATCTGTTAACCTTACCTTCTTTAAGGCAGCTTTTTATTTGTTTAAGATAAGGCGAGCCGTTAATATTGAAATGCTTTGGAATGATGAGCTTATTGAATACATCTGTTGAAATATCTTTATCATAAAGATTGCTGCGTAAAAAAAATTGCTGAGACGCAGTATAATATTCCTTTACCTGCTCGCTTGTCATCGAAATGCTGCTTAATTCATCAAAAAAATGAAGGTAATAATACTTACATTCGGTTATTTTAAGCGGCTTTTGAAATTCACCGAATGAAAATACATGAACATCCCCCGGATACATTTCAACCGTTTTTCCGCCGCTTTCGAGGAACAGGCTGCCTTCGGTCAAAATATATATAACTGTTTCATTAAGGGTTCTTGTAACATGCGGTCTTCCGCCGTATAGGTGTTCTTCTGACATAAGCTTTACGTGAGGTATTGAACAGGTTGAGAACTTATAGTATATCATTGCTTTTCCCTCCGCAATCATTTTACTGTATAAAACATAAATTTGCAAGGGAAATTTATGTTATAGCGATATTATAATTTTAAAATCGGCTTTATATATCGGTTTAACACATTTATTTTTTATACTTTAGACGATAAAATTAAAATTAAGCTTACGGGGGTGAGAGGTGTGGAAAAATACGCTTGGAAGGCAAGAGTCGCAGAGGGCAAAACCGAGGAATACCGCAGACGGCATAATGAAATATGGGATGAAATGGTAAGGGTGCTCAAGGACGCGGGAATTTGCAATTACACTATCTGGCTTTCGGGCAATGAGCTTTTCGGATATTACGAATGTGAAAAAGGCATTGAATACGCCGTAAAGGTTCAAGCAGAAAGTCCTACGGTTAAAAAATGGGATAAGTATATGGAGGATATACTCATTATGGAAAAGGATCCCGTAACCGGCGCACAGCCGGCACTTATAAAGGTTTTTGAACTTGATTAGGAGGAAAAAGTATGGCAAGGGTTAAAATTGATGAACTTATGCGCTTCAGCGAGGAGGTTCTTGTTAAAAGCGGGCTGACAAAGGAAAATGCCAAGGCCGTAGCGGAAACGCTTGTTACTACCGATACATTCGGAGTATTATCTCACGGAACCAAGAATTTGTACGGTTATATTCAAAAAATGCACGCGGGCGGACTTAACGCTTCTGCGGTTCCTACCGTTGAAAAGGATGGCCCTGCTTGGGGAATAGTGAACGGCAATGCGGCGATAGGTATGCTTACAGCGGATTTTGCAATGAAAAAGGCGATAGAGAAAGCAAAAAATACGGGGATTGCCTATGTCGGCGTATATAACAGCTGTCATTTCGGAGCAGCCGGTTATTATGCAAATATGGCGGCGAAGGCAGGAATGATAGGCCTTTCAATGAGCAACGGAGACCCTGTAATGGCAGTTCCTAACAGCAGCGGCGTTGTAATAGGAAACAATCCGTTTGCATTTGCCGCTCCGCTTAAAAACGGAAAATCCGTATTTTTGGATATAGCGCTCAGCAATGTTGCGGCGCTTAAGGTGGTTATGGCTAAGGAAAAGGGAATAACCGTGCCCGACGGCTGGCTTGTGGATAAGGACGGCAAGCCCACAAATGACCCGAGCGGATTCCCGCAAAGCTCTTATTTACAGCCGATGGCGGCGCACAAGGGCTACGGATTTGCGGTGCTTGTTGAAATTTTGGCTTCTGTGCTTACAGGTGCCGGAATGCTTAGTGAAATTACAAGCTGGAATCTTGATTTGCCGAGCAAAAACAAGGTGGGACACGCATTTATAGCGATAGATATTGCGCAAATTACAGATAAGGAAATTTTCTTTGACCGTATGGAGCGTATGGTTGCCGAGCTTAAAAATGCACCGAAGGCAAAGGGCGCGGAAAAGATATTCGTCCCCGGCGAAATGGATTGGGACAAGAGAGAAAAGGCGCTTGCAGCGGGCGAAATAGAGGTTACCGATGTTATGGCTGAAAATTACAGAAAGCTTTCCGAGCTTACAGGTACTGAAATAAATATTTATTAAGGAGATACATAAAAATGGAAAAGACAATGTACGGTATTTTAAAGACAACGGGAATTTGCCCCATAATGGTTGCGCCCGAGCTTTCATTTGCGGCTGACGCGGCACACGCTCTTGCAGAGGGCGGACTTCCCGTGTGTGAGGTTTTGCTGCACCGCGACGACGACTCTTTGAACAGAATTAAGAGCATAGCAAAGAACGCTCCCGAAGTAATTGTAGGCGCAGGCTCCGTAATTTCACTTCGCGATGCCGAAGAGGCTATGGAGGCAGGCGCAAAATTCTTTGTGGCTCCCGGACTTGTTCCCGAGGTTGTGGAGTTTGCTATGAAAAAGAATATGCCCATTTTACCGGGATGTGTTACGGCAAGCGATATTTCAATAGCGCTAAATTACGGAATTAACATTTTAAAATTTTTCCCGATTTACCAGCTTGACGGTGCGGAAACCTTAGCTCAGTATCACGGCGGACCGTTCGGCAAGGTTGAATGGGTAGTTACCGGCGGACTTAACGGCAAGAATTTCCTTCCTTTTGCGGGTATTGATTATGTTTTGGCTTCCGGCGGCGATTGGATGTTTGCAGAAAACAACGCGGTTAATGATAAAAATTACGAGCAAATAGTAAATAATACCCGCAAAACAATTAACGACGTGCTTGAAGTTCGCCGTAAAAAATAAGTAAGGGAGTAATTAGGTTGGCAGATACGGTTAAATTTGATTTTTCCGACAAAACGGTAATTGTTACCGGAGCAGAGCGCGGAATCGGTCTTGAAATTGCAAAGGGCTTTGCCAAATGCGGCGCCGACATTATTATAGCCGGAATTATGGATGAAGAATTTCCAAATGCGGAAAAGCAAATAAAAGAATCGGGCGCGGAATGCACCTGTATACATACGGATATATCCGATGAAAATTCGGTAAAAAATCTTGTCGTCGAAGTGACGGAAAAATACGGTCGCATAGATATTCTCGTAAACAATGCGGGAATAAACAAATTGGCTCTGGCAGAGGAAATGCCGCTTGAAGTATGGCAGAAAGTTATAGGTGTAAACTTTACGGGTACCTTTCTTATGTGCCGTGAGGTAGGCAGTGTAATGCTCGGTCAGGGCGGAGGAAATATCGTTAATATCGCCTCTATGTCGGGGCTTATCGTAAATCCGCTGCCACAGACGCAGTGCGCGTATAACAGCTCTAAGGCAGGCGTTATAATGCTGACCAAATGTCTTGCAAACGAATGGGCGGAGCGCGGAATACGGGTTAACGCAATAGCGCCCGGCTTTACAAATACTCCGCTTACAAAAAAACGGCTTGAAACCCCGAATGACCCGGCGGTAAAAAAGTGGATCGGCGGAACACCCATGGGTCGTGTTGCCGTTCCCGAGGAAATGGTAGGACTGGCACTTTACTATGCAAGCGATTTATCAAGCTTCACCACCGGTACCTGTATGCCGATAGACGGCGGATATACCTGTTTATGATGAGGAGAAAAAGAAATGAAATCATTAACCGATACTTTTAAACTGTATAACGGTGTTGAGATACCCTGCGTAGGACTCGGCACTTGGCAATCTACCGATGAAACTGCAAAAAACGCTGTTTTGTCGGCGCTGTCTCTCGGCTATCGCCTTATAGATACCGCCGCCGCATACGGAAACGAGCGCGGAGTGGGAGCGGGCGTGAATGCAAGCGGACTCAAAAGAGAAGAAATATTCGTAACCAGTAAGCTTAGAAACGCGCACCACGGATACAAAGCCACATTGGAGGCATTTGAGGGCACAATGGAGCGCCTGGGACTTGAATATCTTGATTTGTACCTTATACATTGGCCGAATCCGGTTCAGTTCCGTACGCATTGGGAAGAGTCAACCGCAGGAACTTGGGCGGCTTTTGAGGAGCTTTATAAGGCAGGTAAAATCAGGGCGATAGGTATAAGCAATTTTATGCCGCATCATATTGAAACGCTTATGAAAACGGCAACGGTTAAGCCTATGGTAAATCAGTTAAAGCTTTGCCCCGGCATTACTCAGCCCGAGATTGTAAAATACTGCAGCGAAAACGGTATACTTGTCGAGGCTTACAGTCCGTTCGGTACGGGAACCGTTTTTGCCAATGATGAAATGAAAAGGCTTTCCGCAAAATACGGCAAATCGATAGGGCAAATATGCCTTAAATGGAGCCTGCAAATGGGATTTTTGCCGCTTCCGAAATCGGCAAACCCGATGCGTATAAAAGAAAACGCCGATATTTTTGATTTCACGCTTTCTTCTGAAGATATGGACATAATCGCAGGTCTTAGGGGCAGCTGCGGCGAGGCGCCCGACCCTGACAGCATTTTGTTTTAATTATGAGAATAAAGAATAAAAGTGAACTCACTTCACACGGCAATATAAAGGGCAGAAAAATTGTTACCGAGCTGCTTGATGCAGGTCTTGATTCAATCGACCCGTATTACCGTGTTAAAAAGCTTGTAACCGTTAAAGACGGGAAGATAATACTTAACACGCAAGGCTTTGAAATGAAGGAAGATCCGCATTCGGGTCCTCTTGAATTTGATTTAAAGAATTACGACCGTGTTTTTGTTATCGGTGCGGCAAAGGGCGTTCAGCGTGCGGCTCTCGGTTTTGAGGAAGCACTCGGCAATGTTTTAACGGCAGGCCATGTTATAGCAAAACACGGCGAAAGCTTAATTTGCAAAAAAATAAGCGTCACCTTTGCGGGACACCCCGTGCCCGATAAATACTGTGTTGACGGCTGCAGAGAAATTGAAAGGCTGACGGAGAATTTAACCGACAGGGATCTTGTTTTCACCGTTTTCGGCAGCGGATGCGGTTCTCTGTTTACATATCCGGCAAAGGGAATATCCATAGAGGATATAGCGGAATTTACGCACCTTATGCAGATAGAAAAGGGCGTAGCCACCGGCGAGCTTAACCAAATAAGAACCCATATTGACAGGTTTAAGGGTGGCAGACTGCTGAGAAGGCTTATGCCGGCAACGGTTGTTAATACCGTTACCGCAGACCCGTCAAAAACCGATACGCCGATTGTAAGGGTAACATATTCGGAAATGCTTAAAACCAATACCTTTTTCCCGACTGTAGCCACTGCCTCAACCTATGATGACTGCATAAGAATTATAAAAAAGCATGACGCTTGGGAAAGAACGCCTATGTCAATAAGAGAGCATTTGCTCGGCGGAAATGCGGAAACCGAAAATATGATCGCACTTGAATATGAAAGCCTCGGATGCAGGTTCTTCGGCCTTATTTTTAAGGACGCTACGGTTTATCCGGCGGTTCGTAACAAAGCGAAAGAGCTTGGAATTAAATGTGTTATGCTTTCCGAATATATGCAGGCGGAGGCCAGAGAAGCGGGCTTTTCGGACGCCGGTATTGCGCTTACCTCGGTACGCTCGGGGGAGCCGTTTAAGCCACCTACGGTGCTTATGTCTTCGGGCGAAAATGTTGTTGCGGTAGGTAAAGAAAGCGGAGTCGGCGGCAGAAATCAGGAATATTGCATTGCCGCCGCAATGAGAATAGCGGGGAACAAAAGCATTGTGTTCGGTGCGGTTGATACCGACGGAACGGACGGTCCCGGCGGTCTTAAGATAAGCGGAGCACCCGAATGTCTTGCAGGCGCCGTAACAGACGGATATACTTTGGAGGAAGCGGAAAAGGCAGGCATAGATTTTTCGGACGCGCTGAAAACCCACGGCGCATCGGAGCCGTTGTGGAAGCTTAATTGCGGAGTAAGTGCGGAAAATAATGTTTCGGCACTTGATCTTAGAATAATTTATATAGGAGACGATGAAAATGAACGGAACGGCCATTAAATCGATAACAGCACACCAGGTTTACACAAACAGAGGCAATCCGGGCGTTGAGGCTATAGTCACAACGGAAAACGGCGCTGTCGGCAGAGCAATGTGTACCTCGGGCGTTTCTGTGGGAACACACGAAATCAAGTTCCAATTTGACGGCGGAACAAAATTCAGAGGTAAGGGCGTACAGTGCGCCGCAGACCGTATCAATAATGAAATTGCGCCCAAAATGATAGGCGTGGATGCGGCAAATCAGCTTGGAGCGGATAGGGTAGTGCTTTCATTGGCGCCTAATGCAAAAGCAGTCTTCGGCGGGAACGCAACGGCGGCTGTGTCGGCGGCAATATTAAAGGCGGGCGCTGCGTCTCTCGGTATACCGCTTTACCGCCATGTAGGCGGAGCAAACGCTATGTATTTGCCGGTTCCCGGCGTTGCCATGGTAGCCGGAGACGAACGCTACGGCGGCGGTATAACCACGCCGGGCGGCAAACCCACTATGTCTGTTATGGCATTCGGTTTTGAAACATTTTCGGACGCTTCGTATGCCTGTTGGGAAGTTCATACCCGTTGGGCGGAAAAAATGAGAAGGAAGTTCGGCGGGCTGCCGAATATCCGCGATTTTATTTCCGTTCCTGCCGGAATTTATAGCTGTGACCGTGAAATTTGGGAGGATATGCTTGCCACAATAAAGGAAGCGGGCTACGAGGGTAAAATGGGCTTCCAAATGGATGTTGCGACCGATACATATCATAACAAAGAGGACGGTAAATATTACGGTCTGTTTGATAAGAATCCCAAAACAAAAGAACAGCTTTACGATTTTTATATGCAGATAATAAAGGATTACCCGTTTGTAATAATAGAAGATCCGTTTAACGAGGACGATTACGATACGACTGCCGCATTAACAAAGGAGTGCGGTATCCAGATAGTAGGTGACGACCTTTTCACCACAAATCCCGAACGTGTGGCATACGGCGTTTCAAAGGGCGCCGCAAATACGGTGCTTTTAAAGGTTAATCAGGTGGGTACAATCTCGGAGGCTTTGCAAATGATACAGTATGCCTACAAATTCGGCTATGCGGTAATGCCGTCAGACAGCCGCGGCGAAGGAGACTCCATTGCCGATTACGCCGTAGGAATAAACGCAGGCTCTATAAGAGAGAGCGCAATCGGTCCGCGCGGAAACCGTTTCCTTGAAATTGAGAAGGAATTAGGCTCAAATGCTAAATTCATAGGGGCTAAGGGTCTTAAAGGCTTCCGTAATCAAATGCGTGCCGAGGGAAAGCTTTAAAAAAGCTCGAATAAGGAGAAAGACATATGTTTAAGCAATATATAAACGGAAAAACGGTTGACGGAAAGGGAAAGCTTTCCCCGGTTTACGATCCCTCAAACGGCGAAGTGATCGATACGGTAAGCTGTGCGGATGCGGAGCAGACAAAAGAGGCGTTGCTGTCGGCGGCGGAGGCATTTAAGACTTGGTCGAAAACTCCGGTTAACGAAAGATATAATTGGCTTATGAGGTTTAAAGACGCCTGCCTTGCGGAACGCGAAAAGCTGATAGATTTGGTAGCCTTTGAGTCGGGAAGACCGTATTCTGCGGCCGAAGGTGATTTTAATTGGTTAATTACAAGCCTTACATACTATGCGGAAGAAGCAAAGCGCATTAACGGAGAAGTGTATCCGACCCGGTATGTGGGGAATAAGGAAAATTATCATATCGTTACGCGCACACCGATAGGCGTTACCGTAGGCCACATTGCTTGGAATTATCCGCTCGGAAATACAAGTATAAAGCTTGCCCCTGCGGTAGCTTCGGGCTGTACATGCATTATCAAGCCGTCAAGTGAAACGCCGCTTGCAACGCTCTATCTCGGCGTTATTGCGGAGAAAATAGGCTTTCCGGCAGGCGTTATAAACATTATTTCGGGACCTGCGGGCGAGGTTGCCAAAACGCTTAACGAGAGCGATATTCCGCGAATGATAACCCTTATAGGCTCTTACGAAACGGGATTAAAGCTTTTAAACCAAAGCTCAACCTCTGTTAAGAAGTATTCCTTAGAGCTTGGCGGCAATGCCCCCGTAATAGTAATGCCGGATGCCGATCTTGACGAGACGGCCGCTAACATAGTTGCAAAAAAGGTCGGCTTTGCAGGTCAAACCTGTGTTAATTACAACAGAATCTATGTTCACGAAAGCGTATATAACGAGCTTGTTGAAAAGGTTGCAAAGGAGCTTAGCCGCGTAAAGCTCGGCAGATACAAGGATGAGGGCTATGTAATGGGTCCTGTAATAAATAAAAAGGCACGAGACCGTATGATAGAGCTTATAGACGACGCTGTTAAAGGCGGCGCAAAGCTTGTTATGGGCGGCGAGGTTCCCGAAGAATTTAAAGCGGGCAGTTACATCACCCCGGCACTTCTTAAGGATGTAACGGACGGTATGCGCGTATCAACCGAGGAAATCTTCGGACCGATTATTCCCATGCAGTCATTCTCGGATTTTGACGATGTTCTTGAGCGTGCTAATAACACGATGTTCGGATTGTCGGCCTACTTCTTCGGGCATAATTCACGTGAAATTGCAAAGGCGGCAGAAACAATCAGGGCAGGCGAAATATTTGTAAACGGCGGAGTCGGCAGTGAATTTACTCCTCACCCGGGACATAAGCAGTCGGGCGTCGGGTGCGACAAGTCTAAGTGGTCAATGGAAGAATACTACGACTTTAAGCTTATTTCGCTTGTGCCGTGAGGAATTTCCATGGAAAAGAAATTTGATATTATAGGGCTTGCAACACCCGGTCAGGATTTGGTAATAGAGCTTGAAAAAATGCCGCAAACCGTAAGCAGTAAAATGTATGACTGCTGCTTTCAGGGCGGCGGCTGGGTTGCCACCGCACTTTGCGCGGCGGGCAGCCTCGGAATGAGAGCGTCCTTTTGCGGAGTTATAGGCGACGATATATTGGGCAAAATGATTGCCGATGATTTTAAATTCAACAATGTCGATACCTCTCACCTGATTGTTGAAAGGGGTAAGCGCAGTAATTTCTGCGTATGCATTACCGAGCGCGCCGATAAAAACAAAACACTAATAAGCCGTCCCGGCGAATGCCGCGAGGTTGAACCCGATGACATAGATGAGGAATACATCCGCTCTGCACGAATGCTGCACGTCGGCTTTGTAAACGAGGGTATTCGCAAGGCCGCGGATATAATACATACGGCAGGCGGTAAGGTAAGTGTAGACGCGGCATATTACAAGCCCTATGTTTATGAAAATTACGATATTTTCGATATTTTTATAGGCTCGGAGTATTACTTTAACGGACTTTGTGAAGAGCTTGGGTATAATACCGAGAAAAAGCTTTCCGAAAAGGAAATGTTTAATGTTATGAGGTATGTTAAAAGCAAAGGCCCGGAAACGGTTATATTTACTTTCGGATCAGACGGCTGTAAGGGCGTATACGGAGAGAATACATTTTCATTACCCGCAATGGATGTGCCGGTTGTTGATACTACGGGCGCAGGAGATGTTTTTCACGGTGCTTTCGATGCCGCCTATTTAAACGGTATGGATGTTGTGAGCGCGGCAAAATACGCAACGGGCGTTTCATCGATTAAATGTACCGAAATGGGAGGAAGAGCCGGTATACCGGATAAGGAAACTCTTGAAAAATTCCTTAAAACGGGAAAAATCGACCGCAGTAATATTATAAAGCGCGTTGAGCATTATAAACGCGGTATATAGGAGGAAAATATGCTTGATTACAATGTTAAAATAGGTCTTGTGCCGCTACGCAGAGACTGCACGCCGAGACCGGGTATGTTCAACTGGGAGTATGCCGAGGAAAGAGGCAGAAAAACAGTTGATTACATAGAAAAACACTTTGCAAACGAACACGTTTCATTTGTTGACCTTAAGGGCGTTATCGATGTTGAGGTGCTTTGGTCGCTTGACGATGTAGATAAGGTTGCGGAGCATTTTCGTAAAAATAAGGTTGACGCCATATTCCTGATTCCCGCAAATTTCGGAAATGAGGAGGCTGCGGGCGCACTTGCAAAGGCTTACGGAAAGCCTGTGCTTTTATGGGGACCGCAGGACGATACGTTTTACCCCGACGGACTCAGAATGACTGATACGCAGTGCGGCATATTTGCTATGAGCCGTCAGCTTTTAAGAATGAATGTACCGTTTACATATATTGAAAACTGCTATCCCGATGATGACAGACTGAAAAAGGGCTTCGACAGTTTTACACGGGTTGTTTGTGCCGTTAAGAATTTTTGCGGTATGCGTATAGGTCAGGTCGGACTTCGTCCAAAGCCGTTCTGCTCGGTAATATTTAACGAGGGTCAGCTTATGGAGGACTTTGATATTCACGTTATTCCGATCAACCTTGCGGTTATAAGGGATAAATTCAATGCAATCCTCGAAAACAGAAAAGAAGAACTTTTGGCAGGCGCCGAAAAGATCCGTTCTATGTATGATGCAGACGCCGACAGCGAAATGAACATTGAAAAAATGTATGCGTTTGTGCTTATGTATGAGGAGCTTTTCAAGGAATATAAGCTTAATGCGATTTCCGCCGAGTGCTGGACTGCAATGCAGCAGCTTGTGGGCGCTATGCCGTGCGCTTCTTACGGAATACTTGCCGATATGGGATATATCATCGGCTGTGAAAGCGATATGCACGCAACAATGACTCAGGTTTTACTTAAATGCCTTACCTTCGGTGATAAAAAACCGTTTTTGGGCGAGTTTACAACCCGTCATCCCTCAAACAGAAATGCGGAGCTTTTATGGCACTGCGGGCCTTTCGCCTATTCGCTTCACCGTACCGATGAGCCGTGCAAATGTATAAATATGCGCGAGTGGTTCCAAGTGAAAAAAGGCCATTATACGGTTGCCAGAATAGATCAGGATCACGGAAAATATTCCGTAATAGCGGGCGAGTGCGACAGCACGGACGGACCGTATACATTCGGCACATATATGTGGGCGGAATTCGGTAATCTTGACGCTTGGGAGCGCAAAATGGTAGAAGGTCCGTACATTCACCATGTCAGCGAAATTGAAGGTAGTCTTACGGAAGAGATTAAAGAGGTATGTAAATATATACCTGCGTTAAATATTGATAAAGTAGGGGAATAATATGCGTTACGGTTTAAATGAAATTTTGGAATTAGGGGAAAAGGGCGGATTTGCGGTTCCGGCTTTTAATATTTACAATTTTGAGAGCATTTTAGGTGTTATGCATGCGGCCGAGGAAACGGGAGCGCCCGTAATATTTCAGGTTTATACAAGACTTTTAGATACAGGCATAGCAAAATATCTTATGCCGTCAATCAAAGAGGCGGTAAATAATCTTAAAACACCCGCGGCAATTCATCTTGACCACGGCGTAGGCGAGCCGGAGGTTATAAGGGCAATACAATACGGTGCCACAGGCGTTATGATTGACGCGTCAACTTTGCCGTTTGACGAAAATGTTGCAAAAACAAAGGCGGTAGTTGATATAGCAAGCGAGGCCGGAGTAGATGTTGAGGGAGAACTCGGTCATGTAGGCTCTGCCGCCGCAGGCGACGAAACAGGCGCATATACAGAGGTTGCCGCCGCTGCCGAGTTTGTGGAAAAAACGGGTGTTAAGGCACTTGCCGTTATGGTCGGAACAGCACACGGAAAGTATAAAAAAGCGCCTGTGCTGGCGGTAGACAGAATTGCGGAATTGCATGCCGCCACAAAAGCGCATCTTGTTCTTCACGGCGGTTCGGGGGTGCCCGATGACCAAATAAAAGCCGCTGTAAAAGCCGGTATACGCAAAATAAATTATGCAACGGATGTATGCTGTGCTTTTATAGAGGGCTGCAAAAGGCTTGATCCTTACAGCGAACCGCTCGATAAGTATCTTATGCATCCTACCGAGGATGTTAAGAATTTCGCTGCCAACAGAATTAAAGTTCTCGGAGCGGATAAATACGGTAAATAAGTTCATAGGGTTTATAATAATGAAATAATTGATGCAAAGTCGATGCAAAATCATTTCAAATATAATGAAGTCAATAACAGCTTTGCAAAAGACCGAGATAATATTTTTCACTAAAGACGAAAGTTTTTTCGGTATCTTATACCACAAGTAAAGAACGCACACGACAATGGAATAAACTTATTTAATTTTTCCGTTTCTGACTCTCACCGGAATCCCAAATGTAAATTAATGCTTGCTGAACAATTCAAAAGTACCTTAACCAAGCATGTTGGTGTAAACTTTTGAATTGTTCAGGTGCAAGGTTTTTGCGCAATTTT
>CAJJPG010000003.1 GCA_905193585.1 uncultured Oscillospiraceae bacterium
ATTCCCTCTTTTGATGACTGGTTCGTGATATCCACAATATCCGAAGTTGCCTTCAACTGTTTTCTGAAGGATTTAAAGCCTGTTTCACTTGAATCGGGTGAGCTTACCCTGTCGATAGATAATGAATATATGCGCGGGGTAGTGGAGCAGAATTATACGGAAATTTTGAAAAACGCCGTTAAAAAGGTTATGGGCATTGAAATAGGCGTTAAAATTATCTGCGAGGATGAAGAGGAAAAAATTCTTAAAGCCGAGCAGTTCAGCGACGGGCTTTCGTTTGAGGACTTTTTCACCTTTTCAAACTTTGTTGTGGGGGCTACCAACCGTTTTGCCTACGCCGCCTCATACTCTGTGGCGACCAACCCCGCCAACACCTATAACCCGCTTGTTATTTACGGCCCCTCGGGCGTGGGCAAGACCCACCTTATGCTGGCTATAAAAAATGAGATAAAGAAAAACTTCCCCTATAAAAAAATTGGGTACATAAGGGGCGAGGATTTCACAAATCAGCTTATAAAGGCATTGCAGGAGGGTAAGCTGGGACTCGGCACTATTGACGATTTCCGCAATAAGTTCCGCAATGTGGATGTGCTGCTGATAGACGATATCCATTTTATAGCAGGTAAGGAGCAGACGCAGGAAGAATTTTTCAACACCTTTAATACTCTTTTCCAAAACAACAAGCAGATTGTTGTAACGCTTGACCGCCCTATTAAGGAAATTAAAACGCTGGACGACAGAATCCGCTCCCGTTTTGAAAGCGGCCTGCCTGCGGATATTACCGCACCCGATTTTGAAACCCGCGTGGGAATTATAAACAAGAAATGCGAACAGATGCACATTGAAATAGATGAAAGCCTGGTTTACTACATTGCCGAGCACATAAAGGTGAATACAAGGCAATTAGAGGGCGTGGTTAAAAAGCTGCACGCTTACATTGCCATTCAGAACAAAACGCCCACCATGGGAGTTGTGCAGGGGCTTATAAAGGACGTTATTAACGATACCCGCCCCGAGCCTATTAAGATTGAGAAGATAATATCCGAAGTGGCTAAAACCTACAATGTTTCCGAAAGCGATATTCTTTCCAACCGCAGAACGGCGGCGCTGGCGCTGGCGCGGCAGGTTGCAATGTATATAGCGCGCGAAACCACCAACCTTTCCTACAAGGCTATAGGCGAAAGCTTCGGCAAGGATCACACTACAGTGCTTCATAACGTGCGCTGCATTGAAAACTTTTTGAGGGACAAGCCCTACCAAAAAGAACTGGTAGACGATATTATTAAAAACCTTAAAAGCGATAACACGGCGTACTGAAATTATCCACACTGTAAACCTTAATTAACCGCGAAGTTATTAACACCCGTGTGTATAACTTAAAATGCGCAAAATTATAAAGAAATTATAAACATTTCTTTCAACCGCGAAAATCGGCTGTTTAAAAGCCTTTAAGGCATTTATCCCCACAATTCACACCCCTTATTATTACTGTTATATTATTATTTGTTTTTAGGAGGAAAAAATATGATTTTTTCTGTTGAACGCTCAGCCTTGCTTGATGCGGTTTCAAGACTTCAGAGGGTTGTAGGCTCAAAAACCTCTATGCCGGTATTAGAGGGTATTTTGGTATCCGCCGAGCAGGGCAAGGTCACCCTTATTTCCTATAACCTTGAAATGGGAATGAAAAAGGAAATATACGCTAAGTGCGACGAGCCGGGCGATATTGTTATAAACGCACGTTTGCTTGCCGACATACTGCGCCGTATGAACGGCTTGCAGGTAAGCATAGAGGCAGATGAAAAGCTTAATTGCCATATTAAATGCGGCGAGGCTACATTTGATATTATGGGTATGGCGGCGGAGGATTTCCCCGAAATGCCGACAGTAGGCAGCGGCAACAGTATTTTAATAGGCGGCAAGATACTTACCGAAATGGTAAAAGGCACAATATTCGCGGTTGCACAAAACGAGGGCGCTAAGCCGATACTTACGGGTATTAACGTAACTATTGAGGACGGAATATTACAGTTTGTGGCGATTGACGGCTACCGCCTTGCAATAAGGCGCGAAAAGGTAGATATTTCGGGCAGCTTTTCCTTTATATTATCGGGCAGAGCGGTAGGCGAGGCTGTAAAGCTTATAGCGGAGGACACCGAAAATGTGGAAATAAGCTTTGGGGACAGGCTTGTAAGCTTTAATATAGACGGCTACTCCTTTATATCCCGTCTCTTAGAGGGCGAGTTTGTAAACTACCAAAAAACAATACCCGCCGAGCACAAGCAAAGAGTGGTTGTTAATACAAGGGAGCTTGTAGATACCATTGAGCGTGTTTCCCTGCTTATAAGCGAGTCGTTTTCAACACCTATTCGCTGCTATTTTAATGAATTGAATGTTGTGTTTACCTGCGCTACCTCAGTAGGTAGAGCTACGGAAACCTTTAATACCAAATTAGAGGGCGAAAACTTTGAAATAGGGCTTAACAGCCGCTATCTTTTAGAGGCTTTAAAGGCGGTTGATACCGAGCAGGTACAGATTCTTTTCAACGGCTCGGGCGCGGGCGTGCTTATAGAGCCGCTTGAGGGCGACGATTTCAAATATATGATAATGCCTATGAGGTTGAGATAATGGAGATAAAAAGGCTTTCGATAAAGGAAGATTTTATCCGGCTTGACAGCGCCATGAAATTAGCCGGCATTGTTTCAACCGGCGGGCATGCCAAAACGGTTATACAAAACGGCGAGGTTAAGGTAAACGGCGAAATATGCTTAATGCGCGGGAAAAAGCTTAAAAGCGGCGATACCGCCGAATTTGACGGCTTTAAGTTCGTAATAGAATGAGGATAAATTATTTTTCCTGCCGCAATTTCAGGAATTTAGAAGAAACGGAAATAAATAATTTCGATGAAATGAATGTTATTTGCGGCGAAAACGCGCAGGGCAAAACAAACCTTTTAGAGGGTATGTGGCTTTTTACGGGAATAAAAAGCTTTCGTTCCGCCAAGGACGCGGCGTTTGTGCGGTTCGGCAAAGAAAAAGCCGAGCTTAAAATGGATTTTTCGGCTGACGGAATAGAAAACGACGCCGAAATTGAAATAAAAGAGCACCGCGCAGCCGCACTTAACGGCAGCAAGCTTAAAAGCGCGGCGGCGCTGGCGGGCAGCTTTAAGGCGATAGTATTTTCGCCTGATGATTTAGAGCTGGTCTCGGGCGGACCTGCCGTGCGGCGGCGGTTTTTGGATATTGCAATAGGTCAGCTTTACCCCGCATATATAGGCATTTCAAAAGCATACGCCCGCGCGGTGACCCAGCGCAACCGGATAATTAAGGATTACAGGTATGACGGCACTTTATCTGTAATGCTTGATGTATTTGAAAACGAAATAGCGGCAAACGGCAGAAAAATTTATGCTTTCAGAAATAAATATACCGAGTATTTAAAGGAATTTCTGCCGAGTGTCTACGGCGGTATATCGTCTGGCAAGGAAGTGCTTGAAACCGAGTATATGCCGGTGTGCGGGGCGGACGAGCTTTTAGAAAAACTCAAAAAAGCCCGCGCGGACGATATGTATTCGGGTACTACCTCTATAGGGCCGCACAGGGACGAGCTTATTTTTAAAATAAACGGCATATCGGCGCGAAATTTCGGCTCACAGGGGCAAAAGCGGAGCGTATCACTCTCTGTAAAACTAGCCGAGGCGGAAATTATAAATAAGCTTTCGGGCGAATACCCCGTGTTTTTACTGGACGACGTTATGAGCGAGCTTGACCCCGAGCGGCAAAATTACGTTTTAAACCATATTAAGGGCATACAATCCTTTATAACCTGCTGCGACCCATCAAATATAGCGCAGCTTAAAAAAGGAAAAATAATAAATGTTAAAAACGGGCAGGTGAGCTGATAAATGTATATACACTTAGGGCAGGGCACAGTCGTGCGCTCGCGGGATGTGCTGGGAATTTTTGATTTAGACAGCACCACCGTTTCAAAGCACACGCGAAAATTTCTTGAAAGGGCGGAAAAAAACGGCGACGTTATAACCGTTTCCTATGAATTGCCGAAATCCTTTGCGGTTGTGAGTGAAAACGGCAAAACAAAGGTATATATTTCTCAGCTTGCAACATCTACCCTTTTAAAACGGTCGGGTTTTATAGATTCTCTTTAATTGAAAGGAATGTTTTTTGAAAATGAGTAACGACATTACTACCCCTGTAACGGAAAATTACGACGAAAATTCCATACAGGTGCTTGAAGGGCTTGAGGCGGTGCGAAAGCGCCCCGGTATGTATATAGGCTCTACGGGCGAGCGCGGTTTGCACCACTTGGTCTATGAAATTGTGGATAACTCAATAGATGAAGCGCTTGCGGGCTACTGCGATAAGATTTTGGTGGAAATACTGGATGACGGCGTAATTCGCGTTACCGATAACGGGCGCGGCATACCCGTTGGTATTCATCCGCAAAAGGGAATACCTACAGTCAGCGTTGTTTTCACAATTCTGCACGCGGGCGGTAAATTCGGCGGCAGCGGCTATAAGGTCTCAGGCGGTCTGCACGGCGTGGGCGCCTCGGTAGTAAATGCGCTGTCTTCTTGGCTCGAAGTTGAAATTTGTGACGGCAAGCATATTTATTTACAGAGATATGAATGCGGCAACATAAAAACCGACCTTAAAATAATAGGCGATACCGATAAAACGGGTACAAAGGTTACCTTTAAGCCCGACCCGACCATATTTACAGATACCACAAGGTATGATTTTGATACACTGCTTTTAAGACTTCGTGAGCAGGCTTTCTTAAATGCGGGCATACGCATTGTTTTAAAGGACGAGCGGACAGACGCGGATATTCCCCACAGAGAAGAAGATCTGCACTTTGAGGGAGGTATAAAATCATACGTTGAATTTTTGCTTGAAAAGAGCAAAAAGGACAGACTTAATCAGGACGTTATTTATTTAAGCGGCTCATCGGGCGACTCTATGGCGGAAATAGCGCTTTTGTGGAGCACGGGGTACGATACCAAAATAATGTCCTTTGCGAACACCATTCACACGGTGGACGGCGGTACGCACGAAAGCGCCTTTAAAACAAGCCTTGCAAGGGTAATAAATAAATATGCCCGCACCTTTAAGTTTTTGAAAGAAAGCGACGCTAATTTAAAGAGCGAGGATATTAACGAGGGTCTTGTGGCGGTTGTAAGCGTAAAACTTACCGACGCGCAGTTTGAATCGCAGACCAAGGCGAAATTAGGCAACACCGCAATAGGCACGCTTGTAAACAACATAGTTGCCGAAAAGATGATGAATTATCTTGAAGACCACCCCGCAGAGGCTAAGATAATTCTTGATAAATCGATTGCGTCTTCCAACGCGCGCGAGGCGGCACAAAAGGCGCGCGAACTGCAAAGAAATAAATCGGGCATAGGCGGAAAGACCAGAATGCCCGAAAAGCTGACCGACTGTATTTCAAATGACCCGACCAAGACAGAGATATTTATAGTCGAGGGTGATTCGGCAGGCGGATCGGCGGTAGAGGGCAGAAACAGCACCTACCAGGCTATACTTCCGCTTTGGGGTAAAATGCTCAACGTTGAAAAGGCAAGAGTGGATAAGGTTTACGGCAACGATAAGCTGACCCCGGTAATAGTGGCTCTCGGCACGGGAATAGCCGAAAATTTTGATATAAATAAATTACGCTATGATAAAATTGTTATTATGGCGGATGCCGATGTTGACGGCTCGCACATCAGAACGCTGCTATTAACATTCTTCTTCCGTTATATGCCGCAGCTTATTGAAACGGGGCATATATATTTAGCCCAGCCGCCGCTTTACCGTGTTGCAAAGGGCAAAAGGTATTTTGACGCGTTTACGGACGAGGAAAAGGACAGATATGTGGCGGAACTCGGCGGCGACCCCGATGTTCAGCGCTATAAGGGTCTCGGTGAGATGAACCCCGAGCAGCTGTGGGAAACCACACTTGATCCCGAACACAGAACAATGTTAAGGGTGAATATGGAGGACGCGGAAATTGCTGACCAGACCTTTACAATGCTTATGGGCGAGGAAGTAGAGCCGAGAAGAAAATTCATTGAAGATAACGCGGTATTCGCGACGGATCTTGATATTTAAGGGGTGAGAAAAAATGGCAAAGCAGGAAAATGTTTACTGGCCGAGTAATGAAGAAACAAAAATCGTTCCGGTTGAAATTGTAGACGAAATTAAGGGCAGTATGCTCCAGTACTCAATGTCGGTATTAGTGGGGCGCGCCATACCCGATGTGCGCGACGGCTTAAAGCCCGTTCACAGAAGAATACTTTACACAATGTTTGAAAACGGGTTGACACCGGATAAGGCATACCGTAAGTGCGCCGATACCGTGGGTTCGGTGCTCGGTCGTTACCATCCGCACGGCGACGCCAGCGTTTACGATGCAATGGTGCGTATGGCACAGGATTTCTCCCTCCGTTATCCTTTAATTGACGGTCACGGAAACTTCGGTAACATAGACGGTTATCCCGCGGCTGCCTACCGTTATACAGAATCGAGAATGAACAGGCTATCGCTTCATATGCTCGACGATATTAACAAGGAAACGGTAGATTTTCAGCCGAACTACGATAACCGCTTAAACGAACCCGAAGTTCTCCCTGTCAGATTTCCGCAGTTATTAGTAAACGGTTCTTCGGGTATTGCCGTAGGTATGGCAACCGAAATTCCGCCGCATAACTTAGGCGAAGTAATTGACGGTATGTGCGCCCTTATTGATAACCCCGAGGCGGATTTACAGGAAATTTGCCAATATATAAAGGGACCCGATTTCCCGACGGGCGGCATTATAATGGGTCGCAGCGGTATTCGCGCGGCATACGCTACGGGCAGGGGCAAAATAACCCTGCGCGGCAAAGCCGAAATAGAGGAGACCAAAAACGGAAAATACCGCATAGTTATAACCGAAATACCCTACAAGGTGCGCAAAAAGGACCTTGTTAAGGCGATATACGACCAAGCGGCGGACAAAAAAATTGAGGGGATAGAGGACGTTGTTGACTATTCCTCAAAGCGTGACGGCGGTATAAGAATAATAGTCGATTTAAAGAAGGACGCCAACCCGCAGGTCATACTTAACAAGCTTTACAAAAACACCGCTTTACAAACCACAATAGGCGCTATTTTACTTGCGATAGTAAACGGCAAGCCGCAGATTTTAACGCTAAAGGATATGCTGCAGAACTGCATAGACTTCCAGTGCGATATTATCCGCCGCCGCACCGCTTACGATAAGCGCAAGGCAGAGGAGCGCGCCCATATTTTAGAGGGCTTAAAGGTAGCGCTTGATTTTATTGACGAGGTTATAGCGATAATCCGCTCAAGCAAGACAATACCCGAAAGTAAGCAGGCGTTATCCGACCGCTTCGGGCTTGACGATATTCAGACCACCGCAATCGTTCAGATGCAATTAGGTAAGCTGTCAGGTCTTGAAAAACAGAAAATTCTTGACGAATTGCAGGAAAAACTGGACTTTATTAAAGAGTGCGAGGCAATTTTGGCAAGTCATGAACGTATACTTGATATTGTAAAGACCGAGGCTTTAAATCTTCGCGATAAATTCTCAGACGACCGCCGCACCGAAATTACCGACGTTGTGGGCGATGTTGATATTGAGGACCTTATTCCCGAGGAGCAGTGCGTGCTTACCAAAACCGAAAACGGCTTTATTAAGCGCCTGCCTGCCGATACCTATAACGTTCAGCACCGCGGCGGCAGAGGAATTACGGGTATGACCACGCGCGATGACGATACGGTTGAAAATATGTTCGTGTGCTCTTCGCACGATTACATTATGCTGTTCTCAAATCTCGGCAGAATGTACCGCATTAAGGCTTACGAAATACCCGAGGGCAGCCGAACCTCAAAGGGAATGAATATTATAAATATTCTGCCCCTTATGCCGAATGAGAAAATTACGATAATTCTGCCCGCCTCCGAGCTTGATGAGGAACATTATATCACAATGGTAACAAAGAAGGGTATAATAAAGCGTACCAAGCTTTCGGAGTTCAGGAACACAAGAAAGAGCGGTATTATTGCAATTTCCATTGATGATGACGATGAGCTGACCTTTGTTAAAATGACAAACGGGGAAAATAACCTGTTTATAGCTACCAAAAAGGGTATGGCAATTCAGTTTAATGAAAATCAGGTTCGCGCCATGGGCAGAGGAGCCAGAGGCGTTAAGGCGATTACAATGAAGCCCGAGGACTACGTGGTTTCAATGGAAATAACAAATGAAAACACCAAACTTTTAACCATTACCGAAACAGGCTACGGCAGAATAAGCCCGATAAGCGACTACCGCCTGCAATCCCGCGGCGGTAAGGGTCTTACCAACTACCGCGTTGAAAAGTACGGCGATGTTGCGACGTCGCTTGCGGTAACGGGCGAAGAGGATATTATAATGATAGCCTCAAACGGTATAATAATAAGAATATTCTCGGGCGATATTTCCACCTTTGCCCGTCCCGCAAAGGGCGTGCGCGTAATGAAGGTGGGCGAGGGCGAAAAGATACTCTCGGTAGCGGTGACAGAGCACAGCGACGAGGAGCCGACCGATTTACCCGAAACACCCGAGGCTGACGCGGGCGCGGCAGAGCCCGACGAGCCGGAAACAGAGGAAGAAAGCACCGGCGCAGAGGAATAGAGGAGAATATTCCGAGTAAAAAGGCAGGTATAAAACTATGGATGAATATAATCCGCAGTTTGAGGAGCAGAAAACGGACGCGGCAAATACCAATCCCCCGACTTTTGAGCAGCCGGGGGTGAGCGCAATACCGCACAGCTATGTAACGTTTATTCCCTACGGATTTACCCCTAAAACCTATGAGGAAAAAAATGGAATAAGGAAAAGGGCACTGGCAATCGGTCTTTCGCTTATAATTACGCTTGCGGTAAGCTCTGCATGGAGTATTGTTTACCTTTTTATAATGGGTAAGCTGGGCTTTACTTCCGAAACAGCGATGGAAATAATAAAAAACCCCGCGGTAATGCAGGTTTTGCAGGTGTGCTTATCAATTTTAATGTTCACCGTTCCGTTTATTATAATGTTCCGCGCAAACGGAATGAGAATAAGCAATTTGGTATCGCTTAAAAAGCCGCAGCGAGGAAACAGGGTTGCAATGTACTTTATAGGCGTTGCGTTTTGCGCATTTGCGAATATTGCAACCTCCATGGCAAGTCAGTTTTTCCAATTTTTCGGGATTGAGTATAATGTGGATTTCGGGGAATCTCCGAAAGGCTTTTTCGGGTTTTTGCTTTGCCTTTTTGCCACCGTTGTTACACCGGCGCTGGTGGAAGAATTCGCTTTTCGCGGGCTTGTTTTAGGGTCGCTCCGTAAATACGGCGACGGCTTTGCGGTGCTTGTATCGTCAATTCTTTTCGGGCTTACGCACGGTAACTTTGAGCAGATTCCTTTTGCGTTTTTGGTGGGGCTGGCTTTAGGCTTTATTGCGGTAAAAACAAATTCGCTGCTTTTGGCTATGGCGGTGCATGCTACAAATAATTTTGTGTCTGTAATTTTTGATTTTATGCCGAGCGGTATTTCGCAGGCGGCTCAGAATATTATGTATCTTATTTTCCAGCTCTTTTGTCTTTTGTTGGGTATACTGGCGCTTGCTTTAAGTGAAGATTCGGGTGAAATGTTTAAATTTCAGAAGACCGAAGTTGAAAGCGTACCTAAACAGCGCTTTAAATGGTTTTTTACAACCCCGGTTATTATAATTTTCATTATTATCTGCATTGTTGAAGCCTTTGTATATTTTTAAAAGGAGTTTGTAAATATGTTTGATTATTTAGTGGAATTGGGTCTACCGGAGGAACTCGTATCATTCTTTTTTACATTTTTTATAGGCGCGATTGCGGTTTCCGCGGTTATCGGAATAGCAATTTATCTGTTAGAAAGCATAAGCGTTTATAAAATGGCGAAAAGCGCCGAAATTAAAAACCCGTGGCTTGCCTTTGTTCCCGTGGCAAACGACTGGGTATTCGGTACGCTTGCCGAAAAATATAAAAAGAAAAACGGCACAAAATCCGCCCGTTTCGGCATAATTTTGCCTGTTTTAGAGGGAATAGTGCTTATAGAATCAATAGCTCTTACAATATTTACGGTAATTTCCGTAAAGGAAATTACGGGCTACGCACTTGACGCGGTAAATACCTCGGCTGAAATGGCACCCGAGCAGTTTATGTCGCTTATTCCGGTAATAATTCTTTACTTCGCGCTTATAGCGGTGGCAATTTCTTATGCGGTGGTTTTCTTCATAGCTTTGTGGCGCGTTTATTCCTCATTTGATAAATCAAACGCTACGCTCTATATCGTGCTGTCGGTTATCTTCACAATTTCGGTGCCGATAATACTCTTTATTATAAGAAACCGCAAGCCCGAGTTTGACCCGCATAACAATATGCCGTATTTTTCGGGAACGTTTCAGGGTTAAAAAATGAACAGTGAGTTTATGAAAGCCGCTCTTGCCGAGGCGCGCTCCGCCGCACGCGGCGGAGAGGTTCCGGTGGGGGCGGTTATTGTTAAAAACGGGGAGATAATAGCAAGAGGGAGAAACAGGCGCGAGGAAAAGCAAAACGCGCTTTCCCATGCCGAAACCGAGGCTATAAACGCCGCCTGCAAATATTTAGGTTCTTGGCGGCTTGACGGCTGCGAAATGTACGTCACCCTAGAGCCGTGCTCAATGTGCACGGGCGCTATTATAAACGCGCGAATTTCCACCCTTGTTTTCGGGGCGTATGACCTTAAAGCCGGCTGTATTGACAGCGCGGTCAGACTTTGCGACATACCGCTTGATAACAAGCCCGAAATTTACGGCGGAATATATGAGGAAGAATGTTTATCACTCCTGCGGGAATTTTTCGGTAATTTAAGATGAAACGAAAAATACTTGAAATAATAAATAAAAACGGAATACGCGACGCGGGCTTTTGCGCTTTTGACCTTGTAAAGGAGCGCCTTTTGCCCTGCCGCGCCATGCGGCGGCTGCCCGAAAACGCAAAAACGGTAATTCTGCTTTTGTTCCCCTACAAGGTGAGAGACGCCCACCCCGAAAACATTTGCCGATATGCCTCGGTGCCCGATTACCACGGTATAACGCAAAAATATCTTTCAAACATAACGGACGATTTGAAAAAGGAATTTCCCGATTATAAATTTGAAAGCTTTGCCGATAATTCGCCCATACCCGAGGTTTCCGCCGCGGCTGCCGCGGGGCTTGGGGTATACGGTGAAAACGGGCTTTTAATAAACAAAACCTACGGCAGCTGGTGTTTTATTTGCGAAATTGTAACCGACCTTGAAATTCCTGCCGAAAATCACTTTAAAAAATGCCCTGTGTGCGGCAATTGCAAAAAGGCTTGTCCAAGGGGGGATGGCAAATGTCTATCGGCTGTCACACAGCAAAAAAAAGAGCTTAATTTTGCCGAAAAAGCAGCCCTCAAAAAGTATAATACCGTTTGGGGCTGCGATATTTGCGCTGAGGTGTGCCCGCTTAATAAAAATGCGGCGAATACCTATATTCCCGAGTTTATTTCGGGCTACCGCGACCGCTACGAATACGGCGAGGATATTTCGGGCAGAGCCTATGAGTGGCGCGGGGAAAAGGTGATAAAAAGAAATTACGAAATTATTTACGGAGAAATGACCGAAGATCATCGGGACTGACTACCTTAAACATCAGCATCGCCCCGAAGTACAGCGGCAGCGAAATTATACACAAAAGTATTATGTAAACCAAATTGCCCATGCTGCCCCAAAGCCCCAATAATCTGTCGCAAACAATCGCAATTACCGCGGCGGAGGTAAGCGGCAGTAAAATTTCATTTATAAAGCGAATTTTAACCCTTGTTACGTGCAGCAGTCTGCCGACGTTTAAAAAGCAGGTTAAAACGTTTGAAAAATACATTATCCAAATAAATCCCCTGAGTCCGAAAATCGGCAATAATATAAGGATAAGAATAATTCTAAGCACCGAATCGGAAACGGCGGTGCGGAATGTGAAGGCTTGCTGGTCGAGACCCTTTAAAATGCCGTCGGAAATGCTGTCTAAATACATCAGCGGCACTATTGGCGAGAGAGCGCGCAAAAGCTCGCCTACCTCGGGGCTTTTATATATAAGCAGACCTATTTTTCTGCCCCCCACAAAGAATATCGCGCCGAAAATAAAGGCTATAACGCTTGTTAATTTTAAAATATTTCGGGTTGCCGAGCGCACAAGCCCGTGGCGGTTGCGCGCCTCCGCCTCGGATATTTCGGGAATTAAGAGCGTGGAAACGGCGTTTAACAGGGTGGAGGGGAAGAAAAGTATAGGCAGCGCCATGCCCTTTATCATACCGAATTGAGAAAGGGCGTTTTCGCCCCCGAACGGGTATTTTGCAAGGTTTTTCGGCACTAAAATATTCTCGCCCGTGCGAAGCGCGGTGTTTAAATATCTGCCCGAGGTTATGGGAACGGAAATATGCAGTATGCGCCTTACTATGCCGAACGGCGGGCGCGCTCTGCCGGTGAGGTTATCGAGCCTTTTCGTATCCTGCAGCCATATAAGCCAGAGCATTAAAAACGAGAATATTTCGGCGGCGCTGTCACCCAAAATCACGGCGGCGGCGCACGCACCGAGGCCCTTAGTACAGAATTTACCCACAAGAACTACTATAAGCATTATTCTTACCGCCTGCTCAAGCAGCTGCGAAACGGCGTTCGGCGTTATTTTGCGGCGGGCAATAAAATACCCGCGCAGGCAGGAGGAAAGCCCCATAAAGGGGAGCGAAAGCGGCAGTATTTTAAGCGCGGGCACGGCGCGAATATCATTCAAAAACCGAACGGCTATAAATTCCGCCCCGAAAAACACCGTTACAACCGTTACCGCCGCAATAAGCAGGGTAATTTCAATAGCGCGGCGCAGTATTTTAAGCGTGCCCCGCTTTGTGCCGAGGGCTAATTCTTCGGCGACAAGCCTTGTAACGGCGGTGCTTATACCGCTTGTGGCAAAGGTGGCGGCGAGCATATATACGCTGAATATAAGCTGATAAAGCCCTATTCCCTCAGAACCGATAAGCTGCGCTAACCAAACCTTGAAAATTATTCCCACAAAGCGCAATATCAGCGAGGAAACGGTTAAAATAAGGGCATTTTTAATAAAAATTGTTTTTTTCAATGCTTTTCCACTCCAAATTCCCGTATAATTTATAATATGAAGCGAAAAAGCGGAAAATGTTAATATCAAGGCAGGTTAAAAAAATGAACTCACCGTTAGCGGACAGATTAAGACCGAAAACAATTGAAGAAGTTGCGGGGCAAAAGCAGCTTTTAGCGCCGGGAAAGGTGCTGCGGCGCATAATTGACTCAAAAAATATACCCAACCTTATATTTTACGGACCCTCGGGCGTGGGTAAAACCACGGTTGCAAACATAATTGCCGCCACAAGCGGTAAAAAGCTGTGCTACCTTAACGCGACCATCGCATCAACCGCCGATATTAAAGAAATTATCGGCTCAATAGGCACGATAGATACCCAAAACGGCATACTGCTTTATCTTGACGAAATACAGTATTTCAATAAAAAACAGCAGCAAATTTTGCTTTCTTACATTGAAAACGGGGATATTACTCTTATAGCCTCCACCACCGAAAATCCCTATTTTTATGTATACAACGCGATTTTAAGCCGCTCTACGGTGTTTGAGTTCAAGCAGCTGACGCCTGATGATATTTCAGCCGTTTTAGACCGCGCAATCGGCATTTTAAGCGAAGAAAAGGGCAAAGAAATTAAAATTTCGGCAGACGATAAGAAAAAAATATCCCGCGCGGCGGCGGGGGATGTGCGCCGTTCGCTTAATATGCTGGAGCTATGCGTGCTGACAAGCGAAAACGAAACAGAAATTGACATTACCGACGATACGGTAGAGGAAATTGCGGCGGCAAACGCCGTTCGCTACGACCGCGAGGGCGACGAACACTACGATATAATATCGGCTTACCAAAAATCAATGCGCGGGTCTGACCCCGATGCCGCCGTGTACTATTTAGGCAGACTGCTTGCGGCGGGAGATTTGCCGAGCGCCTGCAGGCGGCTTATGGTATGCGCCTGTGAGGATGTGGGGCTTGCCTACCCGCAAATAATACCCATAGTGAAAGCGGCGGTGGATATTGCGCAGTCGGTGGGTCTGCCCGAGGCGCGCCTGCCCCTTGCCGACGCGGTGATTTTGGTAGCCACAAGCCCGAAATCAAACTCGGGGCATAACGCGATAGTCGCGGCAATGGAGGATATTGAAAAGGGAATAGGCGGACCTATTCCGCGCCAACTGCAAAACAAGCATTTTGACGGCGAGGAAGCCGAAACAAAGGGGCAGAACTATAAATATCCGCACGATTTTAAAAATCATTATGTAAACCAACAGTATTTACCCGACGCGCTTAAAAACAAGCGGTATTATGAGTACGGAGACAATAAAACCGAGCAAAAATACAAGGAATATTGGGACGCGGTAAAAGGTAAATAAAAATGTTATGTAAACCAAGGGAGGGAATGGTATGAAAGAAAACGGAATACCGAAAAAAACCCGCTTTTTGTGGCAGGTGCGCATATGTTTAATAGGCTTTATTCCGGTTGCGGTGCTGCTATTTCTCTGCTCGGTAACGCTTTGGTGCCTTTTGCCGGCAGTAATTTTGGCGGCGGCGCTGCTTATATTTGTGCTGTGGTATATTCCCGCCTATTTTGCAAGCTATGAAATACTGTTCCCTAAGGGCGCAATTATTATAAACCGCGGTATCTTTATAAGGACTACCCATATAATGCCCTTTTCAAGGCTTATTTACGTTCAAAGCTATTCCACGCCCCTTGCCCACAGTATGGGGCTTGCGGCGCTAAGCCTTAAAGCGGCGCGCAGCAGCGTTATTATACCTGAGCTGCCCGTATCTGACGTTGAGCTGTTTATAAAGTCGCTCACAAAGGAGGAAAACGCTTGAAAAAGGAGTTTCGCGCCCACCCGCTTATGCTTGTAAGCCTTATTAAGCCCTTTCTTTTTGTACTGGTTCTGCCTGTTTTAAAGGGTGTAATACAGTATATTATAAAGCGCCGCGTTACGGGCGTTTTAACCCTTGAGCTTATAGGCTTTATGGCAATTACCCTTATAGGCGCTCTGCGCTGCCGCTCTTTCCACCTTATTTGCGGCAAAAACGGTGTGACAATTAAAATGGGGGTGCTTTTTAAAAGCAGCGCCTTTATAAGCGTTAATAAGCTATCGTCCGTTCAAACGGTGCAAAACCCTATCGACGCAGTCTTCCGCGCGGTATCCTACCGAATAAATACCGAGGCGGGACCCAAGGGCAAGGCGGATTTTGATTTTAAGCTGAGCACAAAGGACAGCGCCGAGGTCTCCCGCCTTTTATACGGCGAGGATAATTACACCGCCGTTAAGTTTTCGGTCTTTAAGGTGGCGGTTATGGCGGCTACCACATCCTCGGCGGTTATGGGTATGCTTATTGCCGTGCCTATAATAAATAAAACAGGTAAGCTTTTGGGTATTGCGCTAAATAATATTCTGCTTGACGAGATAAACAACGTTTCAAGCGGCTTTAAATCCTACTTTCCGCCTATTGTAAACGCAATAACCCTTGTTTTTCTTTTAAGTTATGCGGTAGCCTTTGTTTATTCGCTTTTTAAGTATATAAATTTTAAGCTCTTTCTTGAAAAGGAAAAGTTAGAGGTGCGATCGGGCTTTTTCGTGCGCAGTCGTTCCGCCTTTAAAAAGTCCTCGGTAAACGATGTTATTATAGACCAAACCCCGCTTATGCGGCTTTTCAAGCGCTACGCTATGAAGGTGAGCGTGGGCGGCTACGGCGGCTCAAAAAGCGAGACGGCGGTTATAGTGCCCTCGGGCAGACGGGGTGAGATAAAGCGCCAGTTTCAGGCGTATTTTCCGTTTTTAGCGCCAGACGGCAAGCTGATGCACGCGCGGCGGGATATTGTAACCAAAAACCGATTTTTATATCTGCCGGGGCTGTATTTTATAATTACGGTAGCAGCCTCGGTATCGCTGACCCTTATTTTCCCGAAATTCGGCAGGCTTACCCTCTTTTTAACCATGGTAGCCTGCGCAATTATAATGTATTACGCATATTTGAGCATTTACGAGTTTCGCTTGGGTAAGCTGAAAATAGGCAGAAACATCTACGCGCAGACCGTAAAGGGCTTTAACGCCTGCGAGCTGCACTGTCCGCGCGAAAATGTGGGGCAGATTAAGATTATACGCACAATTCCCGATATTCGGCTTAACACCTGCAAGGTAGTAATAAGCGTGCGGTCGGAAAGCGCCGATACCGTAAAGGTGCGTATGCTCGATTACGGCGAGGTTAAAAAAAGTATTTCGGAAAGCTACGGTATTGAGGTATAAATAATAATCCATAGGGCAACCTATAATATAAAAGGAATGTTTCACGTGAAACATTATACAGGGGGTTGCCTTATGGATATTTTTTTACATTGCTTATATGCGTTTCTTGTGGGCGGGTTTATCTGCCTTATAGGTCAGGTTTTAATTGATTACACTAAGCTTACGCCTGCGCGAATACTTGTTTCTTACGTTGTGGCGGGGGTAATTCTTACCGCAATCGGCGTTTATGAGCCTATTGTTAAGTTTGCGGGCGCGGGTGCCACCGTTCCGCTTACGGGCTTCGGTTACAGCCTTGCCTGCGGCGTTAAAGAGGCGGTAAAGGAATACGGCTTTATGGGCATACTGATGGGCGGATTAACCGCAACCTCGGCAGGCATTGCGACCGCCGTTGTATCGGGCTTTTTAATGGCGGCGCTGTTTAAACCGGGAGACAAGACTTAATGCAGAATTAAGAATTCGGAATGCGTAATGAAATAAAGGCTCCCTTCTTTTTGACTAACGTCAAAAAGAAGGGAGCCTTTGGTTTGCATAAAAACTTACTTTTTATAGTTAAGCAATAGCTTTGCGGCGGCAAGATAATCATATGTATATTGCTCGGCAAAATTTAAAAGCCTGTCCTTACAGTCTTCTACCGTTTGTTCCGAACACTTTTCAATCAATACTTCTTCTTTATACGAAAAAAGTATTAAAAACTGCGTGTTCATTTCAAGTCCTCTTATTGCAGTTTGTAACTCATCTAAAATTTCTTCGTACTCCATTTATAATCACCTCCTAAAGGATTATACAATATAAAACTTTGCAGAAACTATGAGGGCCTCCCTTGGAGCATTATACATCATAAAATAGCGCAATATACCAACGATTGTTGGTTTTATATAATTCCGCATTCTGCATTCATAATTCCGAATTTTTATATTTACTTTTGTTCTGTAAAATGCTATAATATAATCCGTGACTTAAATGTTTCACGTGAAACATTTACAGGGAGGAATAAGAATGGGGAAGATAATCGCCGTTGTTAATCAAAAAGGCGGCGTCGGGAAGACCACAACTGCCGTAAATCTCGCCGCGGGAGTAGGCATTGCGGGCAGAAAGGTGCTTTTGGTAGACGCCGACCCGCAGGGCAACTCGACAAGCGGCTTTGGAATAAACAAAAAAGAGGTAAAAACCACTTCATATGAGCTTTTAATAGGCACGGGCAAGCTTGAAAACGCCATAGTAAAGACGGAATATAAAAATGTAGACGTTGTTCCGTCCTCAATGGATTTAGCTGCGGCGGAGGTTGATTTAATTGAAATTGAGCACCGCGAGGCGCAGCTTAAAATGACCCTTGCCGCGTCAAGGGATAAATACGACTACATATTTATTGATTGTCCGCCGTCTTTAGGACTTATAACTATAAACGCGCTTAACGCCTGCGACACGGTGCTTGTGCCGATACAGTGCGAATATTTCGCGCTTGAGGGGCTTTCGCAGCTTATGGCGACGGTGCGTCAAGTGAAAAGGCTTTACAACCCGACCCTTGAAATTGAGGGAATAGTGCTTACAATGTATGACGGGAGGCTGAACCTGACGGGTCAGGTGGTAACCGAAATTAAAAAATACTTTGCCGATAAGCTTTATAAATCGGTAATTCCGCGCGCGGTAAGGCTTTCGGAAGCGCCGAGCTACGGCATGCCGATACAGTATTACGATAAGCGCTCAAAGGGCGCGGCGGCGTATGACGATTTAACCAAAGAATTTTTGAAGAAGAACAGGAGAAGATAAAATGGCTGCAAAAAAAGGCGGACTCGGCAGGGGACTTGACTCCCTTTTCAGCGAAAACGCGACCGACAGCGACGGCGCGGTAAAATTAAACATAAACGATATTGAACCCAACCGCGACCAACCCCGAAAGGACTTTGACGAGCAGAGCATTTCGGAGCTTGCGGACAGCATTGCGAGGCACGGACTTATACAACCTATTGTGGTTAAACCAAATGCAAACGGCAGATACAGTATAATTGCGGGTGAACGCCGCTGGCGCGCAAGCCGCATTGCGGGGCTTAATGAAGTGCCTGTTATAATAAAGGACGCGGACGAGCAGACACTAATGGAATTAGCGCTTATAGAGAACCTACAGCGCGAAGATTTAAATGCGGTTGAAGAGGCGCTCGGCTATCGCTCGCTTATTGAAGGCTATGGGCTGACCCAAGAAGAGGTTGCAAAGCGAATGGGTAAATCGCGCAGCGCGGTGACTAACGCCTTGCGCCTGCTTGCCCTCAACAGCACCGAATTAGAGGCCTTGCGCCGCGGCAGCATTACTGCGGGACATGCGCGCGCCCTGCTTTCGTGTGATGACGAAAACACGCGCTCCAAAATGCTGCTTGCCGCAGCGGACGGCGCATCTGTCCGTGACCTTGAAAGAATGGCGGCAGCCGCAAAAAAGGCGAAAACTGCGGCTAAAAAGCCCGCAGAGCCTAAACCGACCTTTTACAGTGAGGTTGAGCTTTCCCTTAAAAACGAAATGCACAGAAAGGTACATATAAACCCTTCCGGCAACGGCAAGGGCACGCTTACAATTGAATTTTTAAGCGATGACGAGCTTGCCGAGTTTGCGAAAAAGCTGTCGGAATAATAAATTAATGCGGAATTCGGAATGCGGAATTCGGAATGCGGAATAAGTGCACTTGGCAATGGCAAAATTACCGACTTATGCACTGCGATAATTAAGCAAGGGGAGAACAGATTGGATTTTTCAAATATTTTTAAAAGCAGCTACTTACCATTTGCAATTATTATTGCTGCAATAGTAGTAGGTCTTGTGGTCAGAGATTTAAAAACGCAAAGAAAGCTGCCTGATGAAGACATAGAAAAACTACCGTACAGGCGGAAATTTTTGCTTACGAAAAACGAGTACTGGTTTTATAAGAGTCTTAAAGAAATAGCGGATAAATACGACTTTGCTGTTTTGGCGAAAATTCGCTTTGCTGATTTGGTTGAGGTGAGTGCCGAGGCGGACAAAAAGGAATATATGAAGTATTTCGGCAAAATCAAGTCAAAGCACATAGATTTTATTCTTTGTAAAAAGGATAATTTATATCCCGAGCTGTTAATAGAGTTAAATGACAGTTCGCATAACAAAGAGGATAGAATAAAAAGAGATGAATTTGTAAAGAAAATTGCCGAAAAAGTCGGCTACAAAATGGTATTTGTAGACGGTACGCAAAACCTTGAAGAAACGATAATAAAAGCGCTTGAAATTAAAAGCGAAAACAATAACGACCCACCGATAGATGCGAATTAAAAAGGCAAAACAACGCGGAAGGTAAATGTGTTTGGAATAAGGGCGTATGCGCGAAGCGCATTATTCCGCATTCCGAATTAAAAAAGTGAGGATTTTTAAAAATATGTGGTTTATATTATCTTTGGTTACAATTATGTTTTGGGGCGGGTCGGACTTATTTTCAAAAATGGGCTCCGATTCGACCGATAAATACAGTCATTGGAAAATAGTAGTCGCCGTGGGTACGGTTATGGGTCTGCACGCGACTTTCGAGCTGCTCACTGGGGCAAAGTTTTACCCCGTGGACTTTATAAAGTATTCGCCCGCTATTATCTGCTATGTTTCCTCAATGATTTTGGGCTATGTGGGGCTTAGGTACATAATGCTTTCGGTTTCTTCGCCGATATGCAATTCATCGGGTGCGGTTGCCTGCATACTTTGCCTTGTGTTTTTGCGGCAAATGCCCGATGCCTTAAGCTGGGCAGGAATTGTTCTTGTGTGCTTAGGCGTTGCGGGGCTTGCGTTCGTTGAAAAGAAGTATGACGAAGAAGCACACGCCTTAGCCGATAAAGCGGAAAACAAAAAGTTTAAATCGGGCTTTATTGCGGTATTCTTCCCGATTTTCTATTGCCTGCTTGACGGACTGGGCACCTTTGCCGACGCGATACTGCTTGATAAGGGCATAGTCGGCGAGGACTCGGCGAATATTGCATACGAGTATACATTCTTTATAATGGGCATTGCCGCGTTTATTTACGTTTATGTAATTAAAAAGCAAAAACCGAGCTTTAAATGGGATTTACCCAAGTGGCTCGGTGCAGGCTGCGAAACTGCGGGGCAGTTCGCCTATATTTACGCGATAGGCGATAACCCCACCGTGGCGGCGCCTATGATTTCGGCTTACTGCGTGTTCTCGGTGCTGCTTTCCCGCATATTCTTAAAGGAAAAACTTTCGTTTAAGCATTATTTGATAATTTTCACCGTCTTTGCCGGAATTATCCTTATGGGCGTTTCCGAGGGACTGTCGGAATAAAACGGGATTTATTTAATAAGGTTCCGGATTTTTAAAGGTGACAGTAATGTGGGTGCTTTTTGCGTTCGGTTCGGCGCTTTTTGCCGGTCTTACCGCCGTTCTTGCCAAGTGCGGCATAAAAAAGACCGATTCGGATATTGCAACTGCAATCCGTACCGGTGTGGTCCTTGTTTTTTCATGGCTTATGGTTTTTATTGCGGGGTCGGCGGGCAACATTACCGCACTCGGCGCCGAAACATGGCTTTTTCTCGTGCTTTCGGGGTTGGCGACCGGCGCTTCGTGGCTTTGCTGTTATAAGGCGCTGCAGGACGGTCTCGCAAGTGTTGTTGTGCCTATTGATAAGCTGAGTATTCTGGTTTCTGTGGGCTTTTCGGCGGCGGTCTTCAAGGAGCGGCTTTCAAAAAAATCGGCGGCGGGGCTTTTGCTTATTGTTGCGGGCACGCTTATGATGCTGATAAAGTAGATATTATATGTCATGCGGCGGCAATGCCGCCCATAGGTACCCCGCTGTTTCGGCAATGCCGAAACGGCGGGGTATTTGTCTGATATCTACCGTCTGACATCTAATGTCTGTTTTTTTACCCTACCTCGTTTTTAAGCTCCTCGCCCGCAAAGAAAGCGCGCAGGTTTTCCATTGTAGTTCCAGCAATGCCGTCGAGCGCCTCGCGGGTCAAAAACGCCTGGTGCGAGGTGACAATAACATTCGGCATTGAAATAATGGTGGATAGGGTATCGTCGGGGATTATTTCCTCGGAGTAATCTTCAAAGAAAAGCTCGGTTTCCTCCTCATAAACGTCCAGCCCCGCCGCGCCTATTTTACCCGATTTCAGCCCCGCTATCAGGCTTTGGGTGTCTATCAGCTGTCCGCGCGAGGTGTTTATAATATACGCGCCGTTTTTCATTTGATTTATTGTGTTTTCGTTTATCAGGTGGTGGTTTTCCTTTGTAAGCGGGCAGTGCAGCGATATAATATCGCTTTTTTGCAGCAGCTCCTCAAGCGTGACGTATTCGCCCTTAAATTCGGGGCTTTCGTATGGGTCGCAGCCCAAAATATTCATTCCGAAGCCGGTGCAGATATCCGCAAAGCACCTGCCTATTTTACCCGTGCCTATAATTCCCACGGTCTTGCCGTGCATATCAAAGCCGATAAGCCCCTCTAATGAGAAGTTATGGTCGCGGGTTCTTATATACGCCCTGTGCAGCTTGCGGTTTAAAATAAGCAGCAGTCCCGCCGCGTGTTCTGCCACGGCATAGGGCGAGTAGGCGGGCACTCTTACCACCCTTACGCGCCCCGCCGCCGCTTTCAGATCCACATTGTTATAGCCCGCGCACCTTAGCGCAATTACTCCCACGCCGTATTCCGCCAGTTTTTCAATAACCGTTCTGTCAAGCGTATCGTTTACAAAAACGCACACGCCGTCGCAGCACGCCGCCATACTCACGGTGTCGGCGTTCAGCTTGTTTTCAAAAAATCTGATGTTTATGTCCTCGTCCTCAAAACGTTTAAAACTTTCGCGGTCGTAGCTTTTCGCGTCGAAGAATGCTACTGTTTTCATATTTTTACCTCCGTTTATGCCTTGATAATATTATCATAATATCATTAGTATTTTCCCTGAAATTCGGGGTATTCACTATTGTTAATTTTAATTTTTTTTAGTATAATAAGTGTAATACTATTGCGGAGAAGGGGAAAATTATGAAAAAATATCTTAACCGCCTTTTTATAGACGGACTTTCCGGAATGAGCTACGGGCTTTTTTCCACGCTTATTATAGGCACTATTATCTGCCAGATAGGTAAGCTTGTGGGCGGTAACGTTGTGGGTACATACCTGAACGCCATGGGCAGCGTTGCAAAAACGCTTACGGGCGCGGGTATAGGCGTGGGCGTTGCCTGCAAATTAAAATCCTCGCCGCTGGTTGCGGTAGCCGCGGGGGTTACGGGTATGATAGGCGCTTTCCCCAACCTTGCAAACGAGGCTTTTAAAATAGGCGCACCCGGCGAGCCGCTCGGCGCTTTTATAGCCGCCTACATAGCTATTGAAATAGGCGCACTGGTTTCGGGCAAAACAAAGGTAGATATAATTGTAACGCCTGTCTGCTGCATTTTGGCGGGCGCGGCTGCGGGCTATTTTGTAGGACCGTACATTTCCACGGCTATGAAGTGGCTCGGCGAGCTTGTTAATATAAATGTTGAAAACAGCCCGATTTTGGGCGGAATTGCGATTTCGGCGCTTATGGGCGTTATTCTCACCCTGCCCATCTCCTCGGCGGCAATAGGTATTTCTATGGGAATAACCGGGCTTGCCGCAGGCGCCGCTACAATAGGCTGCTGCTGCAATATGGTAGGCTTTGCGGTTATAAGCTACCGCGAAAATAAGCTCGGCGGGCTTATAGCCCAGGGACTCGGCACCTCTATGCTGCAAGTACCGAACCTTGTGCGCAAGCCTATACTCTGGCTGCCGCCCGTGCTTTCAAGCGCTATACTCGGTCCTATTTCATCGGCGGTGCTTAAAATGGTAAGCAACCCCGTAGGCTCGGGTATGGGCTCATCGGGGCTTGTGGGGCAGTTTATGGCGTATGACAGTATGACCGCGGCGGGCTTTTCACCCGCGGTTACAATAATTGAAATAATGGTTATGCACTTTATTCTCCCCGCCGCTGTGACCCTTGCCATTGCCGAGGGTATGCGCAAATTGGGGCTTATAAAGCAGGGCGATTTAAAGCTGGAGCCTACAAATGCGTAAAAAAGAAATAACCGAAAGGGCGGTAGCGGGTCTTGAAAAGCTCTACCCCGACGCCGTGTGCTCCCTTACCTATACCGACGCGTATCAGCTGCTTATCGCAACGCGGCTTTCGGCGCAATGCACCGATAAGCGGGTGAATACGGTAACTCCCGCGCTTTTTGCCGAGTTCCCCACGCCCGAGACACTCGCTGCCGCCGATATAAAGCGGGTAGAGGAGCTTATTAAAACCTGCGGGCTTTACAAAACAAAGGCAAATGACCTTTGCGGAATAGGCAAAATGCTGACAGAGCAATACGGCGGTAAAGTACCCGACACTATTGAGGAGCTGACGCGCCTGCCCGGAATAGGCAGAAAAACCGCAAACCTTGTGTGCGGGGATATTTTCGGCAAGCCCGCCGTGGTTACCGACACGCATTTTATAAGGCTTTGCAACCGCTTGGGGCTGGTTAATACGACCGTTCCGCTGAAGGTTGAAACCGAAATGCGAAAGCTGCTGCCGCCCGAAAGATCCAACGCGTTTTGTCACCGCGCGGTGCTTTTCGGCAGGGATATATGCACCGCCCGTAAAGCGCACTGCGAAATTTGTCCGCTTGAAAGTTTTTGTCCTAAAAAGGGAGTGAAATAGCTTGCAAAAGCGAGTTGTTGCAATAAGTGATATTTCCTGTCTCGGGAAATGCTCGCTCACGGTCGCGCTGCCCATAATTTCGGCAGCGGGAATTGAAACCGCCGTTATTCCCACGGCGGTGCTTTCAACCCACACGGGCGGCTTTAAAAATTATACATTTAAGGATATGTCGCCCGATATGGTAGCCATAGCCCGCCACTGGAAAAAGGAGGGCGTTACCGCCGACGCGGTTTACACAGGCTACCTGTGCTCAAAGCAGCAAATTTATTTGGCGCTGGAGGCCGCCCGCCTTATAAGCCGCCCCGATACAAAGCTTATAGCCGACCCCGTTATGGCGGATAACGGCAGGCTTTACCGCGGTTTTGAACCCGATTTTCCCGATTATATGCTTAAATTATGCGCCGCGGCGGATATTATAACACCTAACATTACCGAAGCCTGCCTTATGCTGGGGTGCGAATATAAGGAGCCGCCGTATGACGAAAATTATATAAAGGCGCTGCTAGGCGGACTTTATTTGAAGGCCCACGCCGATATTGTGCTGACGGGCGTCAGCTTTGACGAAAGAAAAATCGGCGCCGCCGTTTTTGACGGCGAAACCGCCGCATATGTATTTGCCGAGCGCGTTCCCGTAGCTTACCACGGTACGGGGGATATTTTTACAAGCACGCTTACCGCCGCATATCTTCGCGACCGCAGCTTAAAATCCGCCGCGCAGATAGCGGCTAATTTCACCGCGCGCTGCATAAAAAAGGCGCTGACCGATAACCGCGAGGAGCGCTTTGGGGTAGACTTTGAAACGCAAATACCCTACCTTATTAAATATTTGGAGCTGTGATATGCGCGAAGAACTTTTAAGAACCGCCTCGCTTATAGGCGAAAAAGGAATAGATAAGCTTTCACACTCCGCCGCCGCTGTTTTCGGGCTTGGGGGCGTGGGGTCGTATGCCGCCGAGGCGCTTGTGCGCTCAGGGCTCGGCACGGTTTATATTTACGATAACGATACGGTTGCAAAAAGCAACATAAACCGCCAGCTTATAGCGCTTAATTCAACAGTCGGTAAAAACAAAACCGATATAGCCGCCGCAAGGTACAGGGATATTAACCCCGAGTGCAATATAATTCCCGTTTGCGAATTTATAACGCCCGAAAGCGAAATACCTTTTGAGAAATTCGACGTTATGATAGACGCGGTGGATAACGTGACCGCAAAGCTTTTTTTAGCCGAGCAGGCGTATAAAAGAAAAATCCCCCTGATAAGCGTTATGGGAACGGGCAATAAAACCGACCCCACGCGCATCAGGGTGACAGATATATCAAAAACAAGCGTTTGCCCCTTAGCGCGGGTTATGCGCTATGAGCTTAAAAAACGCGGCGTTTCGGGGGTTACCGCCGTTTGGAGCGACGAGCCGCCCATAAAGCCGCAGGATTGCGGCGAATACCGCAGCACAGGCAGGGTAAGCCCCGCCAGTATGGCGCCCGTGCCCGGCGCTGCGGGGCTTACCGCCGCCGCCGAGGCAATAAAAAGGCTTACGGTGTAAGAGAAGATTCCCGCCGAATAAGCCGCGCCGAAAAACAGTACTCTTTTTGCGGCGTTTTTCCGTCCAGAATTTCAAAAACGCTTTCCGCGGCGGTTTCGGCAATTTCTTCGTTCATAAAATCAACAGTTGAAAGACTCGGCACAAAATACTCGGAGTGGGGAATATTATCCATTCCGAGTATTTTTATCTGCCCCGGTACGGAAATATTTTTTTCGCTTAAAAAGCGCATTGCGCCGAGCGCCATATCGTCATATGCGCAAATAAGCGCCTCGGGCAGCGCGCCCGAAGAATAAAGCTCCCGCGCCGCCGCGTACCCGCCTTTTTCAAAGCGCTCGGGTACGGTAAGTATGTATTTTTCATCCGCTTTGCCGAAAATTTCCGCAACAATTTTTTTGAAAACGGCAAGTTTTGCGGCGGTATGCTCCTCGCCTATAAAGCCAATGCGGGAAACGCCCGAGCTTTTAAAATCAAGCGCGGCTGTTTTTAAGGCGGATTCATAATCAAGGCGTATAGTAACGTCGGCGTTTTCGATATGATCGCCTACCGAAATTATCGGGGTTTCATGGGAGGGGAGAGTAATGCCGGAGTCTATCAGAATAATTGCGTCGGCAGAGGAATATTTTTCGTAGTAATCCGTTTTTTCCAAAGCGACGGCATGCGAAAACTCGCTTGACGCAATGCAAAGCTCACAGCCCCGCGCCTGAAGTCGGCGCTGCAGCGCAAAGCACAGCTCCGAGTAATACCGACTGTTGACCTCGGGGCAGATAACGGCCGCTACGAATTTAGGGTATTTTGCGTTGAAAAATTTTTTAAAACAGCCGTTTTCCCGTGCTATTCGGAAAATTTCTTCCCTTGTTTGCTCGTTTATATCGCCGCTCATTGAAAATGCTTTTGACGCGGTGGAAACCGCCACGTTCGCAAGTTTGGCAAGCTTTGAGAGAGTCATTTTAAGCCACCCCGAAAACCGAAAATTTTTCGGTGCGCAATCGGTTGAATAAATATGCGCGCCATGATACTATAATATCAAATTTTCGGGGGGGACTGTCAATATGATTTATGTTTATCTTTTATCGATTTTAATTGCGCGTGTGGTTCAGGCGGTTTTCAGCAAAATGTCAAGCAACAAGGCGGGGAATATTGCCGTTACGGTAAGGTATACAGCCTATCAGTATACCTTGTCGGCGGTTTTGGGGCTTGTGCTGGTGCTGGGCAGTCTGTCGGGGCTTAAAATTGACCTGCCTACCGCGGCAATAGCGCTTTTATCGGGCGCGTCGCTCTTTTTCAGCACTTTTTTCAGCATTTACGGAATGAAAAGCGGCACGGTGAGCCTGGTTTCCATGTTCTCCACCGCCGGACTGCTGGTTCCCGTAGCGGCGGGCGTTTTTTTGTTTGACCAGCCTGTAAGCCTTTTGCAGGGCGTGGGCACCGCCGTGTTTTTTGTTTCGGCTTGGCTGCTTATTAAAAATTCCGAAAATACATACAACGGTTTCAGCCTTAAAACCTTTCTTCTGCTCATGGGCGCAATGCTTGCAAACGGGCTTACAATGCTTGCGCAGCAAATGTATACCCATTATGTGCCGAACGGAAGCATAAGCCTGTTTTCGCTTTTATCTTTCGGAATTGCGGCTGCGGCGGGGTATCCCGCGGCGCTTATTCTGGGCAGACGTCAGGCGGAGGCAGACGGCGGAGAAAAGGTTAGGCTCGGGAAAACGCTGTATATCTGCGGGGCGGCGCTGGCTGCCGCGGTGTTTGTTATAAATCAGTTTGCAACAGAGCTGACCGCGCTTTTGCCGCCTGTTTTCCTTTTTACGTTTATAAACGGCGGCGGCACGGTAATATCAACCATTGTTGCGGCGGCAATGTATAAGGAAAAACTTTCGATTTACAGTATTTTGGGCGTAATAATCGGCATAGGCGCTATGGTTATTATAAAACTTTGCTGAAAAACAGAAAAAAATAAAAAAGTTAGATTTTGTTGTAATAACAACATACCTCCCACGGTGCGGCTGATATAATAGAGCCATACCAAGGGAGGTAATTTAAAATGATAAGAAAAATTATAAGCATAGACGAAGAAAAATGCAACGGCTGCGGCGCCTGCGCAAACGCATGCCACGAGGGCGCCATCGGCATGGTAAACGGCAAGGCAAAGCTATTGCGCGACGACTACTGCGACGGCTTGGGCGACTGCCTGCCTGCATGCCCCACGGGAGCCATAACCTTTGTTGAGCGCGAGGCGGCGGCATATGACGAGGCGGCGGTTGCGGCAAACAAGGCGAAAAAAGAAAAAGCACCGCTGCCGTGCGGATGTCCCGGAACGGCAAGCCGCAGCATAAAGCACTCAGAAAAAGCGGGAAAGGCAGAGCAGGGCGCCGAATACGCCGAAAGTCGGCTTTCGCAATGGCCCGTACAAATAAAGCTGGTGCCCGTAAACGCGCCCTATTTTAACGGTGCGAAGCTGCTTATTGCGGCGGATTGCACGGCATACGCCTACGCCGCGTTTCATGAAAAATTTATAAAAGGGCACATAACGCTTGTGGGCTGCCCCAAGCTTGACGGTGTGGATTACTCCGAAAAGCTGACCGAAATAATTGCGAATAACGATATTAAGAGCGTTACCGTGGTGCGAATGGAGGTTCCCTGCTGCGGCGGACTTGAAGCCGCTGCGAAAACCGCACTGCAAAACAGCGGAAAGTTTATTCCGTGGCAGGTGGTTACAATTTCCACCGACGGCGAAATTTTAGAATAAAGTTTATTGACAAAGAGATAAGCGGCGGTATAATATTAATATGAGAAATACGGATTTCATAAATATTATTACCGCCGCCGCGGCGCATTCGCGGCTTTCAAAAACAGCCCTTTTTATTCAGCACGGGAGCACCCCGTGCCTTTTGCACTGCATTGCCGTAGCGTACTACTGCTACCGACTGGCAGAGCGCTTTAAGCCGCTTAAAAGCCATGAAACCGAGCTTGTGCGCGGGGCGCTTTTGCATGATTATTTTCTTTATGACTGGCATATACCCGATAAAAACAGACCCATGCACGGCAGATACCACCCAAGCGCGGCGCTTAAAAACGCCGAAGAGGATTTTGAGTTGAGCGACAGGGAGCGGGATATTATTAAAAAGCATATGTTTCCGCTGACATTTACGCCGCCGACATACAAAGAGAGTCTTTTGGTCTGCCTTGTGGATAAAGGCTGCTCAATATATGAAATTTTTGCCGCAAAGACCTATAAAAACAGGCAGATAAGGGAAGCGTTTGAGCGGATAAGGGAGAAAAATTAAAGGTTTACCCTCGGATTATCCGTTCGGTTTAAAAGGTAATCCACGGAAACATTATAAAAATCGGCAATCTTAATAAGCGTGTAGATGGGAATATCGATTTCCCCGCGCTCGTAGTTGCTGTATACCCGCTGACTGCAGGAAAGAATTTTACCCATTTGGGTCTGGGTTATGTCGTTGTCCTCTCTGAGATCCCTTATTCTCGGATAAAGCGGCATAGTATACCTCCGTATTTGTTTACCGAACACGTTTTTTTGAGCGTGCCGACTTTTCGCCACGCTCTTGGCGGGAATGCCGCTCGCTCGAAAATCAAAGATTTTCGGACTGCACTCCCTACTCTTGCGGAACACACAGAAAATAATTCGCTATTGACTTTAGCGGAAAATCCGCTAAAATAATATGTAGGAAAATAAAATACGGGGAAGTTGTAAAAAAATGGAGTATATTGCGGTAGGAATACTGGTATTGCTGTTTGCTGCAATGCTTGTTGTAAAATTTATTGCTTTTATTGTTCCTCACCATAACGACAGCCGATATTTTATTATGGAAATGCGGCGCGCGGAGTCACGGGGGGAGTATTTATACTGGCGCAGGCAGCTGCGGTGCCACCGCCTTTGCTTACTGCCCTTTGTAAACAGCGGAAACGCCGAAAATTTTTACGACGCCGTATTCGGAAGACACGAAAAAGTCCCGAAGAAAAGGGATTGAAGCATAAACCGAAGCGGTGTTTCGTCTAATATCTACTGTACAAAAAGAATCCCCCACGGGAAAAAACGCAAAATTGCATTTTTCCCGTGGGGGAAGTTTATTGTATTTTACAATTTACACTATTCTGTTTTGGGGGCTGCCGCTTAAATAAGCGGCTATATTCCCGCTTACAATATCCAAAAGCCGCAGTCTTGTAGGCAACGGCGCCCATGCGGTGTGCGGGGTGATTATTATATTCGGCGCGTCTGTAAGCGGGCAATCGGGCGGCATGGGCTCGCTTGTCAGCACATCTATTGCCGCGCCCGAAAGCTTGCCGCCTTGAAGGGCGGCAAAAAGCGCGTTTTCATCCACCGTGCCGCCGCGCGAGGTGTTTATAAAGAAAGCTCCGTCACGCATTTTCGCAAAAGCCGCGGCGTTCATCATTTTCTCACTTTGCGGGTTTAAGGGGCAGTGCAGCGTTACAATATCGCTGTTTTCAAGCAGCGTATCAAGCCCCACGAATTTGGTTTTGCCGTTTTCGCGCACGGTTCTTGTATGCACCAAAACCTTCATACCAAGCCCCTCGGCAGCTTTTTCCACCGCTTTGCCTATATTACCGTAGCCCACTATTCCGAGGGTCTTGCCGTATACCTCGTCGCCCGAAAAGATAAGCGGAGAAAAAACGCCCGAGCGTTTCCACCCGCCCTGTTTTACAAAGGCGTCGTACTGCGGAATTTTGGTGTAATGCATAAGAATATAGCCTATAACCTGCTGGGTCACGGCGTTTGTAGAGTAGCTGCCCGCATTGCAAACGGTAATTCCCTTTTCCTTTGCGGCGGCAATATCTATATTATTATAGCCCGTGGCGAAAAGCCCTATATAGCGTAAATTAGGCGCGGCGTTCATAATTTCCCTGTCAATAACCGTTTTGTTGCAGAGTATTATGTCCTTATCCGCTGCCGCCGTCAGCAGCTCTTCGCGGGTAATATTGTCGAATTTTGTCACCTTGCCGAATTTATCGAAGACATCAAGCGGCAGGTCTCCGTTTGATTCAAGGGTTGCGGTATCAGTTAAGAGGAGCTGCATCATCCTTGCGCCTTACCTTTCTTTTGGTGCCGTCAGGCTCTAATATATATGTGTTTTCAAGCTGGGCGATAAGGCTTTGCTTGTAGGCGTTTATATACTCGCCGCGCAGTTTTAGCTGCTCCGCTTTTTCTTCCTCTGTCAGCCCCTCTGCCTTTTGCTTTCTTGCAAGCTCGTTTATTCGGGCAATCTGCTCTTTTGTCATAAATCCACCACTTTTTTAATGCGTAATGCGGAATGCGTAATGCGTAATTATTTATATTTGATTTGCAGCCGGGCAATAAAAAGAAAAGTCCGTTGCAGCAGGTAACATTTCTTTAATTCCGAATTACGAATTCAACATTCCGAATTATATTCAGATTTCGTTTCTTCCCTCAAGTGCGCGGGCAAGGGTATATTCGTCGGCATATTCAAGGTCGCCGCCCACGGGTATGCCGTAGGCAAGGCGTGTCACCTTAATGCCGAGCGGCTTTATTAGGCGGGATAAATAGCTGGCGGTCGCTTCCCCCTCAACCGTGGGGTTGGTAGCCATTATTATTTCGGTCACGCCGCTGTCGGAAAGGCGCGCCATAAGCTCCTTTATTCGCAGCTGCTCGGGGCCTATGCCGTCAAGCGGGGAAATTACCCCGTGCAAAACGTGGTAGGTGCCGTTATATTCCCGCGTGCGCTCAAACGCCATTACGTCCTTCGGCTCGGCAACAACGCATATCACGCTGTGGTCGCGCTCGGTATCGGCGCAAATAGCGCAGGTGTCCATATCCGTAAGTGCCTGGCATACCTTGCAGAAATGTATTTTTCGCCGCGCGTTAACAAGCGCCTCGGCAAATTTTTCGGCGCGCTCGGGCGGCTGCTCCAAAATGCTGTAAGCCAGGCGCTGCGCGGTTTTCCTGCCAATGCCCGGCAGCCGCTCAAACTGGGCTATAAGCTCGGTAAGCGGCACAATACTGTTTTTAGCCATTATCAGAAAAGCCCCGGCATATTAAGCCCGCCGGTAATAGCGCCCATTTCGTCCTCGGCGGTCTTTTCCGCGTTGGCTACAGCCTCATTCACCGCAACGGTTATAAGGTCCTCAAGCATCTCGGTATCCTCAGGGTCAACCGCGTCGGGATTGATTTTAAGGGCTTTTATGTGGTGCTTGCCGTCAACCGTTACTTCAATCATACCGCCGCCCGAGGTTGCGGTATATTCGCGCTGCTCAAGGTCAGCCTGTAATTCTGCCATATCAGCCTGCATTTTCTGCGCCTGCTTTAGCATTTGATTCATATTGCCGGCGCCGCCGGAGTTGGGTAAACGTACTTTCATTTTTTATATCTCCTTAATTTATTTCAAAATTTTTAAGCTTTCCCGCAAGCTCCGCAAGCGGGTCTTTTTCGTCCGTCTGCGCCTTAGGCGCGGTGTAAGGCCCTAATTTATAAGCCTTGCCGAGCACATTGAGCGCCGCTTTTCTTATCGCGTCGCGGTACATTGGGTTATTTACCATTGAGCGGAAGTTTTCGTTCGGCGCGTCTATTAAAAGGAACGGTCCCCTTGTGAACGCTCTTGATTCATTAAGCACGCCTGCTATAAGCGGGCAGGAGGTTTTAAGTATTCGCCTTATTTCGTCCCATTCGCCGGTTTCCACCTGCTCTGTATCGCCGGTATTTGTAACCTGTGCGGCGGGTTCATCGGGCGGAGCCTCGGGCAGCGGAATATCCTGCTCGGGTTCCGGTGCCACAGCGGGTGCGGGGCTTTCTGCGCGCGGGCGCGGAGCTATTTTTGCCGCCCCTGTTTCCAGTGCGTTTATTCTTCTTTCAAGCGAGGATAAATCGTTTGAAAGCGAGGGGGTGCAAAGCCGTATCAGCGCCATTTCCATTTCGCAGCGGCGGTTGCCGCTTTGCATACCTGCGGCGGACGCCTGCAAAAGAGAAAGCGCGTGCATAATATCCTTTATATCAAAGGCGGCTGCCTGCTCTGTCAGGGCCTTCAGCCGTGTTTCTGAGCAGACAATGGGCTTATTATCGCCCTTGACGGTTTTAATTATCATAAGATCGCGGAAATGCGAGGTAAGCTCGGATAAAAGCCGCTGCATATCAACAGAGGTGTTGTATAGTTTATCCGTCAGTAAAAGCGCGCCCTCGGCGTCGCGGCGGTTTATACAGTCGGCTAATTGCAAAAGGTAATCGCCGCCCGCCATTCCGCAAACGCTTTCAACCGTTTCTTCGTCTATATTTTTACTGCCCGAGGCGCACAGGTCTAAAATTGAAAGCGCGTCGCGCATGCCGCCGTCAGCCGCGGCGGCTATTAAAGAGGCGGCGCCGTCTGTCACGGTCAGGCCCTCTTTACCCGCTATATACTGTATTCTTTCGCAAATTTGCTCGGGGTCTATTCTTCTGAAATCAAATCGCTGGCAGCGGGAAAGTATGGTGGCGGGCAGTTTATGAACCTCGGTTGTGGCAAGAATGAAAATAACATGCTCGGGCGGTTCTTCAAGGGTTTTAAGCAGCGCGTTAAAGGCGCTTATGGTGAGCATATGTACCTCGTCTATAATATAAACGCGGTATTTTGAAGAAGCGGGCGCAAAGCTGACCTGGTCACGCAGCTCGCGTATGCTGTCAACACTGTTGTTTGAAGCCGCGTCTATTTCCACAATATCGGTATTTTCCCCGTTTGCAACCGATAGGCAGCTTTCGCACTCAAGGCAGGGGTCGCCGTTTTGGGGATTCAGGCAATTTACCGCCTTTGCCAATATTTTAGCGGTAGAGGTTTTACCCGTGCCGCGTGTGCCCGTAAACAGATACGCATGCGTGGCTTTGCCTGCGGAAAGCTCGTTTTTAAGCGTTTCGGTAATATGCTCCTGCCCCACAACGTCCGAAAAGGTCTGCGGGCGGTATTTCCGATAAAGCGCCTGATAAGACATACGCATCCTCCTTAATAAAATGATATCAACTGTTTTTAATTCCGAATTCCGAATTGATTAACAAAAAAAGCCTTACTCACCCGGGTGTACGAACGAACCGATTTACTGCGGCGCACGGGGAATACCGCTTAATGCTGCTCGGTTCCCCGCCTGACATGGTTCGCAGCGCCCCGTCGCACAGGACCCGCCCGTTCGCACACCCGAGTGAACAAGGTCTATGTATTGTATTTTAACACAATTTTTATTTTTTTACAATACCCAAGATAGAAAATGTTGAAAAAAATTCATAATGCTGATATAATTAGCGTGTATAATAATTATAAATAGGTTAAAAGGGTGTGGAAATAATGACCGGTATAACCGTTAAAGAGCTTTTATCGGCAGAGGGCACCTTGGCGGAAAAGCTGCTTTGCAGCGTGACTTATCCGTTTGAGGCGCTTAAAAAAATAGGCGATTATATAAAGGAAACAGGTCCTGCGCTTGATAAGGAAATATATGAGGAGCGCGGCGAAAACATTTGGATTGCAAGGTCGGCAAAAATTGCGCCGAGCGCAAGTATTACGGGGCCTTGCATTATAGGCGAGAGAACCGAGGTGCGCCACTGCGCGTTTATAAGGGGCAACGCGCTTGTGGGTAACGATTGCGTGGTGGGCAACTCAACCGAACTTAAAAACGTGGTGCTTATAGGCACGGTGCAGGTGCCGCACTATAATTATGTGGGCGATTCAATACTCGGCTTTCATTCGCACATGGGCGCGGGCTCAATTACCTCAAACGTAAAGTCGGATAAAACCCTTGTAGTGCTTAAAAAAGGTGAAGAAAGGCTTGAAACGGGGCTTAAAAAATTCGGCGCGATACTGGGCGACTATGTTGAGGTGGGCTGCGGCACGGTGCTGAACCCCGGAACAATAGTAGGGAAGAATACAAATATTTATCCGCTGTCATCTGTGCGCGGCGTTATAGCGCCTGACAGTATTTATAAAAACAGCGGGGAAACGGTAAAGAAACGTCATGAGTGTTGAGCTGTGGGATGTGTTTGATGAAAACGGCGTTCCCACGGGTAAAACCGCACTCAGGGGGCGTTCCGTTTTAGCACCCGGCGAATACCATTTGGTGGTGCATATATGGGTAATATCGAAAGGCGGCTTGCTTTTGATTCAGCGGCGGGCGGACGATAAAAAACTTATGCCCGGCGAATGGGCGGCAACGGGCGGCGCCGCCGTTGCGGGGGAAGACTCGCTTTCCGCCGCGCGGCGGGAACTGCACGAAGAGCTGGGAATTGCCGCCGAAAAAAGCGCCATGCGGCTGCTTACGAGAATAAAACGGCGCAATTCATTGCTTGACGTGTGGCTGACCGAAAGCGACACCCCCGCCGAAAAACTTACCCTACAGCAGGCAGAGGTTGCCGAGGCTAAGTGGATAACAGGCAAAGAGCTTAAAGAAATGATAAAAAACGGAACCTTTCATAATTACGGAAAAGAGTATTTTGAAAGTGTTTTCGGCAAAATAGAAGATTACAGAGGAGCCGTTGTATGAGTCTTAATACAGAAGGCGTAAGCTGCGTAAGGTGCCACGCCTACCTTTTCCCCGATGACGATATAGTTTATTGCCCTATATGCGGCGCGCCGCACCACAGGGAATGCTATAATCAGCTGGGGCACTGCGCGCTTGAGGAATTTCACGGAACAGACAGGCAGTACGATAAGGTAAAGGCGCGCGAGGCGGAGCAAAGCGCCGCCGAAAAGCCCAATATCGGCGAAAACGCCGAGGGGCTTATAACCTGCCAGATGTGCCATGAAAAATATGATTTTGCGCTGAACGCCTGCCCTAAATGCGGCGCGCCCAACATAGCAAAGGCGGGCGGCAGCTTTGTCAACTTTGACTTTTTGGGCGGAGTACCGGCGGATTACGATATAGGCGACGGTATAACAGCAGACGAGGCAAAGCGCTTTGTGGCGGCCAATACCCCGCGGTATATAGCCAAATTTGCGGTGCTGAACGCGAAAAACAAACTTTCGTGGAACTGGCTTGCCTTTCTTTTCCCCTGCGGGTGGATGCTCTCGCGCAAAATGTATAAAAACGGCGTTATTGCGGGGCTTTTAACGGTTATATCAAGCCTTTTCTACCTGCCGTTTATGAATGCGGTAAACAGCCTTGGTTTCACGGCGGACGAAACGCAGGCGCAGCTTATGCAGAATATTTACGATCACCTGCCCGAAATGGGCACTGCGGTGCTGGCGGCGCTGATTGCGGGCTTTGTACTTAATATCGCGGTAAGGTTTTTATCGGCGCTTTTCGGCGATTACCTTTATAAACAATATGCCATATCGTCCATTAAGACAATCCGTGCCGAAAGCGAGGATATGGACTACGACTACCGCAAAAAGGGCGGAGTAAATATTTTCCTGTTTCTTATAGGTACAATGGCGGTGCAGTATCTGCCCGCTATGATAGCGATTTTTATTTAGGAGGATGAAAAATGGATAAAAAGATATGCTCCGAGTGCGGAACGGAAAACGAAAGCGATTATATTTACTGCAAAAACTGCGGAACCTTGCTTGCCGCTCCCGCAAAGCCCGCAGAGCCCGAACCGGCAAAAGCGGAGCCTGAGCACGAGTTTATTGCGCAAACCGCACCCGAGCCGAAAGCCGGGCAGCCTTCATTTCAGCCGGCTCCGCCGGTTTATAACACGGCAAACGGCAGCGCGGGGTATACGCCCGACAGCAACCCCATAACCGACGGAATACCGCAGGAGGAGCTGGCGCTTTTCATAGGCAAAAAGTCAGCCGTAATAATGCCGAAATTCATTAAAATGGAAATAACAAATTCCAAGGTCTCATGGTGCTGGCCCGTGGCAATTCTCGGTTTCCTTTTCGGACCTATGGGCGCGGCGCTGTGGTTCTTCTACCGCAAAATGTATAAAACCGGCGCGCTGCTTGCGGTTATCGGCGCGGTTGTCAATATTATAGTAGCCGCGCTTACCTTTAATACTACCTCGGCTGATTACACCCTGCTTTACCGCTCGTTTTTATCGGGCGATATGCAAAGCGTGCTGAACGCGTTTTCCTCTATCGGCAGCACTTCTACACTGCTTGACGTTATAGCAGACGTAATAAGCAGCGCGGCGGATCTTGTAACATGTATACTTACGGGACTTTTCGGCTACTATCTCTATAAAGAGCATTGCATTAAATCAATAAATAATTTCCGTATGAACATAAGCGACCGCCGCTATTATACAATGGGGTTAGCGTCTGTCGGCGGAGTGTCGGGCGGTATGCTCGCAGTCGGCATAATTTGCATAGTTGTAGTAAATAACCTGACATCAGCAGTGACTGCTGTTATTTCAATGCTTTAAAAGAGGAGAAAAAATTATGAAAATCAAAAAGGCAATAATCCCCGCGGCAGGGCTTGGCACACGCGTTTTGCCCGCGTCTAAGGCGTTACCCAAGGAAATGCTCCCCATAGTTGATAAGCCCGCAATACAGTATATTGTGGAAGAGGCGGTAAGGGCGGGAATAACCGATATACTTATCATCACAAACCGCGGCAAGGGCGTTATAGAGGACCATTTCGACCATTCGGTAGAGCTTGAAGCAATGCTTGAAAGGCGCGGCAACACTGCAATGCTCGAAACGCTTAATAAGGTGGCAAACCTTGCGAATATTTATTATATCCGCCAAAAGGAAACGCGGGGACTGGGCGACGCGGTGCTGCGCGCCAAAGAATTTGTGGGAACAGAGCCCTTTGCCGTGCTTTACGGCGACGACGTTATTATAGGCGAGCCGCCCGCGATAGGGGAGCTGTGCGATGCGTATGAGAAATACGGCAAGAGCGTTGTTGGCATAAAGGAAGTGTCCGACGAGCTTATTGTTAAATACAGCTCCTTAAAGGCGGAAAAACTTGACGATAAAATTTATTCCGTAACCGATATGATAGAAAAGCCGAGCCTTGAAACCAAATTTTCAAATTACTCCATTCTCGGCAGATGCGTGCTTGATAACGAGATTTTCAGCATACTTGAAAAAACCCCGCTCGGCGTGGGGGGTGAGCTGCAGCTGACCGACGCTATGCGCACGCTTGCCGTTAAATACGGCATGGTAGGCGTGGATTTCAGCGGTATACGCTATGATATGGGCAATAAATTCGGAATTTTAAAGGCGAATATTGAGGTTGGGCTTGCTCACCCCGAAATTAAGGACCAATTAAGAGAATATTTAAAGGAATTAAGTGCAAAGCTGTGATGTATACCTCTCTTTTTCTCGATCTTGATGATACCTTGCTGGATTTTAACGCGGCAGAAGCGCACGCCGTGCGCAAAGTGCTGAAGTCGCACGGGCTGCCGCACGACGATGCTGCCGTGGCGCTTTATTCCGATATAAACCGTAGCTATTGGGAAAGCTTTGAGCGCGGCGAAATTCCGCGCGAGGCGATTTTTGAGGGGCGCTTTAAAACCCTTTTTGAAAAGCTGGGCGCTGCGGGCGATACCGCGAAAATTTCCAAGGATTACTGCCTTAATTTATCCGAGGGGTATTTCAAGGTTGACGGGGCGGATGAAATTCTAACCTACCTGAAAGCGCGGGGCTATAGCCTTTATGCCGCCACAAACGGCATTTCGCTGACCCAGTACAAGCGCATACGCGGCTCGGGGCTGGATAAATATTTCGACGGGATCTTTGTTTCCGAGGACACGGGGCACCAAAAGCCCGAAAAGGAATATTACGATTATATAATTGAAAATATTCCCGAAAAGAACAGGGAAAATATTCTTATTATAGGCGACAGCCAAAGCTCGGATATTCTGGGCGGGATAAACGCAGGGATAGATACCTGCTGGTACAACCCCGAAAACCATACGGCAAAATACCCCTCGAAATATCAGATAACAGCGCTTTCGCAGCTGAAAAATATTTTGTAAATAAAGAAGGAAAAGAAATGGCAGAAGAAAAAAACACAGGCTGCTCGGGAAATTGCTCGTCATGCGGGGAAAGCTGTCCGTCGCGTGAGGGAGCAAGCCTTATAGAGCCTACCGGAGAATACAACAATATAAAGCACGTTCTGGCGGTTGTCAGCGGAAAGGGCGGAGTAGGTAAGTCCATGACCGCCTCCATGCTCGCCGTGCTGCTCAGAAGAATGGGGCGTTCCGTAGGCATTCTCGACGCGGATATTACCGGTCCCTCAATTCCAAAAACATTCGGAATACGCTCGCGCGCTTATCAGAATGAAATCGGCATTTTACCCGCCGAAACCGAAAGCGGAATTAAGGTAATGTCAATTAATCTGCTGCTCGAAGAGGGCGATATGCCGGTTCTTTGGCGCGGCCCCGTAATAGCGGGAGCGGTAAAGCAGTTTTGGCAGGATGTTGTATGGGGCGACCTTGATTACCTTATAATAGACTGCCCGCCCGGTACGGGCGACGTTCCGCTTACGGTTTTCCAGTCTATCCCGATTGACGGCGCGGTAATAGTAACATCCCCGCAGGATCTGGTTTCCCTTATTGTGCGCAAGGCTTACAACATGGCTAAAATGATGAACATTCCCGTTTTGGGACTTATTGAGAATATGAGCTATGCCGTTTGCCCCGATTGCGGCAAAAAGCTGCGCCTTTTCGGAAAGGGCAGCGGCGCCGCCGCAGAGGAACTTGGGCTTCCGCTTTTGGCTGAACTGCCTATCGACCCCGATTTGGCGCAGCTTGTAGATAACGGCGAATTTGAGAAATTCACCTGCACGGCGCTGGAAAATGCCGCAAAAGAAATAGATAAGAAATTTTCATAAAACCGTAAAAAAGTAAAAGAGCGCGTCGATTTTTCCGGCGCGCTCTTAATGGTTGCGGTACAGATTCGTGAAAATCGGGAAGAAATAAAGGAACGGAAACCGAGAATATTACATGAAAAAATCCTCATACTCAAAAGAGTATGAGGATTTTGTGTTGGCATCTACTTA
>CAJJPG010000004.1 GCA_905193585.1 uncultured Oscillospiraceae bacterium
GTGGTATATATGAAAGAATACTATGAAATTTTAAGGGATTTAAGGGAAGACAGCAAGCCGAAACTAAGCCAAAAGAAACTTGCGGAAATTCTCAACACATCACAATCGGCAATAAGCGATTATGAAAGCGGTAAACGACCGCTGCCGATTGAGCATTTAATAACGCTTTGCAAGTATTACAATGTTTCAACCGATTATATTTTGGGTTTTCCTAAAAAAATGCCTTATCCGAAAAGGTGATATTTTATAATTATTTAATTCCGCATTCCGCATTCATAATTCCGAATTATTTATTCTTCCCGGTATCCGTATTTTTTATGTTTCGCAACGAGGAAAACGGCGGTTACGGTTACCGACATTATCTCCGCGCCCACAATGGATAGCCGGATACCGTCTATATCCCATATAACAGGAAAATTCAAGCACCGAAAAAGTATGTTAAAAAAATAACAAACTTTTTGTTGATTTTCAAAAATTATAAAAAATTATTGATATATTTTTAACAATCCTATTGACAAATGAATAAAATGGTAATATAATGTATTACAATGTTAAAGATAAAACTGCTACGGAGGAAAATATTATGGCAAGAGTTTATAATTTCAGCGCGGGTCCCTCAATGCTGCCTGAGGACGTTTTGAAAACCGCCGCTGCGGAAATGATGGAATACGGCGAAACGGGTCAGTCGGTTATGGAGATGTCCCACCGCTCTAAGGAATATCAGGCAATATTTGACGAGACGGAAAAGAACCTCCGCGAGATTATGAATATTCCCGATAATTATGACGTACTGTTTTTGCAGGGCGGCGCTTCAACCCAGTTTGCAATGGTGCCGCTTAACCTTATGACCAAAAACGGCAAGGCGGATTATATTATAACGGGTCAGTGGGCTAACAAGGCTTACAAAGAGGCGGCGCGCTATGGCAAGGCGAGAGCGGTTGCTTCCAGTGCCGATAAAACATTTTCCTATATTCCGAAAACCACCCGCGCCGATTTCGACCCCGAGGCTGATTACGTTCATATTTGCATGAACAACACCATTTACGGCACAAAATATCACGAGCTGCCCGATACAGGCGATGTTCCGCTTGTGGCTGATATTTCAAGCTGCATACTCTCAGAGCCGATTGACGTTACAAAATTCGGCGTTTTGTATGCGGGCGCGCAGAAAAACGTTGCTCCCGCAGGCGTTACCATAGTTATAATCCGTAAGGATCTTGTAGGTCACGCTATGGATATTACCCCCACAATGCTGAATTACGCAACCCATGCCGATAACGGCTCAATGTTCAACACTCCGCCCTGCTATGCAATTTATATTGCGGGACTTACCTTTAAGTGGATAAAGAAAATAGGCGGGCTTGAGGAAATGAAGAAAATCAACGAGAAAAAAGCCAAAATTCTTTATGATTTTCTCGATAACAGCAGGCTTTTCAAGGGCACGGTTGTTCCCGAGGATCGCTCGCTTATGAACGTTCCGTTTGTAACAGGCAGCGAGGAATTGGACGCTAAGTTTGTAGCCGAGGCTAAAAAAGCGGGCTTTGTAAACATTAAAGGTCACAGAACCGTGGGCGGCATGCGCGCCTCCATTTATAACGCAATGCCGGTAGAGGGCGTTGAAAAGCTGGTTGAGTTTATGAAGAAATTTGAGGAGGAAAACGCGTAATGTATAAAATCAAAACCTACAATAAAATTTCTAAAACAGGGCTTGAAGCCTTTGACGATAAATACACCGTAGGCGACGAGGTGGAAAATGCCGACGGCGCCATTGTGCGCTCGGCTGCGCTGCACGATGTGGAATTTCCCGCAAGCCTTAAAGCCATAGCGCGCGCAGGCGCGGGAACAAACAATATACCGATAGACCGCTGCTCAGAGCAGGGAATAGTTGTTTTCAACACCCCCGGCGCTAATGCAAACGCCGTTAAGGAGCTTGTTATAGCGGGTTTGCTTATCAGCTCACGCCGCGTGGTTTCGGGTATTGAGTGGGCTAAGACTCTTAAAGGCGACGGCGCAGAGGTAGGCAAAGAGGTTGAAAAGGGCAAGGGTGCTTTTGCAGGCCCTGAAATAAAGGGCAAAACCCTCGGCGTTATAGGTCTCGGCGCTATAGGCGTTATGGTGGCAAACGCCGCAAACGCCCTCGGTATGAAGGTTTTCGGCTATGACCCGTACCTTTCGGTTAAATCGGCTTGGAACTTAACCCACAACGCGGTGCATATTTTCGATATAAACGAAATTTTTGAAAAGTGCGATTATATAACCGTTCACGTACCGCTGACCGACTCTACTAAAAACCTTATAAACGCGGCGTCTATTGCTAAAATGAAAGACGGCGTGCGTATACTCAATTTCGCGCGTGGCGGACTTGTAAACAGCACAGACCTTTTGGAGGCGCTTGAATCGGGCAAGGTGGCGTCGTATGTTACCGATTTCCCGTCGGATGATATTTTAGGCGCACAGGGCGTTATTGCAATACCGCACCTCGGCGCTTCAACCCCCGAATCGGAGGATAACTGCGCGGGAATGGCGGCTAAGGAGCTTATAGACTATATTGAAAACGGTAATATTGTAAATTCCGTAAACCTGCCTGAAATTGTAATGCCGCGCAGCGGGGAAAGCAGAATTTGCGTTATTCACAAAAATATTCCTAATATGCTCACCGCTATTACGGGAATATTCGCGGGCAATAATGTAAACATTGAAAACCTGCTTAATAAATCGCGCGGAGATTATGCTTACACCATGCTTGATGTCGGCAAGACAGACGTATCCGACGTTGCCGATAAAATAGGTGCGATTGACGGAGTTATAAGAGTAAGGATAATTTAAGTTTTCCGGAATAAAATAAATGGACTGCTTTCTTAGGGCGCTGAACCCGAGAGAAAGCAGTCTTTTCAATTTTATATCGGTATTTAACTTATGCCCCCGCTACAAACGTAGGTACGTCGGGCGTATTTTTAAGCTCCTCAAACGAGTTATATTCCGCTATTGCAAAGCGGGTATGAACGCACACGGCGGCTATAAAATACGGCATTGTAAATACAAGCGGTATAAATATCAGTGAAAGCAATATCCAGCCTGCAAAGCTGAAAAACAGATATATAAAATCAAGCATTGTTCTTTTATATATAACGCACGACATATGAATCGCCTCGGACGCGTCCATTTCCTCATCTGCAACCGAAAGTACGGGCGCCGCGTAATACCGCAGCATTATAAAGAAAAGCAGTACCGAAGCTACCGTCTTTAAGAAAAGGGAAAGATAATAAAGGTTAGAGGTCCACAGCGGTATCGGAATATCGAGAAGGTCATAAATTTTAACTCCGCCGAATATATCAACTATTTTAGCGGGAATAAAAAGAATTATAGCAAAGAAAGCAAGGCGCAGGCACAGCCCCGTTATAAGCCGCATGGCGCGCATATACTCAGCTTTGCCCGAGAAAAAGTAAAATACCGCAAGCGGGCTGTCATCCGCGCCGAAAAGCAGGCGCCAGAAAAACCTTACAAGCCCGTGAATAAGCGGGAACAAAAGCAGAAAACAAAGTATAGCTTCGCAGATATACGCGGCTGTATCTCCGCCTACGTAGCTTATGAGCGACGCTATGCCCGAAATAATTATAAATACCGAAATCACCGTCATACAGGCTGCAATGGCCTTGAGCCAGTTGTTTTTAAGTGCCGTCCGGGCGGTAAGTTTTACTACCGAGCTTGAAGCTGTCATTATAAACACATCCTTTATCTATACTATACCGCTAAAAAATGAAGATTTAATTACAAAACTGTTAATTTGGCATACGCTGCCATAAGTTTTTTGGTACCCACGGTGTTAAAAGCTACCTCAAGCAGCATATCGCCGCCCATTGGCTTTACGGAAAGTATAAGCCCCTCGCCGAAGACCTTGTGCGAGACTTTCTGACCCGCAGTGTATTTTACGGCGCTTGTTTCGGGCGCGGCGGGCGCTTTTCTGTAAGCGTTTCTGTCTGAATATGAAGAGTGCACGGCGTCGTATGACGGTCTTGCCGCCGTGCGCCTATACCCCTCAAAGCTGCAAAGTTTTTCCGGTATCTCCTTTAAAAAGCGCGAGGGCATATTGCGGTTGGTTGAGCCGAAAAGCATACGCATATATGCGTTTGTAACGGTAAGAGTTTTTTTGGCGCGGGTAATTGCAACATAGGCAAGCCGGCGTTCCTCCTCCATTTCTTCCGTTCCTGCGTAAATTGACTGGTTTCCGGGGAAAATGCCCTCTTCCATACCTATAAGAAAAACGTTATTAAATTCAAGCCCTTTTGCTGAGTGAATAGTCATAAGCACTACGCGGTCTTCGGTAGTATCAAGCGAGTCAATATCGCTTACAAGCGCCGTTTGCTCTAAGAAGTCTGAAAGGCTCGGCTCTTCGGTATCCTGCTCATACTGGGCTATTGTCGAGGCAAACTCCGCTACGTTTTGCAAGCGTTCCTCCTGCTTTTCGGGTTCTTCGTCGCTTTCTGTCAAGGCTAAGCGGTAGCCCGTTTTTTCAAGAATTTCGGCAAGCAGGTCGGATATTGAAATATCTGCCGACATTTCGGTGAGCTCTTCAATAATATCGCAAAAGCTGCGAAGTCTTACCGCCGCGCGTGATAAAGCAGCAAATTCGTCCGCCCGTTTTATCACATCAAACAGAGATATACCGAGCTCTGCGGCTATCTGCGCGGCGTTTGCCATAGTAGTTTCGCCTATTCCGCGTTTCGGCTCGTTTATAATTCTGCGCAGGCGCAAGTCGTCGTTATTATTGTTAATAAGCTGCAAATAGGCGATTACGTCCTTAATTTCCTTGCGGTCAAAAAAGCGCAGACCGCCTATAACTCGGTAGGCAATGCCGCTGCGGGCAAAAACATTTTCAACAGAGCCCGACTGCGCGTTCATTCGGTAAAGCACGGCGTGATCGGAAAATTTGCCGCCGTTTTTAACGTTTTCAAGAATACGGTCGGCAATATACCGCGCCTCGCCGCGCTCGTCGTCCGCCGTAAACACGTTTATTTTCTCGCCTGTGCCGTTGTCCGTCCAAAGGGTTTTGCCCTTTCTGCCGCGGTTGTTTTTTATAACCGCGTTTGCGGCGTCCAATATATTTGAGGTAGAGCGGTAGTTCTGCTCAAGGCGGATTACGCGGGCGTTTCTGTATTCATCCTCAAAATTCAGTATATTTTCAATGGTAGCGCCGCGGAAACGGTAAATGCTCTGGTCGTCGTCTCCCACAACGCAGATATTGTTCTCTCCCGAGGACAATAGCCTTACAAGCTCATACTGCGCGTGGTTCGTATCCTGGTATTCATCCACCATAACATAGCGGAATTTGCCCGTGCAATAGCTTAGCGCCTCGGTATCGGTCTGCAAAAGCCGCACGGTGTTGAAAATCATATCGTCAAAGTCCATAGCGTCGGCTTCCATCAGCCGCTTTTGGTATATTCTGTAAAGCTCGGCTACGGTTTTAAGGCGTAAATCGTCGCCCGCCTGCGCTTTGTATTCGGCAGGGGAGATAAGTTTTTCCTTTGCGTCGGATATTGCGGAAAGCACGCGTTTGGGCGGTAAAAACTTTTCGTCAATTTCGTGCGCTTTCATAATTTGTTTCATTAAGCGGCGCTGGTCGTCGGTATCGTATATGGTAAAATGCGAGGTATAGCCGATGCTCTCGGCGTAGCGCCTTAATATTCTGCCGCAAACCGAGTGGAATGTGCCCGCCCATATATCGTTTGCGTCTTCACCCAAGCGCGCGGCTATTCGCTCTTTAAGCTCGCCCGCCGCCTTGTTTGTAAAGGTAATGGCTAATATTTGCCACGGGTGAACAGGGCGCACCGAAAAAACGCCGTTCGGCACAAAATCCGTAACGCCGTTTAAATAGTCTTCACCCGCCTTAATATCTTCGTCGGTCACAGCGGGGCAGTAGGTGCTTCTGTATCCGTCCCCGAATTTTACAAGGTTTGCAATTCGGTTAACAAGCACGGTGGTCTTTCCGCTGCCCGCGCCCGCAAGTATCAAAAGCGGGCCGTTAATGGTTGTAACCGCCTCGAACTGCATATCGTTCATATGTATAAAATATTTTTTTATAACTTCTTTTCTTAAACTTAAAAAATCCATTTTTTCTCCGGTCAGGCGGTTTCTTTTGCGGCGGCTCGCTTTTTTATGCGGTCGGGCAGAATATAGGCAAATGGGAAAGCCACGGCGCACACAGCCAGAGCCGCTATAATATCAATTATAGAGTGCTGCTTTAAAAACACGGTGGAAATGCTTATAAGCACCGTTAAAATAACGAGAATTGCCTGCCACAGCGGAGTTCTGAGCGGTTTGCAGTAAAGGGTGGTGAAATAAACCGCAAACGAGCCTATAACGTGCAGCGAGGGGCAGACGTTTGTGTTCGTATCAAAATTATAAAGCGCCCTTACAATATCCACGCAGAAATTATCCCGCTGAAATTCAGTGGGGCGCAGTTCCTGCTTTGTGGGGTAAAAAATATATATAACGGTGGTAATTGTGTAGGTTATAATGATAAAATACATCAGCTTTTTAAAGGCGGGAATATCAAAAAGCAGGGTGTAAAGGTGTATTCCCACCAAAAAGACAAACCAAAAATAATAGGGAAAAACGAAAAATTCGCAAAACGGAATTTTTGCGTCAAAAGCCGCCTCAATGGGGTGGTAATTAAGTGATAAACCGCGTTCCAAAAGCCAGAAGGTCGCGCCGTAAATCGGCCAGTAAAGCAATAACAGCAGGTGTTTAAATTCGGGCGTGTTTATATTGTTCGGCCGTAATTTTCTATAATCTACCATATACACAATCTGCATCCTTAACAATATAGTCTCTTATAATATCGGTAGCGCAGCCGCAAAACTCGGTTTTAAGCGTTTGCGACATTTTATTGAGCTTTAACGGGTTTTCAAGATAATCGCACACCGCGTCGCACAGCTCTATAGCGCCCTCGCGCATATCGGCGCAGCCGTTGGAAATGAAAAATTCAATATTCCGCGTTTCGCAGCCGGGCACGGCGTCAATAAACAGCATAGGCAAGCCCTTTACAGCTGCCTCGGTGGTGCTAAGTCCGCCGGGCTTTGTCATAATAAGCTCCGCAGCGTCCATATAAAGCGGTATACGGCTTGTAAACCCTATTACCCGCACATTATCGGGCAGGGGGTATTTTGTAAGCGAGCGGTACAGCTTTACGTTATTGCCGCAAATTATAACAAGAATTGCGTCCTCGGGCAGCTGCTGCGGCAAAAGCTCGGCTAAATCCTTAATGGGTCCGCAGCCCATACTGCCGCACATTAAAAGCACTACGCGCTTGTTTTGCGGGAGCGCCAGCGTGCGTTTAGCCCTTTGCGGCTCTGTTTTACCGTAAAAATCGCGCCGCACGGGAATACCCGAGGGAACAATGCGGGAAACGGGCAGACCGTTATTTGCGAATTCTTCGGTAAGTTTTTTGTGCGGGATAAAATACGCGTCCATATTCGTCTGATTAACGCCGGGCGAGCAGGTGTAATCGGTCGCGACGAAATAGGAGCGCAAGTTTATTTTGCGCCGTTTTTTAAGCTCGGTCATCATCATTGCCGAGAAAACGTGTGTGCAGACCACCGCGTCGTACTTTTCGGTCTGCAAAAATTCATAGAGCGACTCGCACCCCTTGATTACAAGCTCGTAAATAAGGGAGTCGTCGCCGTCTTTCGGGGGGTGGTTTTCTTCAAAACGGTAGCTCACGCCGAATAGCTTGGGGAACTTGCGGTATATCAAAACATGCCCCTTGCTTATAAGTTTCGATTTTTCGGGCGACCAGAAAGCCAGTGCGTCCTTTATATCACATTCGTCATTATTATTCAAAAAACATTCTTTTATAGCTTTGGCGGCGGAGTTGTGTCCCTCGCCCGTGTTGCAGGATAATATCAGCAATCGCATTTTTTCCTTGTTTCTCTCCTTATCATTCTGTCACGCAGCTTTATAAGATGCGGTCTGTTGTACCGCTGAATAAGAATAAACGGAATATTGCAGAATATAAATACAAGCATTAAAATTATTCCGATATAGTTTTTCCAAATAACATAGATCCCTACCGAGAAAACGCAGAGCCAGCAATGAATAAATTCCGCTACGCAGGTTTCTCTTATGAGCGCGGTAAGGCTTTCGCTTGTGGCGTCGTATGTAACGCGCTTAGGAAGCATGTCGCGCATAACGCGGCTCATATCGGGCAGGCGGGTCTTCCATTTTTTAATTCCCAGACATTCGTAAACCGCGCCGCCGTTTTCCCAATTTCGCGCACGGTAAATAAAGCCGTCTTCACTGAAACGGCCGCGGGGCAGAGATTCACCTATATAATGAGCAAGAACGCCTAATACGGCAACATAAACAATGCTCATCACCAATTTCATTTAATCACCCAAGTAAGTTAGTATAACTAATATAACATAAATCTTTGTATATCGCAACAAAAATATTTAAAAAAGAAAAGGTTAAAAAAAGGTTACAAAATTGCGCAAAGGTTGACTTTAAGGGGTGTTTTTTGGTAAAATAATATGAATATAAAAATCGGAAGTGAAATTGAATGGTCAGAAGTATGACCGGCTTCGGTCGCGGAAAGCTCTGTGAAAACGGGCTTGAGGTAACGGTGGAGCTGAAATCGGTTAATCACAGGTATTTTGAATTTTCTTCAAGACTGCCGCGCGGCTGCGCCTACCTTGAAGAACCGCTGAAAGATTTTTGCCGCGGCAAAATTTCGCGAGGTAAGCTTGAAATATCGGTAACGGTTGAGGAAAACGGGGCTGACAGCACGCTTATAGAAATAAACGAGCCGTTTGCCGATGCATATATTGCGGCGCTGAAAAACCTCTCGGAGCGGTACGGAATTGAAAATGATATAAAGCTTTCTTCTCTTGTGGGCGCACCCGATATTTTCAACGTGAAAAAGCAGCAGGCGGCGGAGGAAACCGTAACGGCGACCGTTCTTGCCGCGGCGGATGAGGCGCTTAAAGGCTTTATTGCAATGCGAGAAACAGAGGGTGCAAAGCTGGAGCGGGATGTGCGGCACCGCGCGGAGCTGATACTTAAAAAAGTTGAATTTATTGAAAAGCGTTCGCCCGAGACCGTAAAGGCGTACCGCGAAAAATTGGAGCAGAGAATAAGGGAGCTGTTATCCGACGCGGCGGTTGACGAGCAACGCCTGCTCACCGAAACTGCAATATTCGCCGATAAAACCGCGGTGGATGAAGAAACGGTGCGGCTCAGAAGTCATATAAGCCAATTATGCGCTTTGCTTGAAAGCGACGAACCCGTGGGCAGAAAGCTTGATTTTATAGTTCAGGAAATGAACAGGGAAGCGAATACCATAGGCTCAAAAGCGCAGGATATTGAAATTGCGCATACGGTAGTTGATATTAAAGCCGAAATTGAAAAGATAAGAGAACAGATACAGAATATTGAATAGACAGTATAAACGGACAAATTTTCCGCTATGGGAAGCATTGTGACCTAAGAGAAAGAGTGATGTTTTATGAAGCTGGTCAACATAGGTTTCGGCAATATGGTTTCCGCCGGCAGGATGATTGCGATAGTAAGCCCCGAATCCGCCCCGATAAAGCGCATTATTCAGGACGCGAAGGAGCGCGGTACGCTTATTGACGCGACCCACGGCAGGCGCACACGCGCGGTAATTATTACCGACAGCGACCATATTATACTGACCTACCTGCAATCGGAAACGGTTGCAAACCGTATGACAGAGGACGAAAACGCGGTTGACGATGAGGAGGAAGAGGATGAATAAAGGCGGAGTTTTTATTATTTCGGGTCCCTCGGGTTCGGGCAAAGACACGGTAATGACCGAGCTTTTCAAAAAAATGCCCGAGCTGCTTTTCTCTATTTCATCTATAACGCGGGCTATGCGCGCGGGCGAGCGCGAGGGTGAAAAGTATAACTTTATTACCCGCGAAAAGTTTGAGGATATGTTAAAAAACGACCGTTTGCTTGAACACAACGAGTTTGTAGGGAACTACTACGGTACCCCCCGCGAGCCTGTTGAAAGGGCTGTTGCAAACGGGCAGGATATGGTAATAGAGGTAGACGTAAACGGCGCGGCGCAGATACGCGAAAAAATGCCCGAGGCGGTGAGCATATTTATTATGCCGCCATCATTTGCCGAGCTTAAAAGGCGGCTTTCGGGCAGGGGCACGGAATCGGAGGAACTTATACAAAAGCGGCTTACCTCCGCTCTCGGCGAAATAAAGCGCGCCGTGGAATACGATTATATAGTAGTAAACCAGGATATTGCGGCGGCAGCCGATGATATTATGTCCGTAATTTTGAGCAGCCGCTTGAAAACGGACAGACAAACCAAAATTATTGACGAGGTGCTTTCAGAATGTTAAATCCGAATATAGGCAAGCTTATAAAAAGCTATGATAACAGATACCGTCTTGTTATAGACGTAGCGCACAACGCGCGCGAAATTGCGCAGGAAATGGAAGAAACGGGCGACCTTTCAACCGAAAAACCGGTAAGCATTGCCATTGATAAAATGGCGGCGGAAATAGACGAGAAAAAAGAGAAAAACGACTGATTTAAAAGGAGGGAGCTTGTATGACGGGGCTTGCGGCGGAAGTGGCGCTTGACGGCGCAACAAACGCGTATGACAGGCTTTATTCGTATGCGCTCCCCGAAAACTGCGGCGCTGTGCCCGGGTGCAGAGTGACCGTGCCTTTCGGTAAGGGCAATATAAAAAAACAGGGAATGATTTTTAATATACGTGAAACCGAGACGGGTAATTTAAAGGAAATTATTTCCGTTACCGATAAACAGCCCGTTTTAACGCGTGAAATGCTGGAGCTATGCCTTTTTTTGCGCGAGCATTATTTCTGCACGTATTATGATGCGGTGCACGCCGCACTCCCTGCGGGGCTTAATTACCGCCTTGTAAACTATTTTTCCGCCAATGAGGACTTTTCGGCGCTTTCGCTTTTGAACGATAGCGAAAAGGCGGTTTTTGATTACCTTTTAAAAAGCGGCGAAAAAGAGGAAAGCGCGGTTAAACGCAAGCTCGGCATTACTGCGGATATATTGGAAGAAATGTGCGGAAAAGAGGCGCTTTTCAAAAACAGGGAAAGCCGCCGCCGCGTAAACGACGCGGGCGAAAAGCGGGTACGCGCCGCCCTGACGGATGATGTAAACGAGGAAAAGCTGACACCCAGACAGCGCGAGATATTTAATTTCGTGCGCGAGGCGGGGAGCATAAGCATTAAAGAGCTGCGCTATTTTACGGGCGTATCGGCAGGAGTTACCGATAAACTTATAGCCGAAGGCTTTTTAATACCCTATGAAAAACGGGTTTTCAGAACGATTATAAAGCAGGGGCTTGAGGCAGAGCAAACCGAAATTGCGCTGACGGACGAGCAGCAGGCGGCGTATGACGGTATGACCGCCGAATATGAGAAAAACGAGGGCGCGGTATCGCTGCTTTACGGGGTTACAGGCTCGGGCAAAACGCAGGTTTTTTTAAAGCTTGCCGACCGTGTCATAGCGGATAACCGCGGCGTAATAGTAATGGTGCCCGAAATATCTTTAACCCCGCAGTTGCTCGGTATTTTCGCTTCGCGCTACGGCGATAAAATAGCGGTTTTCCACAGCGCTATGTCAATGGGCAAGCGCATGGACGAATGGCAGCGGGTAAAAAACGGCGACGCGCTTATAGCCGTGGGCACGCGCAGCGCAATATTCGCTCCCTTTGAAAATTTAGGGCTTATTATAATTGACGAAGAGCAGGAGCACACCTATAAATCCGAGCAGTCGCCACGCTTTCACGCGCGCACGCTGGCGCGGTTCAGGGCAAAATATAACAAGGCGCTTTTGTGCCTTGCCTCGGCTACGCCCTCGGTGGAAAGTTTTACCGAGGCTAAAATAGGTAAATATTCGCTTTACAGGCTTAAAAACCGTTTCGGCGGGGCGGTGCTGCCGCAGGTTGAAACGGTGGATATGAAGCAGGAAATTTTAAGCGGAAATTCATCGGTTATAAGCCGTAGGCTTTACGATAGGATTACAAACGTGCTTGAAGAAAAAAAGCAGGCTATACTTCTTTTAAACAGGCGCGGGCATAATACATATGTTTCCTGCCCCGAGTGCGGGTATGTTATGAGCTGCCCGAATTGCAGCATTTCGCTTACCTACCACTCGGCGAACCACAGGCTTATGTGCCATTATTGCGGGTATTCGGTGCCGTCTGACGGCAGGTGCCCCGAGTGCGGCGGGCAGCATATGAAATTTTTGGGTGCGGGCACGCAAAAGGTGGAAGAAGAGCTTAAAAGCCTTTTCCCGTCAGCGCGGGTTTTAAGGCTGGACGCCGACAGCACCATGGCTGCCGATTCATACGCTATGTATCTTGAAGCCTTTGCGGCGGGCGAATATGATATTTTATTAGGCACGCAAATGGTGGCGAAGGGGCTTGATTTTCCCAACGTAACGCTTGTGGGCGTTTTAGGGGCGGACAGCGCGACCTACAGCGAGGATTTCCGCAGCTTTGAAAGAACCTTTTCGCTGCTTACCCAAGTGGTGGGCAGAGCGGGGCGCGGCGGAGACAGGGGACTTGCCGTAATTCAGAGTATGAACCCAGAAAGCAGTGTAATAAAGCTTGCCGCCCGCCAGGATTACGACGGATTTTATGAGGAAGAAATTATGACCCGCCGCCTTATGGTATACCCGCCGTATTGCGATATTTGCGCGGTTATATCCCGCGCGGCAGACCGCACAGCCGCCGAAAAGGCGATAACCGACGTATTCCGCGCAATTCGCGGTATGCTTGAAAATGAATATAAGGACGTTAAAATGATAATTCTCGGTCCGTCGCCCGCATCTGTACCGCGGGTGAACGGCAAGTACCGATACAGAATGATAATAAAGTGCCGCGCGGGCAAACGGTTCAGAGAGCTTTTGCGGCGGGCGCTTGATATAAAGCTTACAAAGGACGCAACCGTTTCGGCGGATATGAACCCCGAAACCGTAATATAGGAGGAACGCCGTATGGCAATAAGAAACATTGTTAAAATAGGGGATGACATTCTGCGCAAGGTGTGCCGCACTCAGCTTACCTTTGATGAAAAATTAGCGACCGTGCTTGACGATATGGCGGAAACTATGTATAAAGCCGAGGGCGTGGGGCTTGCCGCGCCGCAGGTGGGAATACTGAGAAGATACTGCGTAGTAGATGTGGGCGACGGAATTATAGAGCTTATAAACCCCGTAATTGATAAGGAAAGCGGGAGCCAGGAGGGGCAGGAGGGCTGCCTTTCCATTCCCGGCAGATATGAGGACGTTGTAAGACCTATGAAAGTGACGGTTCACGCGCAGGACAGAAACGGAAAGCCCTTTAAACTTACCGCCGAGGGTTTTAAGGCAAGGGCAATCTGCCACGAAATAGACCACCTTGACGGAATACTTTATATAGACAGAATTAAAAAATAAGCCGAGGTTTTCTTAATGAAAATAGTTTTTATGGGCACCCCCGATTATGCGGTTAAAACGCTTGAGGCGCTGATAGGCGCGGGTCACACCGTTGCGGCGGTTTTCGCCCAGCCCGATAAGCCCGTGGGCAGAAAGCAAATACTTACCCCGCCGCCTGTAAAGGTATGTGCCGAAATGCACGGAATACCCGTTTTTCAGCCGCGTACTTTACGCGACGGCGAGGCGGAAAATATAATAAGAGATATTGCCCCCGACGTTATAGCGGTGGTGGCTTACGGTAAAATTTTACCAACAGAAATTTTAACCCTGCCGCGCTTTGGCTGTGTAAATGGGCATGCCTCGCTCTTACCGAAATACAGGGGGGCTGCGCCCATACAGTGGTGCATTGTAAACGGCGAAAAGGAAACGGGCGTTACCGCAATGCAAATGGACGAGGGTATGGACACGGGCGATATTTTAGAAACCGCGGTTACCGAAATAGGCGCGGAAGAAACCGCGGGCGAGCTTTTTGAGCGGCTCTCGGTTATAGGCGCTGAGTTACTGGTAAAGACCCTTGCCGATATTGAAAACGGAAACGTTACCCCTATAAAGCAGGATGAAAGCAAAGCTACATCAGCGCCGATTATAAAAAAGGAAATGGCGAAAATCAGCTTTTGCGATATGACCGCGGACGAGGTTCACAACGCGGTGCGCGGCTTTTACCCGTGGCCTGTAGCTTTCTTTATATCGGGCGGCAAGCGCATAAAAATAATAAAGAGCCGCGTTGTAAATATGTACGGCACGGCGGGAACGGTGCTTAAAAGCGATAACGAGCTTATTGTCGCTTGCAAGAAAGAAGCGGTTGCGCTTGAAACAATTCAGCCCGAGGGCTCAAAGCCCATGAGCGCAAAGCAGTATTTATGCGGCAGACCCATAGCTTTGGGCACCGAAATTGAGGACGAAAATGGCTGACGCACGTAAAACCGCCGTAAACGCTTTAATGCGGGTAAACTGCGGCGCGGCGTACTCTAATATAGTACTCAATGAGGTTCTGGCAAAATCGGGGCTTACAGGGGCTGACAGGGCGCTTGCCTCCGCGCTGTTTTACGGCGTGCTGGACCGCAAAATAACCCTTGATTACATTATTTCGCAGTTTGTAAAAACCCCCGTGAAAAAAATAGCGCCGCTTACAATAAACGCTTTAAGAATCGCCGTTTACCAAATATATTATATGGATAAAATACCCGACAGCGCCGCGGTAAACGAGGCAGTAAAGCTTGTAAAAGACTCAAAGGAAAGCGGAAACGCAGGCTTTGTAAACGCGGTTTTGCGAAACATTCTGCGAAACAGGGTAGAAATGCCCTGCGGCAACGATATAAAGTCGCTTTCGGTAAAATATTCCTGCCCCGCCGCTGTTTTGGGGTCGTTTGTAAAGGACTACGGCACCGAAACCGCAAAGCAGCTTTTAATTGCAAGCCTTGATACCCCGCCGCTTACCATGCGTGTGAATACCCTTAAAATAAGCGCCGGGGAACTGGCTGAAAAACTGGAAGAGCAGGGAATTACCGCCGAAATAAGCGAAGATAAAAACGCGCTTGTTTTAAAGCACTGCTCCGATATTTCGGAAAATAAGCTTTACAGAGAGGGGCTTTTCTACGCGCAGGACTTAGCTTCTCAAAGGGCGGTAGGTGCAGCAAAACCGAAACCGGGGGAAAGAGTGCTTGATATATGCGCCGCACCCGGCGGCAAGAGCTTTACCGCGGCAATGCTTATGCAAAACGCGGGTGAAATAATTTCCTGCGATTTATACGAGCAGCGCGTAAGGCTTATTGAAAGCGGCGCAAAGAGACTGGGAATTGGCATTATAAAGCCGAAAACGGCAAACGCCGAAATTTATGATGAAACCCTCGGCGAATTTGATTTGGTGCTCTGCGACGTTCCCTGCTCGGGGCTTGGAGTATTGCGCCGCAAGCCCGAAATTAAATATAAAGACATTTGCCTTGACGAAACGCTTACACAAACGCAGCTTAAAATACTTGAAAATGCGGCGCGGTATGTGAAAAAGGGCGGCAGAATTTTGTATTCTACCTGCACATTAAGGCAAAATGAAAATGAAAATCTTGTAAATTCGTTTATTATGCGTTATAATATGTTCCGTAAAGCGTATGAACACACATATATGCCGCATATTGATAAAACAGACGGGTTCTACTGCGCGTTACTGATAAAGGAGGGAAACGCTCCGCTTGAGTAAGATTGATATAAGGTCAATGTATCTGCCCGAGCTTGAAACAATGCTTGCCGAAATGGGCGAGCCGCGCTTTCGCGCTAAGCAGATATTTCACTGGCTGCAATCGGGCATTACCGATTTTGATGAAATGACCGATATTTCAAAAGCGCTGCGCGAAAGGCTTAAAGCTGACGCATATATTGCAGGCGCCGAAACCGAGCGCAGGTATGCCTCACGCCTTGACGAAACGGTGAAATACGTTTTCCGCCTTTTTGACGGCGAGCTTATTGAAACCGTGCTTATGAAATACGAGCATGGGTACACCGTGTGCATTTCAACGCAGGTGGGCTGCCGGATGGGCTGCAAATTTTGCGCCTCTGGCATAAACGGGCTTACAAGAAGTCTCACGGCTTCCGAAATGCTGGCGCAGATAACGGCGGTTCAGCGGGATAATAACATACGCGTTTCCAATATAGTTATGATGGGCATGGGCGAGCCGCTTGATAATTTTGATAATTCGGTGCGGTTTTTAAAGCTGGTATCGGATGAAAAGGGCTTAAATATAGGTCTTCGCCATATATCCCTTTCCACCTCGGGCGTGGTGTTGGGCATAAAAAAGCTGAAAGAATATAATCTTCCCATAACGCTTTCAATTTCGCTGCACGCCCCGAGCGACGATATACGTTCCTCGGTAATGCCCGTTAACAAGCGGTGGAATATTGACGAACTGCTTGCCGCCTGCAAAGAGTACCAAGCGGTTACCACAAGGCGCATTTCATTTGAATACGCGCTGATAGACGGCGTAAATAATTCCGACGCCTGCGCCGATATGCTGGCGAAAAAGCTCAAGGGCATTATGTGCCACGTTAATCTTATACCTGCAAATCCGGTAAAGGAAAATTCCTTTAAAAAGCCGGACAGAAATAAAATACTCCGTTTTAAAGAAAGGCTTGCCGCAAACGGCGTGAACGCTACGGTGCGCCGAACGCTGGGGGCGGATATAGACGCCTCGTGCGGGCAGCTCAGAAAACGGGTAAAGGAGGGTGAAAGCATTGCAGATATTCAGTAAAACCGACAGGGGACGGGTGCGCACCGATAATCAGGACGCTTACTTTGCCGGTAAAATAACCGACGACGCGGTTTTCGCGGTAGTTTGCGACGGTATGGGCGGCGCTAATGCCGGAAACGTTGCAAGCGAGCTTGCCGTGCGGCATATTTCAGAGTACGTTATACGCTCTTACAGGAGCGGTATGAATATGACCGATACCGAAAAAACGCTTAAAAACGCTATTGTGAGCGCTAATATATCGCTTTATGATATGGCGGTAAACAACGCGGAGCTTGCCGGTATGGGAACAACCACGGTTGCGGCGTTTGTAAAGGACGGCGCGGCGGTTTTAGCCCACGTGGGGGATAGCCGAATCTACCTTGTAAACGGCGAAATTAAACAGCTGACGCGCGACCACTCTGTAGTGCAGTCGCTTATAGAAAGCGGAAAAATAACCCCCGAAGACGCAAAGGTTCACCCGCGCAAAAACGTTATTACAAGGGCACTGGGCGCCGAAGAGGACGTGGCGGTTGACAGCGATTGCCTTACTTTATCAGACGGCGATACGCTGCTGCTTTGCTCGGACGGACTTACAAATTTCCTTGACGATAAGGATATTTTAACGGTCTTTCAAAATAACGATATATCCGCGGTTGCCGAGAAATTGGTTGAAACAGCCAACGAAAACGGCGGCGGCGATAATATAACGGTTGTCACGGTTACAAAGTAACGTCAGAAAGGATAAAAACATATGGATAAATTTGTAGGAAAACGGCTTGACGGCAGGTATGAAATTAAGGAAATAATCGGCGTAGGCGGTATGGCGGTAGTATACAAGGCATACGATAATCAGGAAAAACGCATTGTGGCGGTTAAAATTCTGAAAGAAGAATTTATTTCAAACGAGGAATTTGTCCGCCGCTTTAAAAACGAATCAAAGGCTATTGCAATGCTTTCCCACCCGAATATTGTAAAGGTGTTTGACGTTAGCTTCGGCGACCTTATACAGTATATCGTAATGGAGTACATTGAGGGCATTACCCTTAAAGAATACATTGAGCGTGAGGGCAGCCTGCGCTGGAAAGACGCGGTGCACTTCACCATTCAGATTTTAAAGGGCTTGCAGCACGCGCACGATAAGGGCATTGTGCACAGGGATGTTAAACCGCAGAATATAATGGTTCTGCCCGACGGCACTATTAAGGTGACCGATTTCGGCATTGCCCGCTTTGCAAGGAGCGAGCAGCGCACCATAACCGATAAGGCTATAGGCTCGGTGCATTACATCAGCCCCGAGCAGGCAAGGGGCGAGCGCACAGACGAAAAGACCGATATTTATTCGGTAGGTGTTATTCTTTACGAAATGCTTACGGGTCAATTGCCCTTCCAGGCGGAAAGCGCGGTTTCGGTTGCTATAATGCAGCTGCAGCGCGACCCGCAGCTGCCCACCGAGATAAACGGCTCAATTCCGTTGGGGCTTGAGCAGATAACCATGCACGCAATGCAGAAAAACCCCGAGCGCCGCTATCAGTCGGCTTCCGAAATGCTGTGCGATTTGGGCGCTTTCAGAAAAGACCCGTCGCTCACCTTTGATTATTCTTATTTTGTGGACGATTCTCCCACAAAATTCGCTCCCGCCGCATTTGATTATGACAGTGTTCAGATACCCGAGCGCGAAGAGGAAGAGCCTAAAGAGAAGAATAATATGATTCCGATACTGGCGGGCATTGCCGTAACGCTGGTTATTGCAATAGTTATACTTGCGGCAATATTTGTGCCGAAACTTTTATCGAGCACGGGTTCTGAGCTTACCTGCCCGAAATTTGTAGGTCAAAAGCTTGAGGACGTAACCTCAAACGATGAATACAAGGCAAACTTCAAGTTTGAGGAAAAGTGGGAGTCCAACGCCGATTACGCTTACGGCTATATCTATGAGCAGTCAAAGGCAGAGGGTCAAAAGCTTAAAAAAGGCGCTACCATAACCCTGTTTATCAGTAAGGGGCAGTCCACCACAAAGGTACCCGACGTTTACGGCAAGACCGAATCCGCCGGCGTTTCAGAGCTTAAAGCGGCGGGCTTTACCACCGTTATAACCGAAATGCCGAGCGAGGACGTTGAAAAGGGGCTTATTATAAAGACCTCTCCCCAGCGTACCGAGGTTGTTGAAGAAAACGCCAAGATTACCATTTACGTAAGCTCGGGCAAGACTATACAGAACGTTAACGCCCCGTCTGTTACCACTATGAAGCAGGCGGACGCTGAAAAGCTCTTGAAAGATAAAAAACTGATTGCAGAGGTTGAAGAAGTTTATTACTCAAAGGGAAGTAACTATGAGTACGCGCCGGTGGGCTATGTTATTAAGCAAGAGCCCGCAAGCGGCAGCAGCATTGCCGAGGGCTCAACCGTTAAGATTTACGTAAATAAAGGCTTTTCAGCTAATATAACCGTTAATTTACCGCGTGATTTAAAACTTAACCAGTATTATGTATCGCTTTGGGCTGACGGCGTTGCGGTTGCCGAGAGCAAAATGCTTGACGCTACACAGCTTAGCAAGTACACCTTTGAAAACGTAACCTCAAAGCGCGACAGCGGCACCTATACGGTGAAAATCAGGTCTGCTTCAAGCAATGCGCTTGATTATCAGGTAATAACCGTGGACTTCAAAGAGGGTGCCGCCAAGCGAGTGGGCAGTTACGACGATTATAAAAAGCTTGACGCCGATACTACTTCTTCTTCGTCCGATAATGAGGATTACAATTGACCGGTATAATTATTAAAGCGCTGTCGGGGTTTTATTATATTGACGACGGCAGCGCGGTATATGAATGCAGAGCAAGGGGGAATTTCCGCAAAAGCGGAATTTCCCCTTTGGTCGGAGATAGGGCGGAATTTGAATTATCGGGCGGCAGCGGAGTTGTCACCGCTGTTTTGCCGCGCAAAAATTTCCTTTCCCGCCCGCCGGTTGCAAATATTGATAAGCTTTTTATAGTTTCCTCTTTTGAAAACCCCGCGCCCAACGAATACATAATAGACCGCCTTACGGCGATAGCCGTGTACCGCGAAATAGAGCCGATTATAGTTTTTAACAAGTGCGACGCAGGAGATTTCAGCCGCTGGGAGAGCATTTACCGCGCCGCGGGCTTTAAGGTATTTACCGTATCAGCCGAAACAGGCGAGGGAATAGACGCGCTTAAAAGCGAATTTTCAGGTGGCATAAGCGTTTTAACGGGTAATTCTGGCGTTGGAAAATCGAGCATTTTAAACCGTATTTTCGGAAATACCGCGCTTAAAACGGGCGAGGTCAGCGAAAAGCTTGGCAGAGGCCGCCATACCACCCGCCACACAGAGCTTTTACGCCTGCCTTGCGGCGGTTATATTGCCGATACCCCGGGCTTTTCCTCGCTTGAAACGGGCGGCGACTATGAATTTAAGGAAAGGCTTATTTCCTGTTTCCCCGATTTATATGAATACAGCGGCAATTGCCGCTTTACCTCCTGCACGCATACCTGCGAAAAGGGGTGCGGGGTTATTGCGGCGGCTGAAAACGGCGAAATACAAAAAAGCCGCCTTGAATCATACAAAGCGCTTTTTGAAGAATTAAAGGATATAAAAAAATGGCAAGATAGACGTTAGACATTAGATTTTTTGAATTTCTTGCATTTTTCCTTATTTTTAACCTGAAAACGGTAACATTTTTTAATTTCTGCGATATACTGTTATTAAGAACCGGGAAAAACAAGTATATCGGAGGGGTGCTGTATGCGCAGACGAAGAGGTTGCGGCTGCAATTGTAACAAGGGGCTTATAGGGCTTACGTTCGCCTGCGGTTTACTTATAAGCTGCTTTTGCCCGCCGAAATTCCTTGTTGCGGTGCTCGCAATATGGGTTATTATACTCGGCTTTTCAAGCGGACGGTGCTGATTATATTTTCAGGGGGTCTTTTTTGTGAAAGTGGTATTATTTAAAAGTCCTAAGTTTTTAAGCGGTTTTTTAAGAATGATTTTCGGAATTAAAAAGCAGAGTATTTAACTACATAGAAGTATAGAAGTATAAGAAAACCCGATGCTGCTTTCGCAGCATCGGGTTAAATTTATTTTTGTAATTAAGCCTTGCCGACCGAACCGAAAAGCTCCATTTTTTCCTTAACGGTATCTTTAATTGCCTGAGCGCCGTCTGCAAGCAGCTTGCGTGGGTCAAAGCCCTTGCCCTCAAGGTCCTTGCCTGCCTCAATGTACTTGCGGGTAGCAGCTGCGAAAGCAAGCTGGCACTCGGTGTTAACGTTTATCTTTGAAACGCCGAGGGAAATAGCTTTCTTTATCATATCGGCCGGGATACCCGTGCCGCCGTGAAGAACGAGGGGCATTGTGCCTGTAAGCTCCTGAATTTCAGCCAATGTATCAAAGCGGAGGCCTGTCCAGTTAGCGGGGTACTTGCCGTGAATATTACCGATACCCGCAGCCAGCATTGTAACGCCCAAATCGGCTATCATTTTGCACTCTTTCGGGTCGGCAACCTCGCCGCCGCCTATAACGCCGTCTTCCTCGCCGCCGATAGCGCCAACTTCTGCTTCAAGCGAGAGACCCAACTTATTGCAGGTTTCAACAAGCTCCTTTGTCTTTTCAATGTTCTCTTCAATCGGATAGTGAGAACCGTCGAACATTATTGAAGAAAAGCCTGCCTCGATGCACTTTTTAGCGCCTTCGTAGCTGCCGTGGTCAAGGTGAAGAGCAACCGGAACTGTAATCTTCATTTCTTCAAGCATGCCGTTTACCATGCCGACAACGGTCTTGTAGCCGCACATATATTTGCCTGCGCCCTCGGAAACACCGAGAATAACGGGTGACTTTAATTCCTCGGCTGTCTGAAGAATAGCCTTGGTCCATTCAAGGTTATTGATGTTGAACTGACCTACCGCATATTTGCCGGCTTTCGCCTTGGTGAGCATTTCTTTTGCTGATACTAACATTATTATTCCTCCGATATGAAAATAATCTGTGACCTTATTAGTCCACAGATTATTTTATACCAATTATGTAATAAAATCAAGTATTATTTATCGGGATCTTCGTTTACTACCTCGGGCGGCAGCTCCAAAAGCTCGGGATTGCGCAAATATTTGCGTATTTTGCGGAAAGCCAAGGCAAAATAGCTGCCCGAGCATATGCGTTCGTCCATTACAACGCCGAGCGGTATGCAGCGCTCGAATATTATTTCTCCGCCGCTTCTTCTCGGAACCTCGCGCAGATTACCCATGGTAATAAACACGCTGGTTGTGCCGAACTCGTAGCAGTGGTGGTAAATATGATTGGTGCGGATAGAAGCTAAATTTGAAATGCAAAGGCTGTTATGGAAAGGCGACATGTCAATAACCTTTTTAGGCAGCAAGCCGTGCTTATCCATAAATTTAAAGAGCCCTACGCCCACTCTCAGCACGCCGGGCGCGCCGAGGAGAATTTTAATCATTTTCTCGGTGCCGTTTTTTTCGGGCACCTCGCGGTTATCGGTTACATATTTATTTATAGTGTTGTTAACGTCAAAAATAGTATCGGTCATATTGAAATACATTTTTGACATTGTGCCGTTATCCATCTGTCCGGATTTCAGCACCACCATTGCAACGCAAAACTCATTGCGGGCATAAGGTTTGCAGTTCATTATAAACCTGTTAAGCAGGGGAAACTCCGCAGCGGTTCTCAGGTACGCCGCTATAATAACGCCGAGGTGACTCAGGGACACGCCCTCCTTACGCTTTTTGTTCAGATATTCCTGAATAGGGTCATACGGAATATCAAGCGTGACCATGTTCATAGAATCAACGCGCTTGCTCATAACATATGACGCTACTGTATACATAGGGTCGGTATTGCGTAAACGCTTTCCGTCAGCTCTCATTAAATACTCCAATCCGTCGCTGAAGGCAACTAAATACATATATAATCATGATAACATATTATAATCGGGATTTCAACAGTTTTTTAATATTTTATTCATATTTTAAAAGCTCCGCATACTGAAGATATTGACAGAATATGCGGAAAATGGTATAATAAAGTCAAAAAAATGCTTGACAATGAAAAGTGGCGGGATGCACAATTCTGTGACAGACAGACAAACAGACAAACAGAATTTTCATAGCCGTTCGGCTTAGAAGGCCGTTCAATTTCGGGTGACGCGCTATGATGGGAGGGACAAGTATCAGCTCGATTTTACTTTATTCGGAAATAAATATTTTATGCGTTGTAATTAATGCTGATAATCGCGGTTAATCTGTCGGTTTCCGGTTTTGATAAATCAAGTCAAAGCAGAATGCTTTCGTATTCGGTGTATTTGACTGCACTTGCTAATATTTGTGATTTTCTTTGGAATTTATGCCTGACGGGTGCTGTTAAGCTGCCGAATTCTATTAGATTACATATATTTTACAGCTTTCGGTATAGCGTCGCTTTGCTGGCTTATTTATACCGATATGGTTCAGAAAAGCGACATACTGAAAAATAAAAAGCTGTTCGCGATTTATTTCATACCCTTGGCTGTGCTTGTGATTTTGCTTGCCGCAAACAGCTTTAACGGCTGCCTGTTTTATATTGACGGCAGCGGCAAATACTACCGCGGAAGGCTTTTTTACGCACAGCAGGTGCTTTCCTACGGGTATATTGTAATTTCAGCCGTAAAATGCTTTTTAAAAGCCACTTCAAGGAAAAACTTCGCTCAGCGCGATTATCTGTTTAAATTGGTAACATTCGTTATACCGCCGATAATATGCGGATTAATTCAGATAATTGTGCAGGATATACCTGTTTTATCGGTCGGAATAGCAATGTCCTATTTGCTGGCGTACATAAATTCGCGGGAAAGGCTTATTTCGATTGACCCGCTTACGGGAATTTCAAACCGACGTGATTTGCTGCAGCGCTTGGAGGACGATATTAAATCGCTTAAAACCACCGAGGATATGTATTTCCTGTTTATTGATATTGATTCCTTTAAAGGCATTAACGATACATACGGCCATAATGAGGGCGACCGCGTTTTAAAGGAGATAGCCGCCGCGTTGAAAAAATACGTCAAGACCGTAAACGGCTCCTGCGGCAGATACGGCGGGGATGAATTTGCGCTCTATATAATAAAGGAGCTTGACGCTGATTTTGATTCGGTTTGTTCCGTGCTTGATAAATTTATTGAAAAACAGCATGTTGTTTACGGCGGCGGGAAAGCGGTTACCGTGAGCATGGGCTGTTCAAAATACCTCGGTGATTCCGATGATATACAGGGGCTGGTTTCCCGCGCGGACGAAGCAATGTACAGCCTTAAAAAAGAAAAGCGCAGAATGAAAAACAGGGGAGAGTAGTTTTTATGACGTTTGCCGGCGATGTGTTTTCAAAAGTTTCCGACGCAGCCCTTATATCCGAATTGATAAAAGATTGCTTTGACGAAATTGTTCTGATAGACAGCAATACCTCGCGCGTTATGAACGTTTCGGACAGGCTGAAAGAGCATAATGCGAAAAAATATGCCGGAATGAGCTATGATACGCAGGTTATAAAAACTCTGACCGATAAGTTTTCCGAGCCGGAGCGCTCGGCACTTGTAAACGCGCTTGTTTTACCGCATATTAAAAAGGAACTGGAAACAAAGGAACTGTACAGCGTGAATTTCAGCACTACGCTGCAAAGCGAAAACACCGCACTTTGCAAGGAGCTTACATTCAAATATTTTGACAGCAGCAAAAGCGTAATAATGATGGTGTGCAGGGATATTTCCGAAATTGTTCTGAGTGAAAGGGATACGCTTACGGGGATATACAACTCAAGCGGTTTCCACAAACGTGCGGCTCGGTGGATAAGCGAAAACCCCGGCAGAAAATTCCGTATTCAACGTTATAATATTGACCGTTTCAGAGATATTAACGGCATTTACGGATATGACGTAGGAAATAAGCTTTTAAGAGATATTGCAAACTATATGCGGCGTTTTAACACGGCGGACAGCTTTTCGGCACACCTTAACGTTGATCATTTTGCGCGTTTCTGCGCAGACGACGCCATGAGTGTTGAAGAATGTTACGATAACTTTAAAGATTGCTTTAAATCCTATGATCTGCATATGCCGATAAAGGTGCATATGGGTGTGTATGATCTGTGCGAAACGGATTGTGATACATACACTATGAGCTACAAGGCATTGCTTGCGCTGCAATCAATTAAAGGTAATTTAACAAGAAAAATTGCGTATTACGAAAAGGGAATGATGGCGGTTGAAAAGGAGCAGCAGGAGCTGCTTTCCGATATACAGACCGCACTGGATGAAGAACAGTTTGAAATATGGTTTCAGCCGCAGCTTGATTTTGCAAAGGGAAAAATAATCGGTGCCGAGGCGCTTATCCGCTGGAATCACCCGACTAAGGGGATGATTTCACCCGCCGTATTTATTCCTTTACTTGAAAAAAGCGACTGTATAGGCCGGGTGGATAGGTTTGTTGTGGAAAAGGTGTGCGCTTATATAAACAAATGGCGCGGCGCTTTCGGCGGCAATTCAATTCCGGTTTCGGTAAATTTATCAAGAATGGATATTTACCGTACCGACCTGTGCGAAAGGTTGATCGGTATACTTGGAGAATATAATGTTCCGACCGAAGCCGTTCATCTTGAAATAACCGAAAGCGCGTATATGGATAACGCGGGAATGTTTTTGAACACGTTATCGGGATTGAGAAAGGCGGGCTTTAAGGTTGAAATGGACGATTTCGGCTCGGGCTATTCGTCGCTTAATTCACTCAAGGATATTGATATTGACAAATTAAAGCTGGATATGAAATTTTTATCCGACTCCGATAACAGCAACAGGGGCAAAATTATAATTTCCGCCGTAATAAGCATGGCGGAAAAGTTGGGATTGCCGGTTATTGCCGAGGGGGTTGAAACAAAAGAACAAGCCGAAATGCTTTCGGATTTCGGCTGTAACCAAATGCAGGGCTATTATTTCAGCAGACCCATACCGGCAGAAGAATACGAGAAATTACTGCGCGCGCAGGCAGGGAAATAAACCGCCTGCCTTATTGTACGGTGTTTTCGGATTGTAATAACCCCTCAGATAAATTAGAAATTAGATGTTAGATATTAGAAGAATACCCCTCAGTCGTGCATACGCACGACAGCCGCTTACGGCGGCGGTCTCCTCTGTCAACTGCGTTGACGTCTCCCCACACCGTGGGGAGCAACCCCCTCTGTTTTGACTAACGTCAAAAAAGAAGGGAGCCCATGGGCGGCAAAGCCGCCCTCTGATATCCAACATCTAAAATCTAACGTCTAACATCTAATTCAGCCTGCATAAAACCGACGCGTAGAAAAAGCCGTTTCTGTTTTCAAGGCGGCAGATTCCGCCGTATTTTTCGGCTATGCTCTTAACCGATTCGGTACCGATTCCCGCGCCGCGGTGCTTGGTTGAAATCAGCTTACCGTCAAGCGTCTTCTTTAATTCGCCGGTAAAGGTATTGTCAACCGTAACGCAAAGCAACCCGCCCTCGGTATTCGCGCGGACTATGTTTTTTTTATCTTTCGCACTGTCCGCTTTGCAGGCGTCAAGCGCGTTTTCAAGCAGATTTCCCAATAAAACCGAAATATCCGTTTCCGAAATTCCTATACTTTGCGGAATTTCGGGTTTTACATCATAATCTATACCGCCGTCCTTTGCGTGCTGTGCGAAATAAAGCAGCACGGCATTGGCGGCGGTATTTTCGCAAAAGCGCACAAGCGAGTCGTCGGGCAGGCTCCTGCCGTATCGGTTCAGGTAATCCCCGAGCGCCGCATAATCTTTGGCGGCAAGATATTTCTGCATAACCGCAATGTGATGCCTCACGTCATGTTTGGCACGCCGCGCCTCGGTTATTTTTTCCTGCAAATTTTCATACTGTACCGCCTGCATGGTGAGCTGATGATTGTATTCGGTAAGCTCTAGGGTTTTATTCTGCTCCAGAATAAGCCGCGTTACAACATAATAAATAAGAATAGCGCCTATGTTTACTATAAAAAGAAAAAGCGTGTTTTTGGGGAGCAGGGCAATTTCAAGGCTTGAGCGCGAAACATTACCGTAAAATGCGTAATACCACATAATATAAAAGGTTTCCGGAATAAGCCATAGATACCGCCACTCAAAGCCCGAGGGCTCTTTTTCTACCGCCGGCGTGTATACCGTTTTCATATAAAAGAACAGCGGAACCGAAATTACGGCTTCCACAATAAAAAGCATAAGCGAAAAGGACCAACGGTAGCTTTGCGTTGCAAGCGAGGGAAAGAGCAGCCCCTCGCTGCTTTTTGCGGCTATTACCGCAAAATTTGCGATATTTGAAATCATTAATAGTGTGAAAAACGTTTTGCCGAAATGCTTTTTAACGGCGAAAAAGTAAAATGCCGCGTATAAAACGGTGCTTACAACGCTTATAAGCCCCGCTCTTCCGTTCGGGAAGAATGCAACCTCCCGCCTAAAAGCAGTTGTATAACGGTAAGCGCGCATATAAGCGCGGCGGTAATTCTGCGCGAAAAGCGCAGGCTGCGGCGAAACGGATAAAGCGCCAAAGCTAAAAACGGCAAAAGATTCAGCAGGGAATACACCGCGACCTCCGCAATTCTATATATATCGGGCATTACCGCCCTCCGCCTTTCCTTAACTGCTCAAATCTGAAAGAGGAGTATGCTTCAAAAACATCTTTTGCCCTGCGGCGGCTTATGGGTATAATGCTGCCGTCGCTCATGGTAAAGGTGCCGTCGCTCTGCCCGCTGACCTCGTAAAAATTTACCGTTATGCCCTTACTCGGACTTACAAAATACGGGTAGGCGCATAAAAGCGTTTCGGTTTCGGCAAACGGGGCGCGTACGGTAAGCTCCTTTCCGTGCCTTAAATGCAGCGTTACCTTATGCCCTGAAAAATCGGCATATATAATATCCCGCAGCACAGCGCACCCGCCGCCAGGCAGCTTTACGGTGCGCATTTTTTCTATCTGCGAAATGTCAAGGCGGTCAAGCATGGCTTTAACCCTGTTTATACCGAACGGCTTGTGCAGATAATAGCAGGCGTCCACCTTGTAGCTTTCGCTGGCATATTCGTTGCTCGTGGTGCTGAAAGCGATTTTAACCTCGCGGTCATGCCTGCGTATTTCTTTTGCAACGTCCATGCCGGTAAGTCTGCCCATAAAAATATCAAGTATGATCAGGTCGTATTCGTTTTCCCGCCACACATCTAAAAATTCTTCTCCGCTTGAAAATCCCGTTATATCCGCAGAATTCCCGAGCAGCTCTTTTAAATATGTATTCAGGCTTTCGAACAGCGCTTTATCGTCGTGAACAATAGCAATCTTCAAGTTAAATCCCGCCGTTATGCAAAATTTCAATTTAAGTATACCATATTTTTCAGAAAAACAATAAAATTAATGTTTTTTTGTGTTTGATTTTTCATTGCGACACAATATATGGAAACTTATAAAAAAATTTATGTAAACATGAAAAAATACTTGATTTTTGCCCGAAAAGGTTTTATAATACAATCACAGTGGTGCAAAGTGGAGTCAAAATCCATAAAAGTGCATTAAAGTGGAGCAAACGGAGGTGAAAATCGTGCTTTTTGGTGGCTATCAGCATAATATAGATAAAAAAGGCAGGGTTTTCATTCCGGCAAAGCTGCGCGAGGAGCTCGGCAGCGGCTTTATGATATGCCGCGGCATTTACGGCAAGCGCTGCTTATGCGTTTACTCCGCTGAGGAATGGGACAAGCTGGTTGAGAAAATAGGCACGCTCCCGAGCACCAAATCAAGCGCGGTAAAACGCTTTCTTTACGACGGCGCTTTCAGCGTTGACTTTGACTCGCAGGGCAGAATACTTATTCCGCCGGTTTTGCGTGAATATGCAAATCTTGAGGGCGAAGCGCACATAATAGGTATGGACACCAACCTTGAAATATGGAACACCGAGCTTTGGAATGAGGAGAACGCGCAGTACACGCCCGAGTCGGTTGCCGCTATTATGGAGGAGCTTAATTTCTGATGGAATTTCTTCATAAATCGGTATTGCTCGATGAAGCCGTATCGGCACTGAATATTAAACCCGACGGCATTTATATTGACGGAACCGCAGGCGGCGCGGGACATTCGCTTGAAATTGCAAAAAGGCTTAAAAGCGGTATGCTCTATGCGCTTGACCGCGACCCCGACGCAGTTAAAACCGCAACGGACAGGCTAAGCGGCTATAACGCTAAGGTGATACAGTCCTGCTTCAGCCGAATGAACGAGGTAATGCAAGGCGAAAACGTGGCGGGGGTTGACGGTATACTGTTAGACCTTGGGGTTTCATCCTTTCAGCTTGATAATGCCGAGAGGGGTTTTTCCTACCACAAGGACGCACCGCTCGATATGCGAATGAGCAAAAGCGGGCTAACCGCTGCGGATATAGTGGCAAGCTATTCCGCGGCAGAGCTTACAAGAATTTTCAGAGACTACGGCGAGGAAAAATTCGCCTATAAAATCGCACTGCGAATTGCGGACGAGCGTGAAAAGCAGCCGATCATGAGCACCTTGCAGTTGGCGGATATAATCGCCTCCGCCGTACCCGCAAAGGCGCGGCGCGACGGTCACCCCGCAAGGAAATGCTTTCAGGCTATAAGAATTGCCGTAAACGGCGAGCTGGATGAGCTGCGGGACGCTTTGGATAAGGCATTCGGGCTGCTTAATAAGGACGGCGCTTTGGCTATTATAACCTTCCATTCGCTTGAAGACAGAATGGTGAAACAAAAATTCCGCGAATATTGCACAGGCTGCACCTGCCCGCCGGATTTTCCGGTGTGCGTTTGCGGCAAAACACCGGCAGGGCATTTACTTACCAAAAAGCCCATAGAGCCGAGTGAAAAAGAATTGAACGAAAACCCGCGCAGCAGAAGCGCAAAACTGAGGGTAATTATAAAGAATTAACAGGGGATACGCGTTATGAACAACATAAAATATTATAACGACAGCTTAGCATACGATTTTGAAATGTTTATGCCGAAAACCGCCGAGACCGAAAAAAGGCGTGATAATATAGTTGCAATGCCCAAAACGGCGGAGCGCACAAAAAGCCGCAGACGCGCGGCGGCTAAAAGCCTTTCATCGCCCGCGGCGTTTATAATGGCAGCAACATTTATTCTGGCGGCACTTTGCGGAAATATTATGATGCGCATTAAAATAAATGAGGTAAACTCCGAAATAGGCGAGGTTAAAGCCGCAATAACCGAGCTTGACAGCGAGAAGACAAGCCTTGAGGTTGAAATGCAGCGCAGGATTTCCTTTGCAAACCTTGAGCTTGAGGCAACACAGCTCGGTATGCGTAAGATGGAAAAAAGCAACGTTAAGTATATAAGAGTAAACGATAAGGATAAGGCGGTTAAAGCCGACGGAAGTGAAGTAACCGCGAAGTAATAAAAGTACAGGTAACAGTAATATATTATCAGTGTAAGAATAGAGAGTACGAGAGTTGTTTTGCCGACTCTCGTATTCGGATATTATCGGAAACGGAGGAAAACGTATGACTGTAAAGCCGAATAAAATGATGCTTACAAGAATTGCAGCCGTAATGCTGGTGCTTATAATCGCACTTTCGGTTGTATCTACGGGCAGCCTTGTAAACATTATGATAATAAACGGCGAAAAATATCAGAACGACGCCTCCGAGCAGCAGCTGTACGACAGCCTTGTCACCGCGCCGCGCGGTGATATTTACGACCGCAATATGCAAACCCTCGCGACAAGCTCGCCCGCGTGGACGGTATACATTACCCCAAACGGAATAAGGAGTATAAAAAAAGCAGAGGACGCCGAAAAGGTAAAGAAAAAAATTGCCGAGGGTTTATCTGAAATACTTGAAATGGATTATGATACGGTGTATGATTATACGGGTAAGAAATCCTACTATGTTATCGTTAAAAAGAAAATTGAAAAAACCGCTGCCGATAAGGTGCGGCAGTTTATACTCGATAATAAGGATCTGGAGCTTTCGCAGTATATAGGGCTTGACTCCACCACCAAAAGGTATTACCCGAACGGTAACTTAGCGTCGGTAGTTTTAGGCTTTGTGGGATCGGACGATCAGGGGCTTTCGGGGCTTGAAAGCTACTACGATAACGAGCTTACAGGCACCGCGGGGCGCGTGGTTGCGGCAAAAAACGCCGCGGGAACGAATATGCCGTTTTCTTATGAAAAGGTGGAAAACGCGGTAAAGGGCGGTTCTCTTGTTTTAACGCTTGATAACTACGTTCAGTACACGGCGGATAAATACCTTGAAGCGGCAATAGAGGAAAATCAGATTGCCGAGCGCGGCGCGGCGGTTGTTATGAATGTTAATACCGGCGCGATACTTGCAATGTCGGTAAAAGGCGATTTTGACCCGAACGCACCGTTTACACTCTCTGCCGCCGACCAAAAAAAGGTTGACGAAACCGAGGGCGACGAAGAAAAGAAAAAGGTGCAAAGCGAGCTTTTAAACCGCCAGTGGCGAAACAAGGCGGTTTCGGATACCTACGAGCCGGGCTCTGTTTTCAAAGCGGTTACGGCGGCTATAGCGCTTGAAGAAAACCTTGTAAATAAAAATTCAAGCTTTTTCTGCAACGGTCACGCAACGGTGGCGGGTCAGTCATACCACTGCCACAAAACCACAGGCCACGGCTCGCAGAACCTTATGCAGGCAATAGCAAACTCCTGCAACCCCGCGTTTATAACAATAGGTCAGCTTGTGGGGGTTAATACCTTTTCAAAATATTTCAAGGCTTTCGGCTTTACCGAAAAAACCGGAATTGATTTGCCCGGCGAGGCTTCTTCCACCTACCATAAGGAAGAAAAAATGGGTCCCGTTGAACTTGCGTCTTCATCATTCGGTCAGACTTTCAACGTAACGCCCATGCAGCTTATCTGCGCAATTTCCGCAACGGTGAACGGCGGGTATCTCGTTCAGCCGCATATGGTTGAGAAAATACTCGATGAAAACAACAAGGTTAAAAAAACGGTTGCCTCTTCAACAAAGCGGCAGGTAATTTCCGAAAGCACTTCCGCCACAATGCGGGAGCTTTTAAACTTTGTTTCCGAAAACGGCGCTAAAAACTCGCTTGTTGCGGGCTATAATATCGGCGCTAAAACCGGAACCTCGCAAAAGGTTTCCAAAATACTGCAAACGGGCGATAAGCGGCTGTATATAGGCTCCTGCGCCACGGTCGCCCCGATAGAAAAGCCCGAAATCGCGGTTTTTGTTATGCTTGACGAGCCTAAGGGCGAAAAGTATTACGGCGGTGCTATTTCCGCGCCTGTAAACTCAAAGATAATGGCGGATATTCTGCCTTATCTCGGCTTTGAACCGAGCTACACCGAGGAGCAGCTGCAAAAGCTTGCCATTACCGTGCCTGATACGGTAGGCAGCGCTATTGCAGATGCAAAGGGTAAAATTACCACCCAAAAGCTTGAATATAAGGTTGTGGGCAGCGGTGAAAAGGTTGTAAGGCAGCTGCCCGCTGCCGGCAGCAAGGTAATATCCGGCGGTGTGGTTATACTCTACACTGAGGACGGAGCGGAGGTAACAAAAGCCACCGTGCCGAATTTCAAGGGGCTTAGCGCTACCGATGTAAACGCCGCGGCGGCAAGGGCGGGCGTTAACGTTGAGTTCTCGGGCAACACAAGCACGGGCGGCTTAAAGGCTTACAAGCAAAGCGTAGAGGCGGGCAAGGAGGTTGACGCCGGCACGGTTATAACAGTATATTTCAGCGATGACAACGTAGTTGACGGATAGGAGAAAAAATGAAGCTTAAATATCTGACAGAAGTAAACGGAAATTTAGCAAATACGGAAATTACGGGTATTACCTGCGATTCAAGGCAGGTAAAGCCGGGGTATCTGTTTGTTTGCATTAAGGGCGCCGCGTCCGACGGTCACGAATACGCCGCCCAGGCGGTAAAAAACGGTGCGGCGGCGGTTGTAGCCGAACGCGATACGGGTGAGAAAAATCAGATTTTGGTAGAAAACACCCACGCGGCATATGCCGATATATGCGCTAAGTGGTTCGGAAACCCTGCCGACAGCCTGCACCTGCTCGGCGTTACGGGCACAAACGGCAAAACCTCGGTGACATATATGCTCAAATGCATACTTGAAAAAGCGGGGTATAAGGTAGGGCTTATAGGCACAATACAGAATATGATAGGCGATGAAATAATCGCGGCGCACAACACAACGCCCAACGCCTATGAGCTTAATTCGCTTTTTGCGCTTATGAAAGCCAAGGGCTGCACATATGTTATAATGGAGGTATCCTCCCACGCGCTCGACCAGTGCCGTGTTTACAGGCTGAATTTTGATGCGGCAATGTTCACCAATTTAACGCAGGATCACCTGGATTACCACAAAACAATGGAAAATTATCTTGCGGCTAAGAAAAAACTTTTCAAAATGTGCAAAACGGCGGTTATAAATAAAGACGACAGCTACGCCGATGAAATTATAAAGGACCTTGACTGCAAGGTTGTAACGTACTCTACGGGAGATAACTCCACATATAGCGCAAAGGGCATAAACTTTAAGCCTACCTCGGTTGAGTACGAGTTTTTAAGCGACAGCGGTATCAGTCATATTAAAGTTAATACGGGCGGGCGATTTACGGTTTACAATTCGCTTTGCGCCGCGGTTTGCGCGGTGGAAATAGGTATACCCATTACCACAGTTGCAGCGGCTTTAGCCGAAATGAACGGCGTTAAGGGCAGGGCTGAAACAGTGCCCACGGGCAGAGATTTTCATATTATAATAGACTACGCCCACACGCCCGACGGACTTAAAAACATACTTTCCACCTTCCGCGAGTGCGAAAAGAACAGGCTTATTGCCGTGTTCGGCTGCGGGGGAGACAGGGATAAAACCAAGCGCCCCATTATGGGCAGCATAGCCGAGCATTTTGCCGATTACGTTATTGTTACAAGCGATAACCCGCGCAGCGAAGACCCGCGCGCCATAATTGACGATATACTTGTCGGTATGCGCGACAGCAGAACGCCATATAAGGTAATAGAAAACCGAATTGAGGCTATTAGGTACGCGGTTTCAATAGCTCAGCCGGGGGATATAATAGTGCTTGCGGGCAAGGGGCACGAAACATATCAGATACTTAAAGACGGCACCATTCACCTTGACGAGCGCGAGGTTGTGGCAGAGGCGCTTAAAAATTTAAAATAATAACAGGCGGAGACGGGGAAAATGAAAGATTTAACATCTGTTATAGCTGCGGCGGTTGCATTTGCGGTAACGGCGGGATCGGGATATTTTGTAATTCCGTATTTAAAAAAGCTGAAATTCGGGCAAACTATATTGGATATAGGCCCCAAGTGGCACAAGGGCAAGCAGGGCACGCCCACAATGGGTGGGGTTATGATAATCGCCGGTGTGCTTTTATCGCTTTTGGTGGCGTTCGGTTATTCGGCGGCAATTTCGGGGCGCTTTGCCTCAGAGCTGCACGACAGCTACCGCTTATCCGTCTTCCTTTCGGGTATATTTTTAGCGCTCGGAATGTCCGCCATAGGGTTTATGGACGACTATATCAAGGTTGTTAAAAAACGCAATTTAGGGCTTACCGCGCGGCAGAAAACCTTTTTGCAGCTGCTTGTTGCCGCGGCGTATCTGGTTTCGCTCTGCCTTTCGGGAATGAAAACCACCACAATCCCCTTTATAGGCGATATAAATATCGTCAAGGGTGCAGGTCTTATTTTCTGGCCTATTGCGCTTATGTTTATTTACGGCTTTACAAACGCCGTGAATTTGACCGACGGAATTGACGGGCTGGCGTCTGCCGTTACCCTTGTGGTGGCCTGTGCGTTTATGTTGGCTTCGGGTTTTCTTTATCAGTTCGGCATTAACGCTTTGTCCGCCGCGCTGGCGGGCGCTTGCTGCGGCTTTATTGTGTGGAACGCAAAGCCCGCAAAGGTGTTTATGGGCGATACCGGCTCAATGTTTTTGGGCGGAATGGTGGTTGCAATTTCCTTCGGCACGGAAAGACCGGTGCTTTTGCTGCTTGCGGGAATAACCTATTTTGCCGAGGCACTTTCGGATATTTTGCAGGTTGCACATTACAAGCGCACCAAAAAGCGCCTTTTCAAAATGGCTCCCTTACACCATCATTTTGAAATGTGCGGTTGGTCCGAGCAAAAAATCGTCCTTGTGTTTTCAAGCGTTGCGGCGCTCGGCTGTTTGCTTGCGCTGCTACCAATAATTTTTAATAAGTAATTCAGGAGGAATAAAGAATGGCGGCAGCTAAAAAAAAGCCCGAGGCGGGTAAAAGGCTTGATTTAACCTTTTTATCCTTTGTTTTAATATTGCTTACAACCGGGCTTGTAATGCTGTTTTCGGCAAGCTACGCCTATTCCTACGAATATTACGGCAACAGCTATAAGTTCATAACCCGCCAGGCAGCGTTTGCCGCGGCGGGCGTTGCGCTTATGTTGCTTATTTCAAAAATCGACTACCATTTCTGGCGCAGATTTGCATGGATAACCTACGTTCTTGCAATAGGTATGCTGGCGGTGCTGCTGGTAATTCCGCCAATGGTAAAGGGCATGGACGTTAAGCGGTGGATAGTTTTAGGCCCCGTAAACTTTCAGCCCTCGGAGGTTGCGAAATTCGCAATTATACTGCTTTTTTCCTCGCTTATTGCGGGCAATGCAAAGCAAATGAAAAGCTTTAAATTCATATTTTTCCTTGTGGTGCTTTTAGGGCTTACATGCGGGCTTGTGGTGCTTGAGCCGCACCTTTCGGCAACCGTGCTTATTTTTACAATAGGCATAGTGCTGCTTATAGTAGGCGGGCTGCCGAAACGCTATATTATAGGCGGTGCGGCGCTCGGCGTGGGCGGCGGCGTTTTAGCCGTTGTAACAGGCATTATAGGCTACGGCTCCGACCGTATAAAATACTGGCGCGACCCGTGGGCGGACGCTACTGGCAAGGGCTTTCAGACAATACAGTCGCTGCTGGCAATCGGCTCGGGCGGAATATTGGGGCGCGGAATAGGTCAGTCACGGCAAAAATACTTATGGCTGCCCGAGCCGCACAACGATTTTATTTTCGCAATAGTCTGCGAGGAATTGGGGCTTATAGGCGCGGTTATTATAATAATTCTTTTCTGCCTGCTTGTGTGGCGCGGGTTTACAATAGCCATGCGCGCGCAGGATAAATTCGGCTCGCTTTTGGCGTTGGGGCTTACTTTTCAGGTGGGCTTGCAGGCAATGCTTAATATATGGGTTGTAACCAATACAATACCTAATACGGGCATCAGTCTTCCGTTTTTCAGCTACGGCGGAACGTCGCTTTTAATATTGCTTGCCGAAATGGGCATTGTGCTTTCGGTTTCGCGCAGCGCAAATATAGAAAAGTCTTGAATTTTAGGGGGAAGTAAATGTGAAAATACTGTTTGCGGGCGGCGGCACCGCGGGGCATATAAATCCCGCGCTTGCGGTTGCGGGCTATATTAAGGAGCGCCACCCCGACGCGGAAATATCATATATCGGCACTGCCGAAAAGCTCGAATCAAAGCTTGTGCCGGCTGCGGGATATGACTTTCATACAATTGAGGTTGCCGGCTTTCAGCGCAAGATTTCCTTTAAAAGCGCGGTTAAAAACATCAGGGCGGCAAGGCTTGCGGTAACGGCTTCTATCGACTCCAAAAAGCTTTTAAGGCAGCTACAACCCGATTTGGTTGTGGGTACGGGCGGCTATGTTAGCGGACCCGTGCTTAAAGAGGCGCAGCGTTTGGGCTTTAAAACCGCCATTCACGAGCAAAACGCGTACCCCGGCGTTACAACCAAAATGTTAGCGCCGAAGGCTGACCGCGTAATGCTTGCAATGCCCGAGGCGGTAAAATACTTAAAATGCGGCAAAAGCCCTGTTATAACAGGTAACCCAGTGCGCGGCGAGCTGCTTAAAATGAGCAGGGAAGAGGCCCGCGCAAGGCTCGGCATAGGGGATAAACCCCTGCTTTTATCGTTCGGCGGGTCGCTGGGCGCGCGCCATATAAACGAGGCGGTAACAGAGCTTATAAAGCAATTAGGCGCTACGGGCGATTTTTACCATATACACGCCGCGGGCAGCGCGGGCTACAAGGCAATGCTTGAGGCGCTCGGCGATACAAAGCTTTCTGAGTATACCGACGTTCGCGAGTATATAAACAATATGG
>CAJJPG010000005.1 GCA_905193585.1 uncultured Oscillospiraceae bacterium
CGTTTTTTCGGGTATTAAAAACACCTCGCCTGCGTAAATAAGGTTGGGTTTTTTTATATTGTTGGCGGCAACTATTTTTTCCACCGTGCTGCCGGTTTTGCGGGCTATACCCCACAGCGTATCGCCGCGCTTTACGGTGTAATATACGCCGCTTTCGGGTCTTTCGGGAGTTTTACCCGAAAGCATTATTTCCGCGGTGAAATAATTAAGATCCACATAATCGGCTATGCCGTCTATCCGCCCGCGGTCGCTGTACTGAAAGCCTGCCCACGCGCGCCATATGGGGGAATCGGGCGGGTTTTCGCCGCCGTCGTAATCCGCCACCCAAAGCGGATATTTGCCGAAACGCGCGTCCCATAAATTGCGCATGCGGTATGAGTCGGAGTAAACCGCGGGGCGAACGCCCGTCAGCCGCTCTGTTTCCTTTAAAAAGGCAATGCCTATATTATTTACCGCCTCTCTGCCAAGCCCCGAAAAGCTTTCGTAATCCATAGCGGGGCGCATTTCGTAATTTTTGCCCTTTATAAGCGCGGCAAATTTTGCCGCCTGCGAAACCGCTTCTTCCTCGTTCATTGCCGTGACGTAATAATAAAACCCGATTTTTATACCCGCCGCTTTTGCCTTGCGGTAGTTGTCTTCAAGTTTTCCGTCGGTATAGCTGTTTCCTGCGCCCGCGCGGATATATACAGCACTTATTCCGCTTTTATTAACTGCGGAAAAATCTATATTGCCCTGATAGATACTTACGTCTATACCGCGAACGGTGCTTTTATCGGCGGGCGGCATGGCAAACGCTGCGCCCGAAAATATTGTAACGGCGATAAGCAGCGTCGCGGTAAATTTTGCAAACTTTTTCATTGTAACCTCTCCCGTCAGCACAGTATATTCGCGGCGGCGGGAGTTTGCTATTAAATTATTTTCGACAAAGTCTTATTTATTTTTTGTTTATCTACATTATGTTTACAAATTTGTCTTGAAAAAGCGCATGCAAAATGTTATATTTGTAGTATAATATTCAAGGAGACGGAAAAATGTCCGAAAAAGATACAAACGAAATTCTTGAAGAGCAGCGCCGTGCGCGCCAGGAATTTTTAGAGCTTAAAAAAATGCAGAACGGGGAAATGGCGCCGCCGCCGAAGCCCAGCGAGGTTGCTATTGTTCCCAAAACGCCCAAGGAAAAATGGGATAACTTCTGGTTTCGGTATAAATGGTATGTTGTGGCGATAACGGCAATAACTGTTGTGCTGGCGGTGCTTATAACCCAGTGCGCCACAAGGACGAAGTATGACCTTGAGGTGGTTTATTTTACATATACCGCTGCAATTGACGAGCAGACAAACGCCGTGGCGGACTATATAGCGAAATATACCGAGGATATAAACGGCGACGGCGAGGTGCATGTGCAGGTTGTTAATTGCAGCTTTAACAATAAATCGGGCGACACGCAGTACCGCTATACTATGATGACCAAATTGCAGGCAATGATAGCGGGCGACCAAAATGCAATGCTGTTTATAACCGACGAGGAGTCGTATAAGTATCTTTCGGATTTATCCGACGGCGAGGGGCTTTTCGAGGACGAACCGCTGATGTTTGACGACGGTTTTTACAAAGCTACCGAAACCGAAGCCTACGGAAAATTACCCGACGGACTGCGTATTTCCTGCCGCAGGGTGTCTGATACGGTGCTTGAAAGCAAAAAAGGCGCCGCCGACGCGCATAAGGCGGCTGAAAAAACGCTTGACGGCATAAAAAACGGAGGGAAATAAATGAAATTTTTCGACCGCTCAAAATTTTATTTCGCGTTCTTTCGGTAATTGCGGTTTTGCTTGCCGTTATTCTCGTAATAAAGAGCTTTTCGTTTGATACTCTTAATATAGATTTTGATACGCTGTTTTTCTTTGGCGGCTGCGTTTTGCTGCTTATGCTTATAATTGCGCTCATAACGCTGCGATGTGTTATCCGTGACGCCGAGGAGGATATGCAGGCGCTGCTGCGGTATTCGGAAAATAAAACGCAGTCTTTATGATAAAAAAACTCCCCTCTGCTTTAAATCTGCAGAGGGGAGTTTTGCAATCGGATATTAATATTAAGTTCAGCTGCCGTGCGGCAGCGCTTTGGCTGGCAATTTATAGCTGTGCCCGCATTTTATTTATCTTTTCAAAAATTATTTTACAGCCGGTTTCTATGTCGTCCGCATCGGCAACCGCCGATTCCATAGGGCAGGCGCCCGTTTTATCGCGGTTCATAATCCGCTCGGCGCGGGTCATAAACGAAACCTGCACGCCGTGGCTTTTCAGCAGTCTTTCGGCGTTTTCGGAGATTGTAAGCGCGAAAACCTCGGTAATACCCGCCTTTATCATAAGCATTGCGGCGGCTTTGCCCACCACTCTGTCGGCGGCGGAAAAGCCCGAAATATCGGTGCCGCCCCATATAAATTCCGCAAGCGGGGCTACGCCGCGTTTATCGCTTGTTATAACCTTGCCGTTTTTGCAAAGGGCAATTGAGTGCGTGCCGAGCGCCTCTTTTGCTTTTTCAATATCGGTCATTTTAATCTTCCTTTTTAAGTGTGCGGCTCAAAACGGCTGTTACGGCAGGAATAATGGGCGCCTGAATTAAAAGCCCGGGAAGACCCGTTTTAATCTGCCCCCAAATCATAGCGGCGGTAAAGGGCGTAAAGCGTGCAAAAACGGTTACTGAAAGCAGAAAAAAGCCCCTGCCGCAAAGCTCCGCCAGCAATACTGCGGGAAAAGCAAAAAGCACATTTCCGGCAATCTTTTTTGAAAACAAACCAAATATTCACAAAAATGTCTTTATTTTTGAAATTCGCTGTGATATAATCTATGATGTATATTTGTGTGCAAAGGCGGTGGAAAATTTGAAGCTTAAAAATGCGGCGGCGGTTATTTTATCGCTCTTTTTATGCGTTTCGCTTTGCGGCTGTAAAATGTTTACCGCCGATACTGCCGAGCTTTTAAGCCCGCCCGAGCTTACGGGAGATATTGCCCCGATAGCAAGCGCCATTTCCGCCTCGGCGGGCGGGGAGTACACTCTTAAATACCCGTCTGTCGGGAATTACCGCTCGGCTGTTGTGCAGAACGATATTGACGGCGACGGAATTATGGAAGCCTTTGCCTTTTACAGTATGACCGAGGAAGAATCTACCGTTATGTATGTAAATGTTATTTGCAGCGAAAACGGCAAGTGGAAATCGGTTGCAAAGCAGAAAATAGTAGCCGGCGGCGTTGACCGTGTGGATTTTTGCGATTTGGACGGCGACGGTATTTCGGAAATACTTATAGGCTGGGAAATTTACGGTACCAGCGAAATGCAAATGGCGGTATACAGCTTTAAAAATGACGAGCTTAACCGCAGAATGCTGCAGCAGTACACACATTTTCTGTGCGGGGATATTGATGAGGACGGCAACAACGAGGTAACGGTTATAATGATAAACAGCGGCGGCACGCCAAATACCGCTACGGTTTACCGCCTTAATGAAAACGGCGTTACGGCGCTTTACTCCGCCGAGCTTGACAGGGGAGTTAAAACCGTAAACGAGCCGGTATATGCCCATTTATCCTCGGGCAAGCCCGCAATTTACATTGACGAAATAAAGGGCGTGGGCGCGGTGACCGAAGTGCTTTTCATAGAGAAAAATAAACTTGTAAACCCGCTTTTTAATGCAGAAACAGGCGAGACCACGGCAACGCTGCGCTCGGCTAATTTCGGTGTGCAGGATATAAATAATGACGGAATTATTGAAATTCCCGTTCGGCGCGAGGTGCCCGCCGTAAATAAAACGGACGTGACCGAAAAAAATTACCTTACCGATTGGTGCTCATATAACGGCGAAACGCTTACCCCGCAGATAAGCGCGCTTATGAACACGAACGACGGATATTACTATATCGTGCCCTCAAAGCTGATAGGGCAGATAGCGGTTTATAAAAACACCGACCGCCATTTAAGAGAAATATACCGCTATACGGGCAACACCGTGGGCGAGCTGCTTTTTACAATTAAGACGGTTAAAAAAGCCGATTGGGATAATGAAAGGTATGCGGGGCGCGGATTTTCCGAAATCACGCACGACGGTATTTCCTCGTATATTTGCAGCATTTCCGAAACGGGCGCGGCGGATGGTATGACCGTTACGGAAATAAGGCAGAATTTCAGACTTATTGATTAAAGGACGGAGAGAAAATGAAACGTATAATGATCGTTGAGGACGAGGCGGCAATACGCGAATTTGAGGCGATAAACCTGAAAAGGGTAGGCTATACGGTAGTTGAGGCAGGCTCGGGCGAGGAAGCCCTTGAAATATATGACAGTGACGCCGAGGGATTTGACATTGCCCTGCTTGATATTTCAATGCCGGGAATGGACGGCTTTGCCCTTTGCAAGGAGCTGCGCAAGCGCAGCGAAACGCTGGGTATAATAATGCTGACGGCGCGCACGCAGGAAATGGATAAAATAAGCGGGCTAATGCTTGGTGCGGACGATTACATAACAAAGCCTTTCAGCCCCACAGAGCTTCTGGCACGCGTTGACTCGCTTTACAGGCGGGTTGAAATGCACACCCCGAAAGCGCCCGCCCCGGCGGAAGATATAACGCTCGGGGAATTTGTTTTGAACCTGCGCCGCAGAACGCTACTCAAAAACGGCAAGAACATAGAGCTTACGCAGGTTGAATTTCAAATGATTGAATACTTCTTCAATAACCCCGATACCGCGCTTGACCGCACAGATATTCTTGAAAAGGTGTGGGGCTCAAATTACTTCGGCGAGGAAAAAATAGTTGACGTTAATATAAGAAGATTGCGTATGAAGGTAGAGGACGACCCCTCACAGCCGCGGCATTTGGTAACGGTGTGGGGTATGGGCTACAAGTGGAACACAAAGTAAAAAAAGCCTTAAAATAAACCGAGAGAAAGGAGATAAACCTCGTGCAGCTTGATATAAAATTTAAAAGCATTGCCGTAAGGTGGTTTTTTAATATTTTCCTTATAGTGGCAGTTATTGTATGCACGGCGGTAATCTCGTTTTCTGTTATTTACAGCAGTATTTACACCGAGCGTATTAAATCCCTTGCAAACGATTTGACTTATGAATTTAATTCGCTTTCAAATTCCTCAAAGTCGGCATTTAAAGAAAACGCCGTGGAGCTTGCGGGCAGTTTTGCCTACAAAAACAAGCTCGAAGTGCAGGTTATAGACCGCAACGATAATATTGTGGTTTCCACCACGGGGTTTCAGCCGACCGAGCAGCGTATGCCCGATTATGAAAAGGCAATTAAAACCGGCGAAACGGAAACGGCAAAAATAAAATCCGCCTCGGGCGAAAAGGTGCTTGCCTCCACCACCGTGATTTATGACGCAACAGGCAGAAGACTCGGCGCCTACCGCTGGATAACCTCGCTCGAAAACGCCGATAAAATGATTTCGTGGGTCATTTTGATACTTGTGGCTGTGGCGCTTTTAGTGCTTGCCTTCTGTGCTTTTTCGGGGCTGTTTTTCATAAACTCCATTGTAAGACCCATAAGGGACGTAAGCATTATTGCGCGTAAAATTGCAATGGGCGACTTTAACTCCCGAATCGAAATAAAGAAGAACGACGAAATAGGCGAGCTGTGCGACACCATAAACTATATGGCATCGGAGCTTGATCAGGCGGAAAACCTTAAAAACGACTTTATTTCGTCTGTCTCGCACGAGCTTAGAACCCCGCTTACGGCAATAAGGGGCTGGGGCGAAACGGCTAAAATGTCCCTCGGAACAGACGAGGCACTTGTAAAGCGCGGGCTTGACGTTGTGTTGTCCGAGGCGGACAGACTGTCGGGCCTTGTTGAAGAACTGCTCGACTTTTCACGAATGGAAACAGGCAGGCTTTCGGTGGTTTCGCAGCAGCTTGACGTTTCACAGATACTTTCGGAATCGGTTGATATGTATATAGAGCTTGCGCGCCAGCAGGGAATAGAGCTTATTTTCACCCGCCCGGCGGACGATACTTATGTATCGGGCGACCCGAACAGGCTAAAGCAGGTGTTTATAAATATAATTGATAACGCGGTCAAATACACCGAAAAGGGCGGGCAGGTACTGGTTGACCAAACGGTTGAGGATGGCTGCGCGCGAATAACCGTTAAGGATACGGGCGTGGGTATACCCGCGCAGGATATTGACAGGGTAAAGGAAAAATTCTACAAAGCCAATAAAACCGTTCGCGGCTCAGGCATAGGGCTTGCGGTGGCGGATGAAATAATAAAACAGCATAAGGGTCTTTTGTTCCTTGAAAGCACCGAGGGCGTGGGAACTACGGTTACAATAGTTCTGCCGCTTTACGAGCAGGAAACGGAAACAGAAGAAAACGCAGAGGAAAAGGGAGAAACGAATGGCTAAATACACTGCAATAGGCGGTCAGGCGCTTATAGAGGGCATTATGATGAAAAGCCCCGAAAAAACCGCGCTTGCCGTAAGGTGCCCCGATAACGGCATTGATATAACCTATATGAACGGCAAAAGCATTAGAGAGCGCGTGCCGATTTTAAGGTTGCCTATATTAAGGGGCGTTGCCGGGTTTGTGGAATCAATGATTCAGGGCTACAAGGCGATGATGATATCCGCCGATAAATCGGGTATGACCGACCTTGAAGACGAAAAAGAAAAGGATAAAGAGAAAAAAAGCAGCAACGCGCTTATGAGTGTCATAATGGTCATAGCCTCGGTGCTCGGCGTGGCGCTGGCGGTGATACTGTTTATGCTGCTGCCGCGGCTTGCGGTATCGGGCCTCAAGGCGCTTTTTAAAACCGATTTCAGCCCCGTGGCGCGTTCAAGCATTGAGCAGCTTATAAAGCTCACAATATTTGTTATATACGTTTGGGCGGTATCCTTTATGAAGGATATTAAGCGGGTATTTATGTACCACGGCGCAGAGCACAAGACCATTTTCTGCTATGAAAAGGGCTTGCCGCTGACGGTTGAAAACGTGCGTATTCAGCGCCGCTTTCACCCAAGGTGCGGCACCTCGTTTATGATACTTATGATTTTAATAAGTATTATATTTTCAACCGTAGTTCAGCTTATTTTCCCCGGCGTTTACAACCTTGCGTGGGTTTGGGTGGCAGTTAAAATTTTGCTTATACCCATAGTTTGCGGCGCGGGCTTTGAGGTTTTAAAGGTTTGCGGAAAGTATGATAATCTATTCACCCGCATAATTTCCGCCCCCGGGCTGTGGCTGCAAAGAATAACCACAAAGGAGCCGGACGACGGTATGATAGAGGTGGCTATAGCGGCGCTAAAAGCCTGCGAACCCGCCGTGCCCGACGTGGAAAGACCGAAAGAGGAAGAAAATAACGAAACGGACGAAAATGCGGAATGAACATTTTTGAGGCGTACAACAAAACCAAAAAAGAGCTTGAAGCGGCGGGAATTGAGGATTACGTTTTTGAGGCTAAGCAGATAATAAAGCATATTACGGGATTTTCAAATTCCGAAATTCTTATGAACTACACAAATCAGCTTACCGAATATCAAAGCAATAACCTTACCGCAATAATAAAGCAGAGGGCTATAAGGTATCCGTTACAGTACATATTCGGTGAATGGGCGTTTTACGGCAGGGAGTTTTATGTGGGTCCCGGCGTGCTTGTGCCGCGGGCAGATACCGAAACGCTTGTTGACGTTTGCTTAAAGTATTTAGAAAATACCAAAAACCCCGCAGTGCTTGATTTATGCGCGGGCAGCGGGTGCATAGGCATAACGCTGGCACTTGAAAAGGCGGGCGCGGCGGTCACACTGGTGGAAAAATTCCCCGAGGCTGCGCGCTATGCCGAAAGGAATATAAAAAGGCTCGGTGTTGATAACGCAGCGCTTGTTTGCGGGGACGTTTTAAACGGCGCGGCAAATGATAAAAATTACGACCTTATAGTGAGTAATCCGCCGTATATTCCGAAAAATGAAATGGAAACGGTATCGCCCGAGGTACATTACGAGCCTGAAACGGCGCTTTTGGGCGGCGAGGACGGTCTGGATTTTTACAGAGCTATTATAGCGGAATACAAAAAAGCCTTAAAGGTCGGCGGTATGCTTGCGTTTGAAGTGGGCGCGGGCGAGGCGGCAGCGGCCGAAAAGCTACTCGAAAACGCGGGCTTTAAGGAAATAAACAATGCAAAGGACCTCGGCGGCATTAGCCGCGCGGTTTACGGTTTAAAAGGATAAACGGAGGGAAATTAAATGGCACAGAAATCTAACAACAACAGCAAATCACACGCTCCGGTAAAGGTGACCGAAGCAGAGGGCAAGGAAAAGGCGCTTAAAACCGCCATGGAGCAGATTGAGAAAAACTTCGGCAAGGGCGCGGTTATGCGCCTCGGAGAAAACGTTGCAATGAACGTGGGCGCAATTCATACAGGTTCGCTCACGCTCGATTTAGCGCTCGGCATAGGCGGCATACCCAAGGGCAGAATAGTTGAAATATACGGACCCGAATCTTCGGGTAAAACCACCGTAGCGCTGCACTGTGTGGCAGAGGCGCAAAAGGCGGGCGGCACCGCCGCGTTTATAGACGTTGAGCACGCGCTCGACCCCGTATACGCCAAAAAGTTAGGCGTTGATATTGACAGCCTTTTGGTATCACAGCCCGATTCGGGCGAGCAGGCGCTTGAAATTGCCGAGGCGCTGGTGCGCTCCGGCGCTATTGACATTATAGTTATCGACTCGGTTGCGGCGCTCGTTACCAAGGCGGAAATTGAGGGCGAAATGGGCGACTCACACGTGGGTCAGTTAGCCCGCCTTATGTCGCAGGCGCTGCGCAAGCTGACAGGCGCGCTTTCAAAAACCGATTGCGCGGCAATATTCATAAATCAGCTGCGCGAAAAAATAGGCGTGACCTACGGAAATCCCGAGGTTACAACAGGCGGCCGTGCGCTTAAGTTCTATTCAAGCGTGCGTATTGACGTGCGCAAGGGCGAGCCGATAAAGGACGGCAGCGATGTTATAGGTAACCGCACGAGGGTTAAAATAGTTAAGAACAAGGTGGCTCCCCCCTTTAAAACGGCAGAGTTTGACATTATGTACGGCACGGGCATTTCCCATGTGGGCGAGCTTGTGGACGTAGGCGTTGAAACCGACGTTTTAAAGAAATCGGGCGCGTGGTTCTACTACGGCGAGACAAGGCTCGGTCAGGGCAGGGATAACGTTAAAAAGCTTCTTACGGAAAACAAGGAAATGGCGCAGGAAATTGAGGATAAAATTTTCGCGGCGGTTAAAGCCGGCGCTGAAATTACGGGGGCTAATGATGAAGAGGACGACGAGCCGGGAATTGAGCCTGTAGCGCCCGAAAACATTCGCCCCCACAAAAACGTGGATATTGATATAGCGGTAGATGACTGATGACAATAACCGCTTTCAAAAGGCAAAAAAAGCACCTTACGGCGCTTCTTCTTTCCGATGAGAGGGAGGTTTTGCTCGATAACGATACCTGCACCGATTTTTGCTTAAAGCAGGGTGCGGAAATTACCGAGGAAAAGCTACAGGAGCTTATATACGATTCGGAATACCGCAGGGCGAAATCCCGCGCGCTGTGGTATTTAGACCGTGCCGACCGCACCGAAAAGGGCTTATACAGAAAGCTCTGCGAGGCGGGGTTTGATAAAAAAGCCTCCGCCGCGGTGGTGGCGCGGTTTGTTGAGGTGGGTCTGCTTGACGACCGCCGCTTTGCGGAAAACTTTGCCGAAAGGTGTAAGGACGCGAACATATCCCCCCGCGAGACGGTGCGAAAGCTATATGAAAAGGGTATTTCCTACGATATGGCAAAGGAAACCGTCTCGGAGACCGAAACCGACGAGGAAACGCAGATACGCGCCCTTATAGAGAAGAAATACGCCCGAAAGCTGGAGCTTGAAAACGGGGCGGAGAAGGTTTACGCCGCGCTTATAAGAAAGGGTTTTTCCTTTTCGGCGGTGAGAAATGTGCTTAAAAAATACAGCGAAGAGCTTGAATACAGCGAGGAATAGTGTAGCAATGTATAAAATCAGTATGGTGTCGCTCGGATGCCCGAAAAATCAGGTTGACGCGGAAATGATGCTTGCAACCCTTAAAGCAGCAGGCTTTGAAATAGGCGCGCCCGAGGCAGAGGCAGACGCAATAATTATTAACACCTGCGGCTTTATTGAGGACGCTAAAAAAGAGGCTATAGAAAATATTTTAGAGGCGGCAGAGTACAAAAAGACGGGCAAATGCAAGGCGCTTATTGTAACGGGCTGCCTTGCCGAGCGCTATAAAAACGATGTCACCGAGGAAATACCCGAGGTTGACGTTTGCGTGGGTATCGGCGCGGACGGCGACATAGCCAAAATAGTGACCGACGCACTGACCGGCAACACCGAAAACGTTTTTGCCGATAAATACGACCTCAATTTGAACAGCGACAGAATTTTGGGCGGCTACCCGTTCAGCACCTACCTTAAAATAGGCGACGGGTGCGATAACTGCTGCACATACTGCGCAATACCGAAAATAAGGGGCAGAATGAGAAGCCGCACTATTGAGGACTGCGTTAAAGAGGCGGAAAAATTAGCGGCAGGCGGGGTAAAGGAGCTTACCGTGGTAGCGCAGGACACTACCGCCTACGGCGAGGATATTTACGGCAGACCTATGTTGGCAGAGCTTCTGCGCGAGCTTTGCAAAATCGAGGGCTTGCACTGGATAAGAACCCTTTACACCTACCCCGACAGAATAACCGACGAATTGCTTGAAACGGTAGCACAGGAAGAAAAGCTTGTAAAATATTTTGATATACCCTTGCAGCACGTAAACGGCGATATTTTAAAACGAATGAACCGCAAGGGCGATTATGAAAGCCTTTCGGCGCTTATTGATAAAATAAGGGCAAAGGTATCGGGCGTTACGCTGCGCACCACGCTTATAACGGGCTTTCCCGGGGAGACCGACGAGCAGTTTTGCGAGCTGGCGCAATTCGTTAAGGAAAAGCGGTTTGACAGGCTCGGCTGCTTTACCTACTCTGCCGAGGAGGACACCGTGGCAGCCACCTTCCCCGACCAGATAGACGAGCAGACAAAGCAGGACCGAATGGAAAACATTATGGAAATGCAGCTTACTATAGCCGCCGAGAAAAACGAGGAAAAGGTAGGCACGGTTACCGAGGTGCTGATAGAGGGCTGGGACGATTATATAAAGTGCTATTTCGGCAGAACACCCGCCGACGCACCCGAGGTTGACGGCAAAATATTCTTTATGTCCACGCGCCCGCTTGTTATAGGCGAGTTTGTAAGGGTAAGAGTAAACGATACGCTTGATTACGATTTATTGGGGGAGCTTGAAGAATGAACACACCGAATAAGCTGACAATTGGCAGAATAATAGCAACGCCGTTTTTTATGGCGGCGCTGATGATTGATTTTCCCTACCACTACACCGTGGCGCTGGTTTTGTTTATCGCCGCATCTTTAACCGATATGATTGACGGTAAAATGGCGCGCAAATACAATATGATAACCGATTTCGGCAAATTTTTAGACCCGCTTGCCGATAAAATGCTCACTACCGCGGCGTTTTTGGGCTTTATTAAAATGGATATAGGCTGGCAGGTCACATGGATTGCCTTTATAGTTTTATTCAGGGAATTTTTAATTTCCTCGCTCCGCCTGGTTGTGGTATCAAGCGGCGGCAAGGTAATAGCGGCGAATATATGGGGCAAGTGCAAAACCGTAAGCCAGATGGTGGGCATAATATTTGCGCTGGCGGCATATGCGCTTATAATCGATTTTCACGCAGGCAACGCGGCTTTTGTTACCGGGTGCGATATAATTATCAGTATACTTTTCTGGATATCCGCCGTATTATGTATTATATCGGGTATCATATATCTGCTTGACAGCAAAGAGTATATTGATCCTACCAAATAGGGGGCTTTCGTTTGTTTGACAGAATAAGAGAGGACGTTCGTGCGGTTAAGGAGCGTGACCCCGCCGCGCGCAGCTTTTTGGAAATTTTGCTGCTTTACCCCGGCGTAAAGGCTATAAGAATGTACCGCAGGGCGCATTTTTACTACACCCACGGGTGGCTTTTCTTAGCGCGCTATGTATCGCAGCGGGCGGTAAGAAAAACGGGTATTGAAATTCACCCGGGCGCTAAAATAGGCAGAAGACTGGTTATAGACCACGGAACAGGCATAGTAATAGGCGAGACCGCCGAAATAGGGGACGACGTGCTGATTTACCAGGGCGTGACCTTAGGCGGCACGGGAAAGGATACGGGCAAGCGCCACCCTACCGTGGGAAACAATGTTATGATAAGCGCGGGCGCTAAGGTATTGGGACCATTTAAGATAGGCGATAATTCCCGCATTGCGGCGGGCGCGGTTGTGCTTGAAGAAGTACCGCCGAATTGCACGGTTGTGGGCGTGCCCGCAAGAATAGTGCGGCAGGACGGCAAAAAGGTAGGCTGCGCAAGCCTTGACCAGATTCACATTCCCGACCCTGTTAAGCAGAAAATGGAATGTCTTGAAAAACGTATCGCAGAGCTTGAAAAGGCTCTTGAAGAAAAATAAAATACAAAAGGTGATAAAAATGGATTACGGTATACAGCTTTACAGCGTGCGCGATTTAGCGGAAAAGGATCTTTCGGCGGCGGTAAAACGCGTAGCAGAACTCGGTTATTCATCGGTTGAATTTGCGGGCTTTTTCGGGCACAGCGCGGAGGAAGTAAACGAAATGCTGCGTGAGAATAACTTACGTGTATCAAGCACACATTCGGGGTTTGACGACCTTGTAAATAATTATGATGAAACCGTGGCTTTTCACAAGGCAATAGGCAATAAGCTTTATATTATTCCGGGATATGATTTAGGCTCGCAGGAAAAATTGGACGTTTTTGTAAAGAAAGCCTCTGAAATTTCAAAGCGTTTGGCACAAGACGGCATAACGCTTGCTTACCATAATCACGCCCACGAATTTAAGCTTAATGCAGACGGCTCTTTAATATATGAACAGCTGCTTTACCGCACCGATTTAAAGCTTGAGGTAGATACCTACTGGGCTTTTGTGGGTATGAAGAATCCGATAGCCCTGCTTGACAGGGTGGGTGATAGGCTTGCCTGCATACATATTAAGGACGGCTCGGCAGACGGACACGGCACACCGCTCGGAATGGGCGAAGCACCGGTTGCGGCGGTTTATGATTACGCGGTTAAAAACAATATTCATATGGTGGTTGAAAGCGAAACCTGCAACCCCGACGGCATTACCGAAGCGGAGATATGTATAAATTACCTGCACTCGCTTGAAAACAGATAATATATCGGGAGAGGAAACCAATGAGGATATTTAACACCCTTACAAGGGAAAAGGATGAATTTAAGCCGATAACCGAGGGCGAGGTTAAAATTTACGCCTGCGGACCTACGGTTTATAACTACATTCATATAGGCAACGCGCGTCCGCTTTGCGTTTTTGACGTTCTGCGCCGCTATTTTGAGTGGCGCGGCTATAAGGTAAGCTTTGTTCAGAATTTTACCGATATTGACGATAAGCTGATAAAGCGCGCAAATGAGGAGAACTCCACCGTGCCCGAAATTGCCGAGCGCTACATAAAGGAATTTTGGACGGATGCTGACGGGCTTAATGTAAAGCACGCTACTGTTAATCCGCGCGCTACCGAAAATATTGAGCAGATACAGAGCATTATTTCGGCGCTTGTGGAAAAGGGCTACGCGTACCAGTCGGGCGGGGACGTTTATTACCGCGCAAAGAAGTTTTCGGGCTACGGCAAGCTATCGCACCAGCCGCTTGAGGACCTTGAAGCGGGCGCGAGAATAGACGTTACCGAGGTTAAAGAAGACCCCATGGATTTCTGCCTGTGGAAGGGCGCTAAACCCGGCGAGCCTTATTGGGACTCGCCTTGGGGCAAGGGCAGACCCGGCTGGCACATTGAGTGCTCGGCTATGGCGTGCCGCTACCTCGGCAAAACGATTGACATTCACTGCGGCGGGCTTGACCTTATTTTCCCGCACCATGAAAACGAAATTGCGCAGAGCGAGGCTGCAAACGGCTGCGAATTTGCGCACTACTGGATGCACAACGGCTTTATAAATGTGGATAACCACAAAATGTCGAAATCGCTCGGCAATTTCTTTACCGTGCGCGACGTTGCCGAAAAATACGGCTATGAGCCTATACGCTATATGATGGTCTCCTGCCAGTACAGAAGCCCCATAAACTATTCTTATGAGGTAATAGAACAGGCGAAAAACTCGCTTGAAAGGCTTTACACCTGCCGCGATAACATTGATTTTGCGCTGAAAAACGCGCAGGACGGCGGCGAAGCGCCCGAATTCATAGAGAAGCGCAAGCAGGAATTTATTGCTGCAATGGACGACGACCTTAACACCGCCGACGCGCTTGCCGCAATATTTATGCTTGTGCGCGATATAAATACCCTCATAGCCGAGGGCGCGGGCAAAGCGTCGCTTGAAGCCTGCGCCGATATGTTTGACCAATTAACGGGCGTTTTGGGGCTTGTTTACAACCGCAAGACCGAGGCGCTTGACAGCGATATTGAGGCCTTAATAGAGCAGCGCACGGCGGCAAGAAAGGCAAAGGACTTTAAAACCGCCGATGAAATACGCGATAAATTAAAGGCAATGGGCATTGTGCTTGAGGACACACCGCAGGGCGTTAAATGGACGAGAGCATAATAAAAAAAGAGCCGCTGGGAAACGGTTTTTTCATAAACGTATCAAAGCACCATACCTTCGGAACAGACGCGGTTTTGCTTGCCGATTTTGCACACGCTAAAAAGGCGGACAGGCTTGTAGATCTCGGCACGGGGTGCGGAATAATTCCGTTTTTAATGCTGCGCGACGGTAATTTAAAAACCGCCGTGGGGGTTGATATAAGTGCAGAGGCAATAGGGCTTGCCGCAAAAACCGCCGAGGAAAACGGCGCCTACAGGTTTATCGCCCTAAACGCCGACCTTAACGATTTAAAGGGTAGGGTGGATTTCGGGTGCCATACGCTTATCACCTGTAACCCGCCCTACAAAGCGCCGGGTGCGGGGCTTAAAAACCCCGATAGCGTTTGCGCTGCGGCGCGGCACGAGGTCGCCTGCACTTTAAGCGATATAATTTCGGTATCGGCAAGGCTGCTGCAAACCTCGGGCAGGCTGTGTATGTGCCAGCGCCCCGAAAGGCTTGCCGAAATAATTACGGTAATGCGTGAAAACAAATTAGAGCCTAAGCGCCTGCGGCTGGTTTGCAAAAAGGTGGGCGAAGAACCGTGGCTTGTGCTTACAGAGGCGCGAAAGTGCGGAAACACGGGGCTTCGCATAGAGCCTACGCTTTATGTTTACGAAAACGGCGAATATTCGCCCGAAATGATAAGAATTTACGGACCGTATAAGGAGGCGTACTTATAATAATGAGCGGAAAACTTTATGTTGTCGGTACGCCGATAGGGAATTTAGAGGATTTCAGCCCCCGCGCCGTGCGAATACTCGGTGATGCGGATTTTATTGCCGCCGAGGACACGCGCGTTACGCTGAAGTTGCTTAATCATTTTGAAATAAAAAAAGAAATGCTCTCTTATTATGAGCATAATAAAAACGCTAAAGGAAATCTTATAATTGAGCGTATTTTAAAGGGTGAAAGCTGCGCGCTGGTATCGGACGCGGGTATGCCCGCAATATCCGACCCGGGCGAGGATTTAGTGCGGCAGGCGCATGAAAACGGCATAACGGTTGAGTCCGTGCCGGGGCCGAGCGCGCTTATAACCGCCCTTGCGATATCGGGTATGGAAAGCGGCAGATTTTGCTTTGAGGGTTTTTTATCGGTAAATAAAATAAGCCGCAAAAGGCATTTGGAAGAAATAAAGAACGAAAAGCGGACTATGATTTTTTACGAGGCGCCGCATAAATTACCCGCTACGCTTCGCGATATGCTTACTAACCTCGGGGACAGAAAAATATCCCTTGTTAGAGAGCTTACAAAAATTCACGAAACGGTTATGAATACTACCCTGTCAAAAGCGGCGGAGTATTACGGTGAAAACACGCCGCGCGGCGAATTTGTTTTAATAATTGAGGGAAAAAAGGAAGAGGAAACCGCCGCTTATTCGTTTGAAGACGCGGTCAATTTGGCAAAAAGACTTATAAAAGACGGAAAATCAACTTCAGCCGCCGCAAAAGAGGCAGCCGAGGTTTCAAAATACAGAAAAAGCGAAATTTACAAAGAACTGATTTGAAATAATTTTAAATAGGTGTGGATATGGAAGAAAATAAGGATTTTTTAGATTTCGGAAGTGAAGATATTTTTTCATCTTCATCAAGCGCGCCCTGCGTTTACGAGGATATTGCGAGCAGCAGCAAAATGCGCGGAAAGCACTACGCCAAGAAAAAGCGCGGCAACGCCTTTACAAAATGGTGGCGCAGCTGCAAAAAGTGGCAGAAGGCGTGTATGATAACCGCCACCTCACTTGTTTTGGTTGTGGCTATTGCCGTGGGCGTTCTGCGAATAGTGTTTAACTACAACTATAATAATATTACGAAGAACCCCGAGGATCTCGGCTTTGAAAGCGTTATAAACGATAAAATAGTAAACATTGCGCTTTTCGGCATTGATACCCGCGACCCGAAATCATTCAAAGGACTTTCCGACAGTATAATGATACTGAGCCTTAATACCGAATCCAAAAAGGTCAAGCTTATGTCGGTAATGCGGGACACGCTGGTGCCCATAACCTACAACGGAAAAACAACATATGCCAAAATCAACAGCGCTTACAATAAGGGACCCGAATGTGCAATAAAGACCTTAAACACAATATTCGGGCTTGATATATCCGAATACGCTACGGTAAACTTTTACGGTATGTCGGATATAATAGAGGCGGTAGACGGAATTGACGTGGAGCTTGCAAAGGGAGAGCTTGATGTTTACGGCTACGAAAACGGCAAAAAGCTTAATTGGGGTCTTAACGGCTGTATTGCCGAAATATGCGCTCACAAGGGGCTTGACCCAAATAAGTATTACATTAAAGAGGCGGGCGTGCACCACCTTAACGGCGTTCAGGCGGTGGCATATGCGAGAATCCGTCACGCCGCCAACATTGAGGGCACTAACGATGACTACGGAAGAACCGACCGCCAGCGCTACGTTATGGAGCAGCTTTTTAATAAGGCGATAAAGCTCGGTAAAAGCCAGTATGTAAAACTTGCAAAATCGCTTATGCCCTGCAGCGAGACATCGCTTTCCTATTCCGAGATTTTAAGCCTTGCGGTTAATATCCTTTTGCAGTCGCCTACCTTTGAGCAGACGAGAATACCCGATTTTTCGTATCAGATGCCGTCTAAGAGCATAAGAGGCGTAGGCTCATGCGTTTATTATGATTTAAACTATGCCTCAAAGCTTATTCACGCATTTATTTATGACGATATAAAGCCCGAGGATTATATTGCTGCCAACGGAATTGAGAAAAACGACTGGTATGCGGGCGCAACGGTTAAAAAGCCGTCCTCCGGTTCATCTACGGTAAAAAATCCGTCAACAAGCTCTTCGCAAAATTCGTCGTCAGCTTCTTCCGGCAACACGATTACAGTGCCGGAAACGCCGGAGGATAACGGGTCTTCGTCGTCGCAGGTGACAAGCGGGGATAATCAGACGCCGGAACCGTCAACGCCAGATAATCCCGAAACTTCATCTGATTCAAGCACCGTTACGCCGTCGGAGGACCCAAAGCCCGACGAAGGTTCAACTCCTGAGAAGGCTGAATAGGGGGGAATAACAATGCCGCAGAATATATATCAGGCGTTATGGATATTTATTATCTACGCGTTTTTAGGCTGGTGCTCCGAGGTTGCGTTTGCCACCGTAAATAAGGGCAAATTTGTAAACCGCGGCTTTTTAAACGGACCTGTATGCCCTATTTACGGCGTAGGAATGCTTATAGTAGTGCTTTGCCTTTGGAGCCTTCGCGACAGACCCCTTTTGCTATTTTTGGGCTCTGCCGTGCTTACAACCGCGCTGGAATTTATAACGGGCTTTGTGCTTGAAAGGTTTTTCCACGATAAATGGTGGGATTACTCGGATATGCCGTTTAACATAAAGGGCTATGTTTGCCTTAAATTTACTGTTTTGTGGGGCTTGGCGGCTTCATTTATAATAGGCGCGGTGCACCGCTTTGTTTATATGCTTATTGTAAAAACGCCGTTTGTTTTGGGCGTTGTATTGCTTGCGGTATTTTCGGCGGCGTTTATTGCCGACTTTATTGTAACGCTTACCGCCCTTGTAAAGCTGCCTAAAAAACTTAAAGCTATGGCAGAGGCGGAGAGGGCGCTGCGCGCGGTGTCCGATAAAATCGGTGAGAACATAAGCGATACCACAATAGCTGCTAAGGAAAAGGGAACGGCTTTAGCCGAGGAAAACAAACCGCGGCTTGACGAATTAAAGGCGGAATACGAAAAGAAGAAAAAAGAGCTTTCGGCAATGCTTGATAGGAATTTTGTTCACAGGCGTATTTTCAAGGCGTTCCCCAATCTTAAAAACGGGCGCTATAAAGCGGTGTTTGACCGCATGAACGAATTAAAATTAAAGGTGACGGAAAAAGGCAATGAAAAAGACGGCGTGTGAAAGCTGCGCTAATTATGTTTACGACCCCGAGAGCGACATAATGTACTGCGAAATGGATTTGGACGAGGACGAAATGCAGCGCTTTTTAACCTCGCAGACCTATAACTGCCCGTATTACGATTTTTATGATGAATATAAAATAGTCAGAAAACAAAATTAGGAGCGGCAATATGTTTTATTTATACTTAGTATTAAGCGCGGCACTCATACCTATACTTAACAATTTTTTTGAAATTTTACGGCAGCCATATTCGTGGTGGCTGGTGCCCGTGCTGTTTATCGCTTTCTTTTTAGGGCTCGTTATTTTGCACCTTATTGTTACCTGCATCTGGATTGCCACGGCGAACGTTAATAAGCCCCCGCGCGGCACCAAGGCTTTCAGGGTGCTTGCAAACATTACTATACCCCTGCTTTTAAAGCTTGCAAGGGTAAGCGTTAAAACCGAGGGCGCGGAGAAAATACCCGAGGGCGCGCGTATGCTGTTTGTTTGTAATCATCAGCACGATTTAGACCCCGTAATGCTGCTTTCCGCCTTTCCGAGCGCTGAACTCGGCTTTATAGGCAAAAAGGATATTTATAAGGATATGCCCTTTATAGCAAAGGCTATGCACAGGCTTTATTGCCTGCCTATCGACCGCGAAAATGACCGTGCGGCGGCTAAAACCATTATTGAGGCGTCGCGCCTTTTAAAATCGGGCAAGGTATCGGTTGGTCTTTTCCCCGAGGGGTACACAAGCAAGACCTGCGAGCTGCTGCCCTTCAGAAACGGCGCTTTCAAGGTGGCTTACCGCGCCGAGGCGCCCATTGCGGTTTGCGTAATAAATAATACCCGCTCAATACCTAAAGAGCTTTTTTGGCGGCGCACCGAAATAGTACTTAATGTGCTTGAGGTTATTCCGTATGATAGTTATAAGGATATGCACACGGTGGAGCTGGGCGATAAAATACACGATATGATGCAAGCCGAGCTTGAAAAATTAAGAGGTTAAAAATTGCTTCGTTCTTTTACGGAACGAAGTTTTTTTATTTAGGATGTAAAATATATATGCTATAATGTTTTTAAGTAAATCTGTAATTTTGCAACAAAGTTTTGTATTTATGTAAAGAAAAAAGCGTATATTTGTGTTACGATAACAGTGTAAAACAGTACGGTACGATATTTCTTTAAATAAGACGGAAACTTCGGGAAATATAAAGGATGTATTCTGTATGGCGAAGAAAAATACCGGGCGACGGAATGAAAAGATTTTTTATGTCGGTAAAATGGGCGACCGTGCCGAAGAAAATCAGGTGTTTTATATCTGTAAAAACAGTAATGTAGACGGCGCCGCGCACTGGCACGACTGTTTTGAGATAGAATTTATAGTAGAGGGTACGCTCTCACATATCTTAAAACGCCGGAAATTCCGTTTTTACCCACATCACCCGTTATGGGTATGGCGCACGGACCCTACGCCTTTAATTTTAAGAACGGCAGAGAGGTTATTGAAGTTTTGGCGCAAAGCCGAAACACCGCCTATACCGAATTCGGCGGCGGAGGTTTTTCCACGCCGGAAACACTTAAAATGATTACCGACCCTGAAAAGCTCGAGCCGATGAATAAGGAAAATGAGATTGCCGCGGCGCATGGCACACACTGGCATGACCTGCAAATTGAGCGCTATTTCGGCAAGGTTGAGAATCTTGACTGTCTTATTGAGTGCGGGCAGTTTTTACAGTGCGTGGGTCAGCAGTTTATTTTTGAGGAGGCAAGGCGGCAAAAGCCCTATTGCTCCATTGTTTCAAACTGGTGCTTTAACGAGCCGTGGCCAAATACGGGAAATAACAGCCTTGTTTCTTACCCGAGCAATGTAAAGCCTGTGTATTATGCAGTGGCAAACGCCTGCCGACAGCCCCCGCAAACGCCCCTAAAAAAATGAACGCCATACTGGACGAAAACGCATAAACAATTTAAAATAATGTGGCTGCCGCGTTAATTACACCGGCGCGGCAGCCACATTTTTTTTAAAACTGTTTAAGATATGATCTTTATAAAAATTATATCAGACAGCGCACCTGCGGAACATACAGGGCTTGTACTTATTTACATAATAGAAATTTCTGCTCTGTCTGTCCAAAATTTTCGCCGCGACGCTTTCAATATTTTCAGGCGTTACATTTTTACTGCAGCAAAATCTTGCGAAATTTTCGGCATTTACTTTACTGCAGAACAAATCGCAAACGGATTTTACGGTGACCGAATTATGTATCATGTCAATCCCGTATACGGCGCATGCTCCTTCCCCCTCAATATTTAAAACATCTTTTCTTACTTTAAAAACATACTGCATTATTGGACATCTCCGTTAAATTTTTTCTATATTGTAACATAATTTTCCATTAAATTCAAGTGTGTTTACGGTTTTATGCTAAATTATGATATATGTATGCGGTTTTGGCATACCCGATTTGCGCATAAATTACCGTAAATTTTCTTATTAAATTTAATATATCGGTTGACAATTTCAAATTTGAGTATATAATAAAAACAGAGATCTTCAGGGCGGGGTGCAATTCCCCACCGGCGGTGACAGCCCGCGAGCCTTTTTGGCTGATCAGGTGCAATTCCTGAGCCGACGGTACAGTCCGGATGAAAGAAGAAATGTTTAATAAGCATTTTTACGCCCGTGTTTTAAACGCGGGTTTTTCTTTTTGCCCAAAATCGAAAGGAAATGATTTTATGAAAAAAAAGCAATTTTTAAGGGGTCTGGCTGTCAGCGGAATAATGGGTGCGCTGGGTTTTGTGCTTATGCTGCTTGAGTTTCCGCTGCCGTTTATAATTCCGCCGTTTATTAAACTGGATTTTTCGGAAATACCCGCCATTATCACGGCGTATGCTTTCGGTCCGCAGTACGGAATTTTGGTTTGCCTTATCAAAAATCTGGCGCATCTGCCGTTTACCGGCTCGGCGGGCGTAGGGGAACTTTCAAATTTTGTTTTGGGCGCGGTCTTTACAGGTGTGGCAGGCCTTTTTTACAGCCGCAAAAAAACACGCAGAAGCGCATTTCTGGGCGCGGCTGTCGGCGCGCTCGCAATGGCGCTTATAAGTGTGGCAACCAATTATTTCGTGGTTTATCCCGCGTATGTTGTGCTTTATAATATGCCTATGAACGCGATTATAGGAATGTACAAGGCAATTTTGCCCGCGTCGGATACGCTTTTGAAATCGCTTGTTATTTTCAATCTTCCGTTTACGCTTGTAAAGGGCATGATCGATACCGCCGTTTGCTTTGCGGTTTACAAGCGCATTTCACCCATACTTAAAAAATCAGGCTGAAAATTTGCGGTAATTCCGCATTGAATGTGCGGGGCGGTTGTGTTATAGTTGAGTTATAATAGGGACAAGTTAGAGAAACCATAATCAGAGGTTTTGCTAATTTAGTCCCATTTTTTATGCCCGTTATCAGGGTAAATCTTTAGAAATCGGAGGTTTTTACATCAATGAACAAAATTATCGTGGTTGCGAATCAAAAAGGAGGTGTTGCAAAAACCTCTACTGTTCGTAATTTATCGTATTCTCTTGCAGAACTCGGAAAAAGAGTTTTAACGGTAGATTTAGACCCGCAGAGTAACCTTACAATAGGCTTTGGTATTATACCGAAAAAAGCCAAACATACCACAGGCACACTTATTACCCGTATGCTTACCGAGGAGGGATTGCCCGAAAAAAATGAGTATATTCATACTGTTGGTAAGGTTGATGTTTTGCCTGCAAGCAGGGCGTTGACCATTGCAGATGTAAATATGCTTATTTCACCCGGAAGTAATAAATATCTTTCAAAGCTGTTAGAGCCGTTGCGTGATGATTATGACTATATCCTCATAGACACCAATCCGTCACTCGGAGCTTTAACAATTAACGCTTTAACAGCGTGTGACGAAGTATTGATACCCGTTGATCCCGAATTGTTTGCCATAACGGGCTTAAACGACCTTATGGATTCAATAGAAAAGGTAAGGGAAAACCTAAATACCACCGTTAAAATCGGAGGCATATTGTTTGTTAAATGTATAGCCCGCACCAACTTATATAAAACGGCTCGCCAGAACATAATGGAATATTTTCCTGCTGTCCCTATATTTAAAAGCGTTATACCTTTAACCGTAAAGGTAGGAGAGGCCAATAATGCGTCAATGGCGGTTGCGGAATTTGAAAAATTTAACCCTGCCGCAGCAGCATATATGGAGCTTGCAAAGGAGGTGGCATTCAATGGAAAAAATGAAACCACGGATAAGATCGCTTGATGACCTTTTTACAAGCGGAGAGATTCAATCGCATTCAAACAAAGCAGCGTCTGCCGTTACACAGACCGCAGACGGAATAATATTTATTCCGCCGCAGAAAATCAGAACATTTCCGAAGCATCCGTTCCGTTTGTATGACGGTGAAAGGCTTGACGATTTAGTTGAGAGTGTAAAAGCAAACGGTATACTTATTCCTACCATTGTCCGAAAGATTGAAAAGGACGAAAATGGATATGAGTATGAAATGCTTGCAGGACATAACAGACAAAATGCTGCCATTATTGCAGACCTTGAAGTTATCCCCTGTATCGTTAAGGAAAACATAACGGATGAAGAAGCGTGGATTTATGTTATCGAAACAAATGTAATGCAACGCTCCTTTACCGATATGCTCCCATCCGAAAAGGCTGCCGTACTTGCTTTGCGGTATTCAAAGATGTTTTCGCAGGGCAAAAGAAATGACATTATTGAAGAACTTAAAAGGCTCGAAAACCCTGATTATATAAGGGAAAATTCAACTTGTGGAAGTGACTGCCACAAGTTAAAAAGCAGGGATAAAGTAGGTGCTGAATATTCGCTTTCAGGACGGTCTATTGCTAACTATGTTCGTGCCAATTCGCTTATCACAGCTTTGAAAGTTCGTCTTGATAACGGCGAATTAACATTAGCGGTATCGGTTGAGTTATCCTACCTATCAACAGAGGTACAGCAGTATATTGAAAATGTGCTGATAGAAAATGAGTTTAAGGTGGATGTGAAAAAGGCAACCGTACTCCGAAGCTATGACGATAAACTTACCGAGGATAGTGTATATGAAATCCTTTCGGGCGAAAAGGCAAGAAAGTCAAGAGCCGATACACCGCCACCGATTAAGATCAAGCATACGGTATATTCCAAATACTTTGCACCCAATACCAAAACAAGTGAAATAGAGCGAATAATTGGCGAGGCTCTTGCTTTGTATTTCAAAAAAGCGGAGGATGAAACCTCTGCATAAAAACGGAGGTGTTCACCATTGCGTCCATATGAAAAACTAAAGACTATCTATGAAATCGCATCCCGAATGATAGTTCGTGGTGAGGGGGCTTGGAAAGATTATCTTTCCTTTGCCGCCCGAATCCACAAATACTCTTTTGATAATGCCTTGTTGGTATATGCTCAAAACCCTGATGTAACAACCCTTGCAAGTATTCCCCAATGGAACAAGGTAGGCAGAAATGTAAACAGAGGTTCAAAAGGTATAGCAGTTTGCGAATATGAAAACGCAAAACTAACCCTATCGTATTTGTTCGACATTTCTCAAACCAACGGCAGAGAAATCAGGTTTTTGGATTGGCAACTTGATGATGATATGAAATCGGAAATTTCCACAAGGCTTATTCGGGCAGATGAATTGAGTGCAACCGATTTTTCCGAAACGGTTACAGCACTTGCAAGCAAGCGTGTAAATGACAACTACGAAAATTGCTTGCGTTCTATTATGGCAAATTCACAAGACCATATCTTTTCCGAACTACCGGAGGGTGGTTTAGAAGCACAGTTAGTCAGTTTGCTTACCGATAGTACCGCATACTTTGTTGGAAAGCGTTGCGGTCTTGCGGATGATGAGATTATGCTTGAGGGCGGTATGAGTACCATAAGCGACTTTAACCGCATCCCCCTTATCGCAACACTCGGCAATACAGTTACAAGCTGTGCAAAGGAAATTCTTATTGAGATGGAATTAACCATCAAAACTATAAATGCTGAAAGGACGGCTAATAATGAAAGAAAACAATCTGAATATCAGTTACACGGAACAGAACGGAATATTGTACCCGAATCTGCAAGTATCCAACGAGCAGACAGCAGATCAGCCGTTGGGCAGATACGGCAGAATGGCGATGGAGTACCTGAAAGAAAACCACCCCAATCGCTATACAGCTTTGAAAATGGATGGCACTCTGATGGAAGTGATGCACACGGTTCAGCAGACAGCCACCGGGAAAATCGAGGAAATGACACAGGAAATGCTCAAAAAAGAACCGATGCCCAACACCGAGGACACGATGGAACGGACACGGCACTTGAACAGCCTGAAACTGTCAGCCGAAGAAATAGTAATAAAGGAAATCGTACTGATACCGAGATAAAAACTGAAAATGTAGTAGTTACAGAGCCGCCGAAAGACGGCTCTGTTGTTGTTTCCGAGGATGATCCAAAGGCAAAAATGTCCGATGATGAAATCGTAAAGCATTATGAAACTATCCTGATGAGTACGGATGTTTACCCAATAGAAATGCACCGCCGTTTGTATCTTATTCTCAAAGATGAACCTGATAATAGCGATTGGCAGAGCGTATCAAACGAGGTATATTCAATTTTTGCCGAATACGGCAACCGTGAGTATCAGGGTGAGGTTTTGTATCGTACCGAACTTGTCAACAAAGACGGTATATCAATGTTTTTCGGTGACGGCTCAACCTATCTGCCTTGGATTTTCGTTGCAAACATCATAAACGCAATGATTGTGGATGGCGATTATCCCGGTGACTTTACGCAGCTTTTTGAAGAAGCCCGAAAGATATTGGAAAAGGCAGAGTATGTTGTATCGGACGAATATCTTATGACGGCGGTTCTGGAACTGCAAAAAGAAAAGATATATAACCCCACCGCTCTGCAAATTGCCGAGCAGACCGAGGCTGTTATTATCCGTGATGCCGAGGATATTGAGGAGGAAGATTTTTCGGCGGTTGTTACGGCGGTTGAACATTCAGACGATACGGAAGATGTGTTTGCCGAGCCTGTTGAGGTACAGAAAAAGGCAGAAAGAAAGCCGAGAGCAAAACAGGATTTACCGTCACGAAATTACCGCGCCTTTGCAAAGCTCTTTCCCGATATTATTTCAGGAAAATACAGCACTTTAATGTTAAGCGCCGGAGAGAGCTTTGATCCCCTTGAAATTTATCATAAGGGCGGTAATCGTTATTCTATGGAGCATTATTGGATAAATAATGGTGATAGAATGTACGATCCGTATATGGAATTTATCATAGACCGTGAAAACCAAACCATTCAGGCTGCTTCGTATGAAAATTCCAATGTAGGACTTGCACAGCAAGTATTTACGGACGAGGGCTATTATCCGCAACTGCAAAAGGAACTCAATTCCTTTTTAAGCAACTGGCTGAAAAATATATCTTTTCAGGATTATTCGCCTGTAAGGGCTATTGAAATAATAAACGATGAAGAAAAGACCGTTACCTTTCCAATAGAGCCTGAAACACCGCAACTTAACTTGTTTACCGATCTAACGGACGGCGAACAGATAACAATGACGGATATATCTTCTGATGATAAGAAAAATGTTGTTACAGAAGAATCCGAAATTGACGAAAATGCAGAGTTTAAGATATTGGAAGAATGTACGGGTTCGCATCACGGACAGATTGATATGATAATGACCGCATATAAGGGCGAAATCCCTGTTGGATATATGCAGTACAGCATTTTTGAGGATGCACCGCACATCAATAATATTGAGGTTATGCCGTCACAACGCAGACGAGGTATCGCAACAAGGCTCTTGCAGAACTTACAGGGGCAATATCCTACTTCCGAGATTGTTTGGGGCATTATGACCGATGATGGTAAAGCCCTGCACGATGCCATAACCTATTCCTTTGACAGCGAAGATTACGAAAGCGTTAAAAGAGGTCTTGATGAAGTAAATAAAGGTCTGGCAGAGTTCCATCAATGCATTGACGAGGGCGAAAGCCTTAACGATGATGAAACGGCCTTTATGAATGATTTATCGGATATTCAGTACAAGTTGGAAAAGCAGCTTGAAGAATTATCGCCAACGCATACCTTTGTCAGACTTCCGAAAGCAGAAACGGCGGTTGAACCTATAGCCGAGAAGCCCACACAAAAGCCCCAAAACTTTCGTTATTCCGAGGGTATGGAATTATACCCCACAGGCTTAAAATCGAAATACAAGGCAAATATCGAGGCAATAAAGCTATTAAAAGCTATCGAGGAAGATAGACGGCAAGCAACACCTGATGAACAGATTATACTTGCACGTTATGTTGGCTGGGGCGGTCTTGCAAATGCTTTTAATCCGAAAGCAAAGGATTGGGAGAAAGAGTATCAGGAGTTGAAACTTCTGCTTACCGATGCTGAATATAAGGCGGCTATGGATTCTACTATCACCGCATATTACACCGAGCCTGAACTGATAAAATCAATATACACCGCTTTGGATAACTTTGGGTTTGAGGGCGGTAAAAACAGAAAGTTGCTTGATCCTGCTATGGGAACAGGCAACTTTTTTAGTGTCTTGCCGGAGCATTTAAGCGATACAAAGCTGTACGGTGTTGAGATTGATAGTATCACAGGCAGAATTGCTAAACTTTTGTACCCTAATGCGAATATTGAAAACACAGGCTACGAAACCATAAAGTATGAGGATAACACCTTTGATGTAATGATCGGTAATATCCCTTTTAACTCTATCCACATTTACGATCCGAGATATAAGGATAACGATTTTTATATTCACGATTACTTTTTTGCAAAATCTCTGGACCTTACAAAGCCCGGCGGTATCATAGTCTTTATCACTTCAAAGGGTACAATGGATAAATACGATGATTCGGTTAGAAAGTATATCGCTTCACGTGCAGAATTTATAGGCGCTATCCGACTTCCGAACACCGCATTTAAGGCTGTAGCCGGAACCGAGGTAACGGCAGATATTGTCTTTCTGAAAAAGCGTGAAGAACCCATTGAAGAATGGAACTTGGAAGATGAATCGTGGTTTGATGTAACAGCAAGTATGCAGACAAATTGGGTTCGGTATAATAACTATTTCATTGAGCATCCTGAAATGCTGCTTGGCGAAATGCAACACAGCAGAAAAATGTATGGCTGTGAGGACGGGACTGCATGTGTAGCCCCTGATGATTACAACTATAATCTTAACGAGAAGTTGAGGGTTGCCGTAGGTAACTTATCAGCACAGTTTTCAGCACAGCCCGACAAGGAACGTAAACCCACTCACACGGTTGCTATTGATGAAGCCCCCGAATATGAAAATGCACCGCCCGGCATAAAAAACTTTACCTTTGTTGTTAAGGACGATAATATCTATTATTGCGAAAAAGACAAGCTGATACCACAACCCCACACAGGCAAAAAAGCCGAGAGAATTAAGGGCTTATGTAGTATCAGAACGGCATTACTTGATGTTATCAATTTGCAATCGGGACAGTATGATGAAAGCGAATTAAAGGAAAAGCAAAAGGTACTCAATGATCTTTACGATGCTTTCGTTAAAAAATACGGTGCTATCGGCAGTAATGCAAATATCCTTGTGTTCTCTGATGACGATCAGTTTCCGCTACTTCGCTCTATTGAAAACGAGATTAAGAACCCTGACGGAACAAAGACCTTTGAAAAAGCACAGATATTTTATAAAGCAACCATACACCCCCGAACTATCCCTACCTCTGCCGATACCGCAGTAGAAGCTCTGTATATTTCCCTTAATACACGGTTGAGGGTAGATCTTCGATATATGTCGCAGCTTACAGGAAAACAGCCCATTGATGTTATCAATGAGTTGGGCGATAGAATATTCCTTAACCCACAAAAGTATAGCGGTAATATTTTGGACGGTTGGGAAACCGCAGAGGAATATCTTTCGGGACACGTGCAGGATAAGTTGGTTTATGCCGAGTATTATGCGGAAAAAGAACCCGACCTGTTTTCACGAAATGTACGGGCATTGGAAGAAGCGCAACCCGTACCCCTTACTCCATCGGATATTAACGCTCCTGTCGGTGCGCCTTGGATACCGATTGAGTATTATCGGCAGTTTATGTATGAAACCTTTGATACTCCGTCCGAGTACCGTTATGAGAGTGAAAGTGACAGCGAAAAAGAGTGTATTACCCTTAACTATATGGAATACACAACGGTCTGGCGAGTATTAAATAAGTTTTATGATCGTGATTCAGTTAAGGTGTATCAAACTTTTGGTACACACCGCAAAAACGCATATGAAATCTTTGAGGACAGCCTAAATCAGCAGATAACCACCGTAAAGGACAGAGTTGAGTATATAGATGATGAGGGTAACAGAAAAGAAAAATATGTTGTAAATCCGAAAGAAACCCGTGTTGCGAGAGCAAAGCAAGCCCAAATCAAAGAAGCCTTTGCCGCTTGGCTTTGGAAAGACGCCGAGCGTAAAGAGGACTTACTGCAAATCTATAACAGCCGATTTAATACAGTTGTGCCGAGAGAATATGACGGTAGCCACCTTATATTCCCCGGTATGAGCGAAGAAATGAAACTCCGTCCCCATCAAATAAACTTTGCTGCCCGTGTTATTTATTCAGGAACAGGACTTGCCGCCCACGAAGTAGGCGCAGGAAAAACGGCAGCCCTGATAGCCGCCGGAATGTATCTTAAAAATTTGGGTGCTATCAAAAAGCCTGTTTATGTAGTTCCGAACCCCCTTGTAGGACAATGGGCAACTGAGTTTTACCGCTTTTTCCCTAATGCTAATATCCTTGTTTCTACCGTTCAGGATTTTACGGCGCAGAACCGTAACCGCTATGTTTCCCGAATTGCGATGGGAGATTATGATGCAGTTATCCTTGCCCACAGCCAATTTGAGCGTATTCCGATTTCTGCAAAGCGACAGATAGAGCAACTTGAAGAACAGATTGTGCAGATTTCCTATGCCGTTGGCCGTATCAAAGCAGAAAAGGGCGAAAACTGGACCGTAAAGCAGATGGTAACATTCAAGCATAATTTAGAGGAACGGTTGGAACGGCTTTCAGCGTTACAGAAAAAGGATGACCTTTTAACCTTTGAGCAGCTTGGTATTGACTTTATGTTTGTGGACGAAGCCCATATGTTCAAAAACTGCTTTGTTTATACCAAAATGTCCCGTGTTGCTGGTATCAATACTTCATCATCGCAGAGAGCATTTGATATGCTCAATAAGTGTCAATATCTGCAAGAAATAAACAATGGCAGAGGTGTTGTGTTCGCAACGGGTACACCCATTTCCAACAGTATGACGGAAATGTTTGTAATGATGCGGTATCTGGAGCCTGACGAGCTTAAAAGACAGGGCTTGTCTGACTTCGATTCTTGGGCGGCAACCTACGGCGAAGTAGTTTCCTCTTTGGAAATTACTCCTGAAGGTGGCGGTTATCGTATGCGACAGAGGTTTGCAAAGTTCCATAACCTACCCGAACTAATGCGAACCTACCGCTTGGTTGCAGATGTGCAGACGGCAGAAATGCTGAATTTACCCCGACCGGGGATTTACGGCGGTAAAAAGGAAATTATCAGCAGTACACCTACCGAGCATCAAAAGAAAATAATGGCTACCTTCATTGAACGAGCAGAAGCTATCCGAAACGGTCAAGTAAAGCCGTATGAGGATAATATGCTGAAACTCACCAATGAAGCACGGCAAATGGCGATTGATCCGCGCCTTATTGACAGGTCTGCACCTAACGATCCTAACAGTAAACTGAATATGTGCATAGACCAAATCTATAAGGTTTGGAAAGAAACCGAGGCTGACCGATTAACGCAGCTTGTGTTCTGTGATGTTTCCACCCCTGCACAAAAGCCTATTATTCAAATGGAACAAGTTGACGGCGTTTATAAGGCTATCCCGAATCAGTTTACCAATGTTTATGATGAGATTAAAAAGGTACTGATGGAAAGAGGTGTGCCTGAAAGCGAAATTGTCTTTATTCACGATGCTAAAACCGAGGTGCAACGGCAAGCAATATTTGAGAAAACCCGAAAGGGAGAAATCCGTGTATTGCTTGGCAGTACCGGAAAACTTGGTACGGGTGTTAATGTGCAAGACCGTGTAATCGCCCTGCACCACCTTGATGTGCCTTGGAAACCGTCAGATATTACGCAGCGTGACGGACGCGGATTACGGCAAGGCAATATGAATAAGGCTATCCACATTTATCACTATATTGCCGAGGGTACTTTTGATGCTTATTTATGGCAGATTCAGGAGCAGAAACTACGCTTTATTACGCAAGTCACCACCGCAAAGAGTATTGCACGTTCTTGTGAGGATATTGACGAAACCGTATTAACGGCGGCTCAATTCAAAGCCATAGCAACAGACAATCCGCAACTTCTTGAAAAAATGGAGCTTGAAAACCGTGTTTCCGAACTTCGTATTTTGCAGAGAAACCATCAAGACGAACAGGCAATGCTTGAGCGTAAAATTAAGTACCATTTTCCGAATGATATTGAAAACTGTAAAAGGAAGATTGAAAAGCTACAGGCAGACTTTGAAACCCTGAAAGCCACAGACGGACAGGAATTTAGTGTTATTCTGAAAGATAAGGTATTTACTGAACGCACCAAAGCCGGAGAGTTTTTGCTTGTGGTTTCAAGAGGGATTGCAGACAAGGATTTTGAAATTATGGATGTCGGTGAGTTTAGAGGTCTTAAACTGCAATTAGTGAGGGATGTGCAGAAATCTAACGGTGTTTACCTTAACATTAAGGGCAACCTTAATTATGATTTTGGCTTGGGTGATTCCGATATAGGTAACATCACAAGAATTGAAAATGCCGTTGACGGTATCTCAAACTTGCTTGCTAAAGAAAACAAAGATTTAGCCAACCTTGAAAGGCAGCTTGAAACAGCAAAGGGCGAATACGGACAGCCCTTTATTTATGAGGCGGAACTTGCGGAAAAAAGTGCAAAGCTGACCGAAATTGATACCGAGCTTGAACTTGGTAAAGGTGATGAAGATACCGTTATTGATGATAGCGAAAACGGTGATAATGAAAACTCCGAGTTTGAGCCTGTAGCGGTATCTGTCGGAGAGGAAGTATAACCCAAAGGGCGCTGGTGAAGATCAGCGCCCTTAATTTATTGGAGGTGATAAATTATGCCAATGGTAGCAACAATGAAGCCTTACACGCTGTTTGTTGTTGATGATGATATGCCGCTTAACCCCCGTACCGATTATGATAATCTGGGTAAAATGGTCTGTTGGCATAGTAGGTACAATTTAGGTGACGAACACGATTATGATGAGCCGAGGGATTTTTTACAGAAAAAGCTGTTTGAAATGTATTCCTCATATCCCTCATCACAATACGGAAAGCCGATTTATGATTTTATCAAGTCCGGCAAGGCCGAAACTGCAAAATTGGAATATGACAGATCGGCACACGAATGGGTGCTGTATGAAAAATGGTTTGGCGGTAATGAATGGAGCAAGTCATCATCCTACCCTGCAAGCCTGAAAGGAAAAGAAGTACCCGATTGGTTTTTGGATGATTGTCTGTCTGCTTTGGAACACAAAGAGTTATTGCAATTATTGGAGCAATCGGGCAAGTTCGTGATATTACCGCTTTATCTTTACGATCATAGTGGTATCACGATGAATACAACAGGCTTTTCCTGTCCTTGGGATTCAGGTCAGGTTGGATGGATATATGCAGATGCAGACTGTATTAAAAAAGAATACGGAAAAGTAACCCCCGAAACCATAAACAAGGCAAGAACTGTTATGAACGGCGAGGTTGAAACCTATGACTATTACCTTACGGGACAATGCTACGGTTTTCAGTTGTTCGAGGGTGATGTGGAAACCGATAGCTGTTGGGGCTTTTTGGGTGCAATAAGAGATATTCAAAATAGTATTAAAGACTATATGCCACAGGGTTTTGAATCCATTGTTGAAAATCTGCAATATACGGATGATAACGATTTGGATATACACGATTATCTTGAAGAAACGGAGGAATTGGATAATGAAATATGACGGTGAAAACGCCTATGTGCTATTTGCCTGTAATTTGCACAAAGAACGGAACAGTATGCGAATGATAGCAGTAGCCGCCGATAAAGTAACCCTTTATGCTATTATCGGCAACGAAGTATTGCACGGCAATATGGATTATAAAGGGTATGCAAAACAAAAAGGCTTTAATCTTATGAGAGAGGATTTTAAGCGCGGCGAAATATCTTCCGCAAATTTAGATTACGGTTATATAGAAGAAACAGCCGTAATTGAACACGGATATGCCAATATGTCAAGTGAAATTGAAAAGGTTTATAACTGGCTCAATATGGAGGATTCCGAATATGAGAGCTTGGGAACAGGCGAACAGTTGAAAGGTATTCCCGATGACCGATTACGCTTGATTTTGGATAAAGCGCTTATGTCAGTTGCAAATGATTACCGAGGTGCAGAGCTTTATGAGCATTTGCACACCACACTCGGAATGAGTGATGAAGAAATCACAAAAGCCGGATTTGACTTGCGAGAGTTTTATGCGGAATATGACTTTGATAATACAGAAGATAACGAACAAGATTTGGAGGTATAAAAATGAGCCGAATATCAAATTATCCGCACCTTATAGGTGTATCTGATGATGAAAGAAAGGAACTACACGGTGTAAATGAAGTTGCAGCCTTTATTTGCGATCAGGGACGATTTGGAGATTTAAGGGTATTTACCCCTTACGGAGAGGAAGTCCTTAATACCTTTGGTATTTTTATTGACCGCATCTGTGATATGGAATACCGTGAGGAGCTTATGGAAGTGCTTGTCCCAAAGCAAAAAGCATTTGAAGAAAAGATGTATGATGACAGCGTTGCAGACCGCAGGGACGAAGAACTTAATACCCTTGACAGATTATTCCGTGCTATGAAAATGGACGATATGACCGTAGCCTTTGATGAAAAAGGAAATTTAGTCTGCACGGATGATATGAATAACAAATGGGTAAATGCAGAACTTTACGATTTTATTATCAATGAGGCTCTGTGCTTCGGTGCAGACGGCAAGTTGGTTGAGGGCTTTGAAATGGATGATGAATTGGTAGAAAAAATCAAAGCTTATGCAGCCGAACACGCCGTATATCCCGATGCAGTTTTGCAAAATCCAATCTCTGCAAACAACGATTGGGACAGAGTGCTTAATGCTTTCAGCGTTTGCCCATCACTTAAAAGTTTCGTAATGAATATGGTAAACGAAATAGAAAACTACCTGATGAAGATATTTTCCGAACAAAAAGACGGAAAGTATTTTATTCCATATGATGCGTTTGAAGATTCTACAGGGATTGTCGATAATTTTGATAATAAGCTGTTTGTAGATATGCTTTTAGACCAAGACAATATTGAAGATGTTGAGATGGACGAAAAAGGATATTGGGTTTATGTTGCGCCTGAAAATTGTGTAACAAACACAGCAGTTAATGGCGAAAATGTATTTACTGATGAAACGGAGGAAGATTTAGATGCCGAACTCTGATGAAAAAGTAATACGCTTTATAGACAGTTGCTATAACAATCTTTTTTCACTTCCTGACGGTGGAACGCTGGTGATTGTCCGTGATGATGGCGAAGTGGTTGAAAAGCCCTGCCATTATGTAGATGACTACCATTTTCAAAGTCAGGGACACACGTGGCATATTTGCGAATTTGCCGAGCTTATGGAAGAAAACAATGCGAAATATTTTCCGCAAAGGGATAATAAGCGTTGGCCGTCTTATTGCTACAGCGTAGTAAAAACCACCGGAGAATTGATTGTTATTCACGCTGAAGAAAGCGGATATTACCCTGCAAACAACTCTACTACCGATACCGCAAAAAACCGTCAACTTGCCGATATGCTCAATGCAAGGCTGGGTATTACAAAGGCTATGGAAGAAGCGATGTATTGCGGTAGCCTTTTCGGTTGGCATACACCCGTTGCACAGCCTGAAAATTATACCGAGGACGGTAGCTTGAAACCCACAGGCTCATACAGTTCGTCACTCGGAGAATGTGCAAGGCATATGTACGCTGTAGGATCGAGAGTTGTGTTGGATGAATTAAGTGATGAATTGCGTAAAAATGACCTACCGCCCGGTACAAAGGGCGTTATTCAGCACATTGATGATATTGGGCAGATAGAGGTTGTATGGGAAACAGGGCTTACGCTCCGTCTGGTACCCGAAGAAGATAAATTTCACATTGACCATACCCCTGAACCTGATATGTTTGAGGAGCAAGAAGCCGCCGAGGAAGAACTGTGAGGTGATATAGTTGCGACAAAGCGGAGTAACCTACCGTCATTTTACGGATGAGGAAATAAAAAGGGCAAACAGCGTGGATCTTCTTATGCTTGCAAAACAATATGGGTATGAAACAGAAAAAGGCGGTAAAAACGCTATACACCTAAAGAAAAGCGGTGGGCTGTATATCTTTCCGAATGAAAACTGTTTTTATCATCACACTTCTGATGAAAGGCATAAAGAAGGCGGAGCAATCAGTTTTGTGATGCACCAAGAAGGTATGCCGTTCGGAGAGGCTGTCGGAAAGCTTTTGAATGAGGATTATGTTATTTATCAAGCCGAGCAAAAGGCGTATGCGCCTGAACCGCATCGGATCGTGACGCTGCCCGATAAAGCGCAAAATTTCAAACGGGTATATTGGTATTTAGTGTCTGTAAGGGGTGTTGATTCTCAAATAGTATCGGCTCTTATGAATGAAAAGAAGGTGTATCAGGAGGCTGAATTCAGTAACGCCGTGTTTGTCGGCTATGACCGTGACGGAACGGCAAGGTATTGTTCAATGCGTTCCACCTACCCTAATAGTAAGTATAAGCGTGACGCGGATAACTCGGACAAGAGTTATCCGTTTTTTGTTGAGGGCAAAAGTGATTTGGCAATTATTACAGAGGCTCCGATAGACCTTATGAGCCACGCAACGCTTACAAAAATATTCGGTAATACGGATTGGAGGCAAGACCACAGGCTTTCTGTCGGTTGTCTGAGTATGGCAGCCCTCGACCGTTATCTTGAATGGCATCCCGAAATTAAAAAGCTTGTGTTTGCCCTCGATAATGATTATCTTGCCCGAAATCAAAAGGGTGAGCTTGCGAATTGGGGGCAGCTTGCCGCCGAAAGGGCTATAAAAGCCTACTCTGAAAAAGGCTATAAATGTGCATTGCACACGCCGCACCTTAACGATTTTAATACCGATTTAACCGAAATCAGAAAGGGCAAAACACCGACTGATCTTGACAGACAGCGTGAAATTGAGATGACGATGGATTTTGAAAAATACGGCTTGCAGGGAGGTGATGAAAAGAAAGATTTGGAATTGTGATTTTTTTTATCATCAAAAAGCCGCCCCTTTGGGCGCGCCGAGCCTTAAAACCGTCGGCAAAGCATACGGTTTTGGGCAAGGCAGGAATAACCGTCATACCGGCGGTGCTTTTACAGCTTGAAAACAGAGTTTTCAACAGCGTTTGATTTATATAGGTGAAAGTCAGCATAAAAATCCAAACAAACGGTTTATAATGCTGACTGATAAAAAGAACTTTCGTCTGACTACAGGTTATGGAGAAATTGAGTGTATGGGGAAATACATAAGCATCATAACAAAAAATAGCAGATATATATTTTTGACCAAGTAAATCTAATGCAGAGTGACAATCAATTGTCATTCTGCAATATTTTTATTGACAATATCAGGTTTAGTGTATTAAAATAACAACAGACAAAGAAGGGACGTCTTGTCTATGAAAATTATTTTTGTAAATTCTCAAATTCTTGTGCGAAAACCGCTGATTTATTTGAGCTATGGGAGTATAAAAATCAGCAGTTAACGCATAAGTTTTTGTTTTAAACAGAGCTTATGCGTTTTTGTTATATTATATTCCTAAGCTATCGAT
>CAJJPG010000006.1 GCA_905193585.1 uncultured Oscillospiraceae bacterium
GCTCGGAATGAAAGTATTTCTGCTTACCGATTGCCTGATTAATAAAGAAAACAAGGATATTTCGGTTTATCCCCGCGGCGGCTTTTCGGAGCTTATTCGATTTGTTGACGGTATTAACTTATAATTGTGATTAAATGTAAAAAACGACCCCCGCCGCTGTCGGTTTCAGGCAGCGGCGGGGGTCATTTTTATGTGAAATATAAAATACAATTAAAAAAATACACTATTGAATAATTTTTTATACATTTTCGATAGAAAAATCTATTTTAAAAAATAGCCCTCCGAAATATAATAATACTCGACGACAGGAAAGTCGAATAAAGAAACGGAGGCAACTCAAAATGAAAAAAATATTAGCAGTAATTCTTACTTTGGCGTTTGCTTTAGGTCTTACCGCTTGCGGTTCGGGCGACGGCGGTTCATCCGACGGCGAGGTTTCGGTTTTCTACTACACCTACAGCGACGCCTACATTTCAAGCGTTCGTTCGGCAATGGATAAGTTCTTGAAGGACGCAGGGCTGAAATTCCAGAATTACGACGCAAACGGCAACCAGACAACCCAGACCGAGCAGGTAACCACCGCTCTTGCGAAAGGCTCAAAGCTCCTTGTAGTTAATGTTGTTGACACCGGCTCAAACGACGCCGCGCAGAACATTATCGACCAGGCAAAAGCGAAAAATGTTCCGGTAATCTTCTTCAACCGTTCTGTTCAGGAATCGGTTGTAACCAGCTATGACAAGTGCGTATTCGTAGGAACCGATTACGAAATGGCAGGTCATATGCAGGGCGAAATGATAGGCAAGTATCTTGTTGATAATTACAATAAGCTTGACCTTAACGGCGACGGAAAGATAAGCTACGTAATGTTCAAGGGTCAGGAAGGCAACATGGAGGCTATCGCCCGCACACAGTACGGCGTTGAGGACGCTAACAAGGTGCTCAAAGCTGCAGGCAAACCCGAGCTTGAATTCTATGACGCTTCAAATAAGAACAAATACCTTGTAGACCAGAACGGTCAGTGGTCATCTGCTGCCGCTACCGATTATATGAGTACAATTTTAGCGCAGTACAGCGAGAGCAACAAGAATATGGTTGAACTTGTAATCGCAAACAACGACGATATGGCGCTCGGAGCAATTTCATCCTTGCAGACCGCAGGTTACAATAAAGAGGGTGCAAAGGCTATTCCGGTATTCGGTGTTGACGCGACCGACGCCGCTAAATCCGCTATTAAGAGCGGCGCTATGGTAAGTACCATTAAGCAGGACGCCGACGGTATGGCAAAGGCTATTACTTCTATCGCGCAGAACTTCTTAGGCGATAAGGAAGCCCTTGACGGACTTGACAGTGAAAACCTTGTAGGCAAGTGGAGAGTAAATATCCCCTACGCTACCTACACCGGCGAATAATATATAACTTTCACAGCAGCCGGAATAACCGGCTGCTGTGAGCCAAAGAAAAACGGGGGAGAAAGGCTTATGAACGAGCAGAGAAACGTTACAAACAATACCACGGTAAGCGAAAAGCCTGTTCTGCTTAGAATGGAAAACATTGAAAAGGCTTTTCCGGGCGTGAAGGCGCTTGATAAGGTAAATCTTACCGTAAAGGCGGGCACCGTGCACGCGCTTATGGGCGAAAACGGCGCCGGCAAATCAACACTTATGAAATGTCTCTTCGGGGTATATAACAAGGACTCGGGAAACATATATTTGGACGGCAAGGAAATAAACTTTAAAAACTCCAAGGAAGCGCTTGAAAACGGGGTTGCAATGGTGCACCAGGAGCTGAACCAGGCGCTCAAGCGCAACGTTATGGATAATATGTGGCTGGGGCGTTTCCCCACGGTTGCAAAGGGCGTGCCCATAACCAGCGAAAAGAAAATGTACGCCGCCACGAAAGAAATTTTTGAAAAATTAGAGGTCAATGTTGACCCCAAAACCGTTATGAGCACAATGCCGGTATCGCAGCGCCAAATGGTGGAAATTGCGAAAGCGGTATCATATAACGCAAAGGTGATAGTATTTGACGAACCCACCTCATCGCTGACAGAGGAGGAGGTTGAGCACCTTTTTAAAATTATAAATATGCTTCGCAGTCAGGGCTGCGGGATAATATATATTTCTCATAAAATGGCGGAAATTTTAAGAATTTCCGATGAGGTTACAATAATGCGCGACGGCAAATGGATAGCCACGCGCGAGGCAAAGGATTTAACCACCGACGAAATTATAAAACTTATGGTGGGCAGAGAATTAACAAACATTTACCCGCCAAAGACCAACGAGATAGGCGACGTTTTGTTTGAGGCGGATAACTTAAGCTCTGAATACGCAAGGCTGAATGACGTGAGCTTTAAGGCGCGAAAAGGTGAAATAATAGGCGTTGCGGGGCTTGACGGCTCGGGCAGAACCGAGCTGCTTGAAAATATTTTCGGCGTGGCAACAAGGCGCAGCGGCACCTTAAAGCTTAACGGCAGGGAAATTAAAAACCGCAACCCGGGCGACTCAATTAAAAACGGGTTTGCCCTGCTTACCGAAGAGCGCCGCGCAACGGGAATTTTCGGAATACTCAATATTCGCGAAAACGCGACCATTTCAAGCCTTGATAAATGCAAAAAAGGTCCGTTTTTAAGCAAGGCGAAACTTAAAGCAAACACCGATTGGTGCATAAACTCAATGCACGTTAAAACGCCCACGCAGGAGACCAAGATACGCTCGTTATCGGGCGGTAATCAGCAAAAGGTGATACTCGGGCGCTGGCTTTTAACAGAGCCTACGGTGCTGCTGCTCGATGAGCCTACAAGAGGAATTGACGTAGGCGCGAAGTACGAAATTTATCAGCTTATAATCGACCTTGCCGCAAAGGGCAAAACGGTTATAATGGTGTCGTCCGAAATGCCCGAGCTGCTCGGCGTGTGCGACAGAATACTGGTAATGTCGGGCGGAAAATTAGCGGGCGAGGTAAACGCCGATACCGCCACTCAAGAGGATATAATGACTCTTGCGGCTAAATTTGCATAGGGGGAATTGAAATGTCAACAGCTGCTATTAAAAGAAAAAACCGTTTTTCCGCATGGATTGACGATTTCAAAGCTAAATCGGGCGCGGACAAGCGCAGAGCAATTACGGATCTGCTTTTCAACAACGCAATGTATATAATTATCGCCGCGGCGGTAATATACATAGCAATAAGAGTGCCGGCTTTCCTAAAGCTGCCCTCAATAATCAATATAATTTCACTCACGGCTGCAAAGCTGCCCATAGCCCTCGGTATAGGCGGGGCGATAGTGCTTACGGGTACAGATATTTCGGCGGGCCGCTGCGTGGGGCTTACCGCGTGTATTGCGGCGTCGCTTTTACAAATGACGGGCTACGCCAATAAAATATTCCCGAATTTAAAGGTTATGCCCCTGTGGGTGGTGCTGCTTGCGGTTATCGCCGTGGGCGCGGTTATAGGCCTTGTAAACGGCTTTTTTGTGGCTAAATTCAAGCTGCACCCGTTTATAGTAACCCTTTCTACCCAGCTTATTGTTTTCGGTCTTGTGCTTATGTATTTAATGCTCGGCGGAAACAACGGTCAGACCCTTTCGGGGCTTGACACCTCTTACACCGATTTCGTTCGCGGCACGCTCTTTAAAATAGGCAATGTAGCCGTTCCGAAATATGTGCTTTATTCGGTGATTTTAACCGCCCTTATGTGGGTTATCTGGAACAAGACAAAGTTCGGTAAAAATATGTTCGCCGTAGGCTCAAACGAAGAAGCGGCAAACGTATCGGGCGTAAACGTGTTCTGGACAATAGTTTTGGTGTTCGTGCTCGCGGGCGCTATGTACGGTATAACAGGATTTATAGAGGGCGCGCGTATTGCATCCTGCTCTGCCAACACAGGTCTTAACTATGAATCGGACGCTATCGCGGCGTGCGTTATCGGCGGCGTTTCGTTTGTAGGCGGCACAGGTAAAATAAGCGGTATAGTAATAGGCGTGTTCCTTTTACAGATAATATTCGTAGGTCTTAACTTCCTCTCGGTAGACGCAAATATGCTCTACGTTATAAAGGGTCTTATAATCCTTGTGGCCTGCGCTATTGATATGCGTAAATACTTAGCGCGCAAATAAAAATTAAACGGCGGTGAACGGTATGGAAAACAAAACGGCAAATAAAAAGGGCGGACTTTACGCAAAGGTGAATATGTCGGTAAAATCCGCTAATATTATGGTGGGAGCGCTTGTGGTGGCACTTATAATAGTTTCGGTGTTTATTGTAAAGCATAACGGCTTTACCGTTAAGTTTGATACCGACGGCGGCTCGTATGTAGCCCCCGTAAAGGCAATGTATTCCGAGACCGTATCACCCGCCGACCCGGTTAAAGAGGGCTACGAATTTACCGGCTGGTACACCGACCGCGACTGCACAAACGCATGGCTCGCGGAGGACGGAATTACCGGCAGTATGACGCTGTATGCCGGCTGGAGCGAAAAATAATTTATATGCCTCCCCCAAAGGCGCGGGGGAGACTGATTAAAAAAGGTCTCTCCCGTGTTTTTAAATTTGACTTACTTGATTTTTACCTTCGTTTATATTATACTGAATACATAATATAAGCGGGGGTATTTTAATGAAATATACCGTTCTTGTGGTAGAGGATGAAAGAGACCAGCGCCGAGCGCTGATTGAAAGGGTTGACTGGGAGTCTGCAGGCTTTGAGGTGGCGGGCGAGGCTGAAAACGGCTTTGAAGCGCTTGAGCTTACCGAAACGCTGGAGCCCGACCTTATTATTACCGATATACGTATGCCCATGATGACGGGGCTTGAGCTTGCGCGCCGCGTGCGTCAGCTGCGCCCTATGGTGCAGATAGTAATATTAAGCGGGTACGATAGCTTTGAATATGCCCGCACCGCTATTGAATACAACATAATAAGCTATTTACTTAAGCCTATTTCCCCCGCGGAGCTGACGGACGAGCTTAAAGAAATCCACCGCAAGATGGACGAAAAATTGGGCAGCGTTTTAACCGCCCCCGATACCGACCTTAAATTGCAGCTGCACCGCCTTTCGGTAAATGAATTTCTGCTGCCGCTAATGCTTGGCAGCAACGAGGAAAAACCCGATGAAGCGGCGCTTTTCAGCCGCGCAGCAGAGCTTGGAATAATTGACGAAACGGGAAACAACCTTTTCTGCGTACTGGTTTCAAAATTCAGCGATGAAAACCGAAAAAAGTGCACGAATGAAAAGCACGCCTCTTTTATTGACACGGTGCTTTCACGCTATATGCGCTCGGTAAGCTTTACGGTTTACGGCAGAGTGGTGACCCTTGCCGTAACGGACGGTAAAGAGGATATTTCATCGGTTATGGATATGCCGCTTAAGGAAATAGTGCAAACTGCGAAAAGGCTTTTATCACAAAGGTGCACGGTGGGCGTAAGCCGCGGCTTTTCCGAGCTTTCAAGCTGCTCCGCCGCCTATTTTCAGGCGATAACCGCAAGGCGCTATACTTCCGATGGCGCAGGCGAGGTGCGCTTTATAAACGACCAGGAGCGCGACGGCGAATTAGAGCTTGATAAAATTGAAAAATCCGCCGTTAAATTAGAGCAGCTTTTAAAGGTGGGCAATGAAAACGAGCTTGATGGCTTTATAAACAGCCTGTACGAAAGCAACACGCCCGAAAACGCCGACCTTTTGGTTATGCAGATAATTTCCACGGTTTACAGAGTTACAAGCGCGGTTTCCGAGAAAGCGGAGCTTTTGGCGCTTTTTTCTTCAAACCCCATATTCGCGCGGCTTACCTCTTACAGCAGCGAAAACGTTATGAAAAACGATTTGATTGATTTTTGCGAAAAGGCAAAGACGATTATAGCCCGCTCGCAGCGCAGAGACAGCGAGGTGCTGTGCGATAAGGTAGTGCAGATAATAGACGACCGCTATTCGGACGAAACGCTCTCGCTTTCGGGCGTGAGTCGGGAGCTGGGCGTCAGCCCCAATTATTTGAGCGCGCTTATAAAGAAGACGAAAAAGGAAAATTTCGTAAACCTGCTTACCGAGCGGCGAATGAGGGCGGCTTACGATATGCTTGTGTGCACGGGAATGAAGGTGCTTGAAATATCCGAAAAATGCGGGTACAGCGATCAGCACTATTTCAGCTATTGCTTTAAAAAATTCTACGGCGATACACCCAATAAGGTGCGGGTGGCGCATAGGGGTGAATAAATGGAAAGGAAACGCAAAGCCCTCAGCCTTTGGCTTATCTCGGTGCTTTCGGTAGCCTTATCAGCCGCATTGGTAACGGCTGTGTGCACGGTAATATTCGCCACGGTCTATAAGCGGGAGCTTACGCGTGACGCACAGCTTTCCGCCGAGCAATCGGTAGGTCAGGCAGCGGCGGCGGTAAACAATTACCTTGAGCTTATGAAGAAAAAGCTGACGGTGGTAAGCGATACCGTGAACGCCTGCAAGACCGCCGACGATATGGAAGAAAGAATTTCCGCCATAACAAAAATCGAAAGCGATATTTACGCGGTTACGCTTTATGATGAAAACGGGAAAATTATAAACTGCACAGGCAGCGGCGGCAAACTAAAGGCAGAGATTTATAGGGATTTATCCTTTGATAGGGCGCTGTTTGATGCGTCAGGAGATTTTGCGCTTTCAGCCCCGCATGTTCAGACACTTTTTGAGGGCGAGAACCCGTGGGTAGTTACTCTTGCCCGCAAAACGGAAAATTCGGCGCTCGGCTGCGCTTATATTGCAATGGATATAAGCTTTTTTGAAATAGCGCAGTATATTGACGGCATAAGCATAGGCCGCCACGGCTACTGCTTTGTTACCGACAGCAGGGGCAACATTGTTTACCACCCACAGCAGCAATTGCTTTTTTCGGGGCTTAAAACCGAGAATACCTCGTTTTTAGCCGCATTATCCGACGGCGTTCATAAAGAGGGCAACGCGCTTTATATGCTTAGCACCACATCGGACGGCAGGTGGCGGGTCGCGGGTATCAGCTTTACCGATTCGCTGATGTCTGAGCGGCGCGGGCAGATAATTATAAGTGTTGCGCTTTCAGCCCTTTGCTGTGCAGCTATAGCGGGAATAACGCTGCTTATATATTTAAAGCTTGTAAACGCGCCCGTGCGGCGGCTTATGCGCGCAATGCACGATTTTGAAAAGGACGCGGCGAATTTCAATTTCAGCGGCGGCGATATTGCCGTGAGCGAAATTTCAGAGCTTTCCTACTCCTTCGGGCATATGTCCAAAAAAATCAAGGAGCTTATGGAGCAGATAAAAAAGGACGAAACCGCCCTGCGCCGCACCGAATTGCGCGCTTTGCAGGCGCAAATCAACCCGCATTTTCTTTATAACACGCTCGATTCAATACAGTGGATGTGCGAACAGGGCAAAACCGAGGGCGCGGCGGAAATGGTGCGTGCCTTGGCGCGGCTTTTCAGAATAAGCATAAGCAGGGGCAAGGAGCTTATTCCCATAAAGGATGAGCTTCGCCACGCCGAAAGCTACCTTATAATACAAAGTTTTCGTTACAGCGGCAGGTTTACCTACAGCTTTAACGTGGATAAATCGCTTGAGGATTGCTTTTGCAATAAAATTACAATTCAGCCGCTTATTGAAAACGCGCTTTACCACGGCATTGCCGATATGGACGACGGCGAGATTAAAATAACCGTAAAACGCGCAGATGATGACCCCGAGGATATTTTAATAACCGTTGCCGATAACGGCGTGGGTATGACCGAGGAGCAGTGCACCGCAGTGCTTGCAAAGGAGCGCTCGGACTCGGTGGGAATAGGCGTTAAAAACGTAAACGACAGGCTTAGAATTTATTTCGGAGAAAAATACGGTATTTCCATTAAAAGCGAGCTTGATGAGGGAACGGAAGTTACCGTGAGAATACCGGGAAACGCGGAGGACAGGCAAAATGAAATTTAAAAAAATAATTGCCGCTTTGCTTTTATCCGCGCTTTTAACATCGCTTTGCGCCTGCGGAAAAACCGAGGAAATAAAGGTTGCCGTAATAGTAAAATCGGTTGACTCCGATTTCTGGCAGAATTTTAAAAGCGGCGTTGACTCGGCGGCTACCGAATATAACGTAAGCGTGACCTTTGAGGGCCCCGAAAACGAGGAAGACTACGCGGCGCAGAATAAAATGATTTCCCGCGCGGCGGAAAACGGGGCGGACGTGATAGTGCTTTCCGCAATCGACCGAACCCGCAACGCCCCTACGGTGAATGCGGCGGTGAGAAACGGCGTGCAGGTTATTACGGCAGACAGCGCGCTGGACTCTTCCCTTATAAGCCTGTTTATAGGTACGGATAACCCCGCGGCCGGCATAGAGGCTGCAAAAGCGCTTGAAGCGCAGTTCCCCGCAGGGGAAAAAATAAAGCTCGGAATAGTGGGCTGCACCGAAAAAACCGAGAATATTTTAAAAAGAGAAGAAGGCTTGCGCGAATATTTTGCAGGGCTTGAAAATGCGGAGATAGTAGCTGCCGTCTCGGCTGACAGCAATATAGAAAGCGCCGAAAGCAAGGCGGCGGAGCTGCTGCAAAAATACCCCGAAATAAACGCGCTTATAGGACTTAACGAATGGACCACCCTCGGTGTGGGCGCTGCGGTAAAAAAAGCAAATGCCGCCGGAAAAATCAAGACAGTGGGCTTTGATACTAACATTGTTTCAATAGGTATGCTTGAAACGGGCGAAATGGGCGCGCTTATAGTGCAAAACCCGTTTGCCATGGGGTATCTGAGTGTTAAAAAGGCGGCAGAGCTGAAAAACGGCGAACAGCCCGGAGAGGAAGCGATCTATACCGCAGTTACCGCCGTAAAAAAAGAAAATATGTACGACCCCGATATTCAAAAAATACTTTTCAGCTTTAAGAAAGGATGATTTTTATGTACAAACCGAATTCGGAAAGATACTTAACAATGACCTATAATCGCTGCGGGAAAAGCGGCTTAAAGCTGCCCGCAGTGTCTTTAGGGCTTTGGCACAATTTCGGCGATACCGCCGATTACGAGAATATGAAGGCCCTTGTTTTCACGGCGTTTGATAACGGCATTACCCACCTTGACTTAGCCAACAACTACGGACCTGCGCCCGGCAGCGCCGAAAGGAATTTCGGTAAAATTCTTAAAGAGGAATTATCGCCCTACCGTGACGAGCTTATTATAAGCACCAAGGCGGGCTACGATATGTGGGAGGGGCCTTACGGAAACTGGGGCAGCCGCAAATACCTGCTTGCAAGCCTTGACCAAAGCCTTAAAAGGCTGGGGCTTGATTATGTGGATATTTTCTACCACCACCGCCCAGACCCCGACACCCCGCTTGAAGAAACCATGGGCGCGCTGACCAGCGCGGTAAGGTCGGGCAAGGCGCTGTATGCCGGGCTTTCAAACTACAGCGGCGAACAGCTTGAAAAGGCAGTGAAAATTTTAACCGAGCTTAAATGCCCGTTTATAATTAACCAGAACCGCTACTCAATATTTGACCGCAAAATTGAGCAAAACGGGCTTAAAAGCACCGCCGCGCGGCTTGAAAAGGGCATAATTGCTTTCAGCCCCTTAGCGCAGGGTATGCTTACAAACAGGTATTTAAACGGTATTCCGGCGGACAGCCGCATTATGACCGACGGCAGATTTTTAAAGCAATCCGCCGTAACGCCCGAGCGCTTGGAGCAGATACGTAAATTAAACGAAATAGCGAAGGAGCGCGGTCAAACCCTCGCTGAAATGGCGCTTGCGTGGGTGCTGAAGGACGGCGTTGTAACCTCGGTGCTTATAGGCGCTTCAAAGCCCTCGCAGATACTTGATAATATAAAGGCGATAAACAACACCGCTTTTTCGGCGGAAGAGCTTAAAAAAATTGATGAAATATCGCTCTAAAGATATTAAAAACGACTGTCGGCTCAGCCGACAGACTGAAATCCGCTTTCGCAATAATTGTGAAAGCGGATTTGTGCTTTTTGACGTTCTGATTTAAAATCTTACTTTTATGCTAAGTGAAACATATGCCGCTCAGCTTTCCTCTATGAGCCGTTCAAGCTCCTTTGCGGCAACGCTTAAGGGCTGCTCCTTGCGCTTTATTAAAACAATATTCCGCTCAGGAATTTTTTCCTTTAAATCAATTATATTTACGTCTTCGTTTTGCAAAAATTCCTCGGGAACAAACCCCACGCCGAGGTCCGCCGCCACCATAGGCAATATCTGGTCGGCGGTAAACGCCTCAATATCGGGGCGATACGCAAGCCCGTGGGCGGAAAAGAACCCCGAGTAAAACTCAAAGGATTTTGTATCTTCACCGAGGGAGATAAGCGGAAAATTTGTGAGCTCCGAAAGGGAAACCTGCCTGTTTGCAAGGCTTGAAAAGTACGGCGAGCACACCGCAACCTCGTTTACGGGGCGTATGACCTTCTCGGTTAATGACGTGGAGCGGACGGTGGGGGTGGTAACAACGGCAATATCCGCCGTTCCGCCCTTTAAGGCGGCTATTGCCTGCGGGGTTGAGTGGTTGCTTATTCTTATATGTATACCCGGGTAGCGCAGCCTGTATTTTTTAAGCACGGGCAAAAGCAGGCAGCGCAGCGCCACCTCGCTTGCCGCAACATATACGCTGCCCGAGCGCAGCGAGCGGCTGTCGGTAATTTCCGCCTCGCCCATTTCTATATGTTCATACGCTATTTTAATATGCTCATAAAGCCTTTTGCCCTCGGGGGTCAGCTTCATTCCCTGGTTGCTGCGGGAAAAAAGCGCGCAGCCAAGCTCCGCCTCAAGGTTTTTAATTGTTCGGGTCAAATTAGGCTGGCTGTTAAGCATAAGCTTTGCCGCCTGGGTTATATTGCCGTATTTCGCAACATAATAAAACACACGGTAATAATCATAGCTTATATACATTTTTTGCACGCTCCGCAATATCAAAATGATATTATAATCATATCTATTATATATTTTACATATGTGGATAAAATGATTATAATATAGCAGTCAACAAAAGTCAAGGGGCGGTTATATGGACTATAAAAATACGGATATGTATGCGCTTATGTGCGAAAGGGATAAATGCGCGGCTGAGCTTGCAAAATATGCAAAAAGCGGGCTTTCGCTTGATCTTTCCCGCGGAAAGCCCTCGGCGGAACAGCTTGCGCTTTCGCTTAATATGCTGGATGTTTTGGATCACCGCAGCATTTTAGACAGCGAAAGCGGTCAGGACTGCCGCAACTACGGCGGACTTGACGGCATAGAAGAAGCCAAAAGGCTTTTAAGCCATATGATGGGTACGCACTCGGTAAACACAATAGTGGGCGGAAACAGCAGCCTTACAATGATGTACGAACTTGTAAGCCACGGCATGACCGACGGAATATGCGGCGCGAAACCGTGGCAGGAAATAAAGAACCGCAAATTTTTATGCCCCGCCCCGGGGTATGACCGCCACTTTGCAATAACCGAGCATTTCGGGTTTGAGCTGATACCTGTCGGTATGACCGAAAACGGACCCGATATGGACGAGGTTGAAGAACTTATAAAGGATGAAACGGTAAAGGGCATTTGGTGCGTTCCGAAATACCAGAACCCGACGGGAATTGTTTTCAGCCCCGAAACGGTGCGAAGATTTGCCGCGCTGAAGCCCGCGGCGGAAGATTTCCGTATTTTTTGGGATAACGCGTACTGCATACACGCCTTTGACGGAGAAAACGCCGAAATACCCGATATAATAAGCGAGTGTGAAAAAGCGGGGAACGCCGATCTGGTTTATGAATTTTGCTCCACAAGTAAAATTACATTCCCGGGCGCGGGCATTTCCGCACTGGCCGCAAGTCCTACAAATTTAATTGATATAAAATCCTTTTTGAAGTTTTCCACCATAGGACCCGATAAGCTCAATCAGCTGCGGCACGCGCGGTTTTTCAAAAACAGCGCGGGACTGCGGGCGCATATGAAAAAACACGCCGAAATATTAAAGCCTAAATTTGAGGCAGTGTATAAAACCTTGAAAGAGGAGCTCGGCGGCGTCGGTATTGCCGACTGGACTACGTCGCGCGGCGGTTATTTCCTTTCCTTTAATACGCTGCCGGGGTGCGCAAAAAAGGTGGTTGAAATGTGCGGAGAATACGGAGTGAAATTTACGCCGGCGGGGGCGTCCTTTCCGTACGGCTACGACCCCGAGGATAAAAATATTCGCCTTGCGCCGTCATTTGCGACGGTTGAAGAAATAACGCAGGCAATAAAGGTTTTGTGCCTTTGCACAAAGCTTGCGGCAATAGAAAAGCTTATGAAGGAGAGAACTTAAAATGGCGGAATTACTTGAAACGGTTATGACGGCGGTATTTGATATTGCGCTGCTTTTCCTGGTTATTTACTCGGCAAAGTGCAGGGCGGCAAACGGCGGCACGCGGCTTGTGGCGCTTACATTCAGCTTAGGCTTCCTGCTCGGTATTTTGTCAAAGTGCATTGCGGGCGGCGGTTACGCCGTAATGACCCTTTCGGCGCTCGGGTTTATGCTTTCTTATATGCTTTTTGTTTTCAGTATTCCCGAAAAGAGGAAGCACAATGAAAAGCGGTAAGCCATTCAGGGGGCAGATGTCCGACAGCTTCAGGGCGGCGGTGTTTATAATTTTGTCGGGCGGGTTTCAGGACGCATATACCTACACCTGCCGCGGCGAGGTTTTTGCAAACGCCCAAACGGGAAACATTGTGCTTTTAAGCACGGCGCTTTACGGGCGCGAGTGGCAAACGGTTTTAAAATATCTCGTTCCGGTGCTTTCATTTTTGGTGGGCACGGCGGTTGCCGAGTTTATTCATATAAAGCTGAAATGCTATGAAAAGCTGCACTGGCGGCAGATAATACTGCTGCTTGAAATACTTCTGCTTTTTTCGGTGGGCTTTCTGCCCGCAAAAGTTGAGCCGCTTGCAAACGCGTTTGTTTCGTTCGTCTGCGCTTTGCAGGTGCAAACCTTTCATAAGGTGCGGGGGCACGCCTACGCCAGCACCATGTGCATAGGCAATATGCGCGCGGGCACAGAGGCGCTTTGCGCCTACTTCCGTGTGCGGGATAAGGAAATACTTAAAAAAGCAATAACCTATTTCGGCGTTATATTTATTTTCGGTATAGGGGCGGGGCTCGGCAGCGTGCTGACCCGCGCGGCGGGATATAAGGCAATATGGCTTTGCTGCGCACTGCTTTTTATAAGCTTTTGTATGATGTTTGTGCCGGAGAAAGATATGTAAATAAATGCGGCGACAGTGCCGCCGCACCTATTAAATTTAATGAAACATAGTCTGAACGCCGTCAACAAAATCGCCCACGGCTTTTACAAGCTTTGCCGAACCCTTGGTAATGTTTTTATTATCGTTAAGCATTACCTTACCTACGGCAAGCGCTGCGGCGCCGGCTACCATTCCGGCTCCGAGACCTTTCATAAATGTCATTGTTCCGTTTTGCATATTTTAACCCTCCTTTTTTAGTTATTATATCCCGAAAATCCTACGATTTATAATGTTGCAAAAAAAATAACAGATAATTCAAAAGCTTGAGTTGATATTTGTGTAAAAATAGACTTGACATTATTGGATATAAGTAATAAAATAGTACAATAATTGCGAGGGGGTATGCTTTACGGTCGGCGGTTTGATTGCGTTTATATTCGGAATAGCGGAGGCGCTGATGCTTAAAAGCGCGCTTTCCTCTTTCACTTCGGGTAATTACACTAAAGCGGTTGCGCTTGTGCTCATAAAGCTTTTTCTTTACGGTGCGGCGACAGCGTTGCTTGTATTTGTATTTCCGAAGCTACTTTATGCCTGCCTTATCGGCTATGCTGCGGGTCTGCCGCTGGCGGTAGTCGGTTGGTTTATATATTACACTGTACGTACCCAAAGGGTAAAATCGGGGGATGATAAAAACGAAAGCAATAACAATAACTGAATTTGCGTTTTCCACCGTGCTTTTTTTACTGGGATTTATAGGCTACTGCGCCGTTCATTCCTATATTAAGCACCACGGTGAAACAAAGGCGCTTAAAAAACGCTCGGTTCTGCTTTTGGCGCTTGCCGTTATAGCCGCGTGGTTCTTTATAGGCACGGCGGTAACGTCGGTTTCAAGCGGTAAAGCGGGCATGAATGTGGAGTTTGAAATGTTCAGCGAGCGGGTAACGCTTTTCGGCGTTTCATTTGCGCAAACTACAGTGCTTACCTGGATAATAATGCTTTTAGTGCTTGTTTTCTGCCTTATTTTCAGGTTTATACTGTTCCCGCGCTTTGATAATGACAGACCGAAAAACGCCTTTCAGAACATAATGGAGCTTGCGGTTGAGGCAATGGAAAGCTTCACCAAAGGCGCCGTGGGCGATTATTCCGAGAAATTAGCGCCCTATATGTTTTCGCTTGCGGTGTTTATGGTCTTCTCGGCGGCGTCCGAGCTTTTCGGCTGCCGACCGCCCACATCCGATCTTTTAATAACCCTTTCCATGGGTCTTATAACCTTTGCGCTTATTAACTTCTACGGTGTAAAGAAAAAGGGGTTCGGCGGAAGAATAAAATATCTTTCAAGCCCTACGCCCGTAATACTGCCCATGAAGATATTGAGCGACGTTGCGGTTCCTATTTCGCTTGCCTGCCGACTTTTCGGTAATATGCTCGGCGGAATGATAGTAATGGACCTTTTAAAATCGGTTTTAGGCGGCTATGCGTCGGGTATTCCGGCGGTGGCGGGGCTTTATTTCAACCTCTTCCACCCGCTTATACAAACATATATTTTCATAATACTTTCGCTTACGTTTATAAACGAGGCAATTGAGTAACAGGAGGAATTTAAAAATGGTAGCAATTGGTGCAGGTTTGGCAATTTTAACGGCGGTGGGCGCAGGTCTCGGCATGGGCATTGCAACAGGCAAGGCGGTTGAGTCGGTGGCTCGTCAGCCCGAGGCTTCGGGTAAAATAAACGCGATACTGCTTTTAGGCTGCGCGCTGGCGGAATCAACGGCAATTTACGCGTTCGTTGTGGCACTTATTTTGGCTGCAAAAGTATAATTTGAACGGAGAATCATCATGTTCGGTTTGCAAATATCAGATGCCGTCAGAGATCTGATAATAAATATAATCAATATAATCGTTCTGTTTGTAATTGTTAAGTCGCTTGCATACAAGCCGGTTAAAAAGTTTCTTGACGCGCGCAAGGCGAGAATAGACGAAAGCCTTAAAAACGCCGAAAGCAAAAACGCCGAGGCGGACGCTTTAAAGGCGCAGTATGAGGAGGCTTTAAAGCAAAGTAAACAGGAAAGCGATAAAATTATAGGCGAAGCGGAGCTTTCTGCACAGAAAAGAGCCGCCGAAATTACGGCTGACGCCGATAAAAAGGCGGCTGACATTACCGAAAAGGCAAGAAAGGACGCCGAGCGCGAATACAACGAGCGTATGTCGGGATTAAAGGCAGATGTTACCGATATAGCCTTTGATATTTCAAAGAAAATTCTTTCGCGCGAGGTTACCGACGCCGATAATATGGCGATTGCCGATGAGTTTTTCTCGAAATACGGGGAAAAGGAAGAAAAAGTATGAAAACGGTAGTTATAACCGCTGCGGAGAATATGTCGGACGCAACCTATGCCCGCATATGCCGCGGTTTTCGCGAAAAATTGGGCGATGACGTAAAGTTTGAAAGGGTTACCGATAACGGCATTATCGGCGGCTTTATCGCCGACGCGGACGGTGAAGTTTATGATTTAAGCATTTCTTCACAGCTTAAAGAAATGCAGAAAAAAATTGACGGATAAGGGCGGTGTAAGCAGTGCCGGAAATTAAAAACGAAGATATAGGCAGCGTTCTTAAAAAAAGAATAGCCGATTTTCACACCGCGCCGATAGTCTACCGCTGCGGTAAGGTTTCAAGCGTGGGCGACGGCGTTGTAAGAGTAAAGGGCTTGCCCGACCGCCTTTACGGCGAGCTGCTCGAATTTGAGGGCGGAGTTTACGGTATGGCGCTTGACCTTGAAGAGGACGGCGTGGGCGCCGTGCTTATGGATAATTCCGATTCCGTAAGCGTGGGCAGCACCGTTAAGGGCACGGGCGTTGTGGCCGAAGTGCCCGTGGGTCAGTCGCTTATAGGCAGGGTTATAGACCCCATAGGCAGACCGCTTGACGGCGAGCCGCTTATTGCAAAGGAATACCTGCCGTGCGAGAGAACGGCGCCTACAATTATGCAGCGCCGCCCGGTGGATAAACCCCTTGAAACGGGAATACTGGCTATTGACAGTATGATTCCGATAGGCAGGGGTCAGCGCGAGCTTATTATAGGCGACCGCCAGACGGGTAAAACCTCAATAGCGATTGATACGGTTATAAACCAGAAAAACAGCGATGTTTTGTGCATTTACTGCGCGATAGGCCAAAAGGCGTCAAACATATCGCAGATAATGGAAACGCTTAAAAACACGGGGGCTATGAAATACAGCGTGGTGGTTGCCGCCACCGCGTCGGACAGCCCCGCAATGCAATACTTAGCGCCTTACGCCGCCTGCGCCGTGGCAGAGGGCTTTATGAAAACGGGAAAAGATGTGCTTGTAATATACGACGATTTATCAAAGCACGCCGTGGCTTACCGTACCATGTCGCTGCTTTTACACAGACCGCCCGGCCGTGAAGCATACCCGGGTGATGTTTTCTACCTGCACAGCCGTTTGCTTGAGCGCAGCGCGTGTTTGTCGGAAGAACTCGGCGGCGGCAGCATTACCGCAATGCCGATAATTGAGACTATGGGCGGAAATATATCCGCATATATTCCGACCAACGTTATTTCCATAACCGACGGTCAGATATACCTAGAAACAGAGCTTTTTCACAGCGGCGTGCGCCCGGCTGTTAATACCGGTCTTTCGGTTTCGCGTGTGGGCAGAGCGGCGCAAAGTAAGGCTATGCAAAAGGTTTCGGGTTCTTTGCGTATTGACCTTTCGCAATACCGCGAAATGGCGGTGTTTACGCGTTTCGGCAGTGATGTTGATGAATCAACCAGAAAGTTGCTTGACCGAGGCAGAACCCTTACCGAGCTTTTAAAGCAGCCGAAAAGCCGCCCGTACACCCTGTTTGAGCAGGTGGCACTGCTGTTTGCTTACCGTAACGATATTTTTACCGGTGTGCCCGAAGCAGAGCTTAAGGCGTTTGCGGGGGATATGCTGGGTAGCCTTAGCAAAAACCTTTCCGCCGTGCGCGATACGGTAAACACAAGCGGCGCTTTAAGCGATGAAAACGCCGAGCGCATGAAAACGGCGCTTACTAATTTTAAGGAAAATTCTGCATATGGAAAACATCAGTGAATTAAAGCAGCATCTTCACGCCGTTACGCAGACAAGGCAGATTTCAAACGCAATGTATCTGCTTTCCACCTCACGTATCAGGAAATCGATGCAGAATATCGACTATAACCTCACATATATGCGCAAGCTGCGCGCCACTATGAAGGATATTGTATCCAAAACAAAGCATAACTCTTTAAGCGACCCGTTTATTGAGCTTACCGAGGGCGGCAAGGCGCTGTTCTTTGTAATCACCTCGGATAAGGGGCTTTGCGGCGGCTACAATTCCGCGGTTGTTTCCTTAGCGCTGCAAAAAATGCGGGAGTATAAGGAAACGGTGGTTTATTCCTTGGGGCTTAAGGGCACCGAAATGTTTTTATCCCGCGGAATAAAGCCCGACGAAAGCTGGTACGGCGCGTCGCAGCGCCCCTCGCTTTACTCGGCGCGGGATTTGGGAGAAAGAATAGTCGAGCTTTATGACGACTGCACGGTAAGCGAGGTTTATATAGTTTATACCGAATATGTAAATTCAGCGGTGCAAAGACCGGTTTGCAAGCGCGTTTTACCGCTTTTACGGCGCGATTTTGACGATGTTGAATACGAAAATAAATACACCGCCGAGGTAATTTACGAGCCGGATTTGCAAACAGTTTTCGACCAAATGGTTCCGCAGTATGTAATCGGTATGATGTACGATATTATGATGCAGGCGGCGGCGAGCGAAAACGCCGCGAGAATGACGGCAATGCAGAACGCAACCAAAAACGCCGATAAAATGATTGCAAAGCTTACCGAGCAGATAAACGCCGTGCGCCAGCTGGTTATTACCAACGAAATAACCGAAATAGCGGCGGCAACACAGGTACAGAATAACGGAGTATAGGTGACGCTTAATGGAATACACGGGTAAAATAATTAAAATATCGGGACCTGTCATAGATATTCGCTTTGATAACGGAAAAATACCGCCGATAAACGCGCTTGTTACGGTGGAGGAATACGCAAAGCACGCCGAAATAGCCGCGCATTTGGGCGGCGGCGTTGCGCGCGCAATAGCGCTTGAAGCAACAGAGGGCTTGCGCTGCAACCTTAAAGTAACATCAGACGGCAAGGGCATAGAGGTTCCCGTAGGTAAAGAGGTTATAGGCCGCGTGGTTGATGTTCTCGGCAGACCGATTGACGAAAAGGGCGAAATAAAGGCGGAAAAATACCTGCCCATACACCGCAGCGCTCCCCCGCTTAATAAGCAAAAGCCCGCAACCGAGCTGCTTGAAACGGGGATTAAGGTAATTGACCTTTTGGTGCCCTATGCCAAAGGCGGTAAAATAGGACTTTTCGGCGGCGCAGGCGTTGGTAAAACCGTGCTTATAATGGAAATGATTCACAATATTGCCGTAAATCACGGCGGCTACTCGGTGTTTACGGGCGTGGGCGAACGCAGCCGCGAGGGTAACGAGCTTATTCACGATATGGAAAAAAGCGGTGTTATTGAAAAATCAATACTCGCGTTCGGGCAGATGAACGAGCCCTCGGGCAGCCGTATGAGGGTTGCTATGACAGGGCTTACAATGGCGGAATATTTAAGAGACGAAAAAAATCAGGACGTGCTGTTGTTTATAGATAATATCTACCGTTTTGTTCAGGCGGGCAACGAGGTAAGCGCCCTGCTCGGCAGACTGCCGAGCGCGGTTGGCTACCAGCCTACCTTAGCGCAGGAATTAGGCGAGGTTGAGGAGCGCATTGCCTCGACCGATAAGGGGTCTATAACCTCTGTTCAGGCGGTTTATGTTCCTGCGGACGACCTTACCGACCCCGCGCCCGCCACAATATTCACCCACCTTGACGCTACTACCGTTTTATCAAGAAGCATTGCAGAGCAGGGCATTTACCCCGCAGTTGACCCGCTTGAGTCAACAAGCCGCGCGCTTGAGCCCGAAACGGTGGGCGAAAAGCATTACAGCGTAGCCCGCAGGGTTCAGGAATGCCTGCAAAGATATGACGATTTAAAGGATATAATCGCTATTTTGGGTATGGAAGAGCTTTCCGCCGAGGATAGGCTCACCGTTTACCGCGCAAGAAAAATTCAGAACTTTTTATCGCAGCCCATGAGCGTTGCAAAGGCGTATACGGGCGCAGAAGGTCGCTTTGTGCCGCTTGATGAGACTATTGAGGGCTTCCGTCAGATAGTTGACGGCGAGGTTGACGACCTGCCCGAGCTTGCCTTCTTTATGGTGGGCAATATTGAAGAGGCAAAGGAAAAAGCGAAAACGCTTTAAGCAAAGCCAACAAGTTCGAATCCGCCTTAAATGGCGGAATTTCGGTACTTTTAGGCTTGTCGTCATTGCAAGGCGTTAGCCTTGCCGCTTCCTCCGCGCCCAAAATCCCTCGAAATTACGCCTATTTCAGGTCGTAGAATTTTGAAACGGGCGATTTTTTGGATTGCGCGGCGCAAAACGCAGCCAAACCTAACGGTTTGGTGAGTATTTTAACAATGCAAGGCAGAAAATCAACCCTTCAAAATCGGGTTCGGATTTGTCGGTTTTGCTTAAGGTTGTATTTGTATTATGGACGGATTTTTACTTGAAATAATAACCCCCGAAAAGCAGTTTTTTAAGGGCGAGGCGGAGCAGATAATCTGCGAGACCGAAAGCGGTAAGCTGGGAATTTTAAAAGGGCACCAAACAATGGTTTCAGCCCTTGAAATAGGGGAAATACAGATAAAGGTAAACGGCGAATGGAAAAGCGCCTTTATTTCCGAGGGCTTTATGGAGGTAAGGCGCGACGAGGTGGTTATATTCTCGCAGTGCTGCCAGTGGCCCGATGAAATTGACGGCGTGCGCGCCGAGGAATCGCGCATACGCGCGCTTGACAGATTGCACCTTGCCGAAAATATTAAGGAGCACCGCCATAATGAAATATCTTTAGCGCGGGCTATGGCAAGGCTAAAGGTTAAAAACAATTACAGGAATTAGCGCCTTGCGGATTTCGGACTTACCCGAAATCTAACATCTAATATCTAATATCTACCATCTAAGGTACATATTTCACCCCTCTGTCGGGAAAAATAAACCGACGGAAGGGTGATTTTTTTGAAAAATTACGACGAATGGATCGCGGAAATTGACGCCGAGCTAAAGCCCGATAAAAGCTTTGATATTATTAAACGTCCGCTTAAAATAGGCGGACGTTGCGCTGTGCTCTACTTTATAGACGGATTTATAAAGGACGAGGTTTACGAAAAAATACTTGAATTTTTATACAAGCAAACTCCCGAAGAAATAGCGGGAATTTACGATATGAGCCGCTTTGCCGAGAATAAGCTGCCCTATGTTGAAACCGACGCGGCATATACCGTGCAGGAGGTTGTAACCGCGGTGCTTTCGGGTCCCTCGGTGCTTATAATCGAGGGCATACGCGGCGCGCTTTTGGTTGATACGCGCACCTACCCCATGCGCGGGGTAGAGGAGCCGCAAAAGGACAGGTCGCTCCGCGGCCCGCGCGACGGCTTTGTGGAAACCCTTGTTATGAACACGGCAATGCTTCGCCGCAGAATACGCGACAGCCGCCTGCGTATGGAATACATGCAGATAGGCAGTGAAACAAAGCTTGATATTTCCATAGCCTATATTGACGGCAAGGCGGATAAGCGCGTGCTTGAAATTTTGCGGCAGCGGCTTCGGGAAATACAGGCGGGTGGAATTTCCATGACGCAGGAGGCACTGGCGGAAAGCCTGCAGAAAAACGCTTTCTTTAATCCGTTTCCCAAGTTTAAATTTACCGAACGCCCCGATTACGCCTCTGCCTGCGTGCTGGACGGCAGAATTGCCCTTATAGCCGATAATTCACCCGCGGTTATGATAATTCCCATATCCTTTTCGGACTTTTTCCGCGAGACCGACGACTACTATTTTCTGCCAGTTGTTGCAAGCTATATCAGAATAATTCGTATGTTGGTAGCCCTGCTTAACGTGGTTATAACGCCGCTTTATTTGCTGATTGTTAAAAATCCCGCCGCCGTGCCCGATTGGCTCGGAGTGATTATTACCGAAAAGGCGGGCGAAGTGCCGATGCTATGTCAGCTCTTAATTCTTGAATTTGCGGTGGACGGGCTGAGGCTTGCAAGCCTTAATACGCCCGACGCGCTTTCAAACTCCTTGGGCGTGGTAGGCGGACTTTTGCTTTCGGAATTTGCGGTAAAGGCGGGCTGGTTTTCGGGCGAGGCTATACTCATTACGGCGTTTACCGCAATAGCCGGCTTTTCGCTGCCGAGCTTTGAAATGGGCTACGCCATGAAATTAGAGCGCCTTTTACTGCTTATTTTAAGCGGAATTTTCGGGCTGTGGGGGTTTATAGGCGGGCTTGTATTTATTATAATATGTATGCTTTCCGTCAAGACCCTTTCGGGCAGAAATTACCTTTACCCAATAGTGCCGTTTAATTTAAAGGGCTTTGCGGAGTTCTTTTTAAGATTCCCCATGAAGTGAAAACACCTGCGCGGCGACCGATTTATCTTTGTTTTACTCTATTATGCACAAATCAGAAAAAAGTGTGGATTTTGTCTGTAATACAGATAAAAAAGTTTTTCTATATGGCAAAATAGGAAATTAAAACACCCCTCAGTCAACTTCGTTGACAGCTCCCCTCTATTTGCTAACGCAAAAGAAGGGAGCCAAAGGGGTACATCGCCCTCCGTATAAAGCCATAACCGTTGCCTTTGAAATAAAAACGTCACGATTATTAACGATAAATTCATATATTTGAATAACGAATGTAATAATGCCGTTTTAAAATATAATCAAACCAAAGGAGGAACGTTTTATGGACGATTATAATAACAAACAAAACGGCGAGCTTAACGGCTTTGACGAGGCGACAAACGAAAACGGCTACACCGTAACGCCGGACGGTGGATTTTACACAAAGAGCCGCGAGGACATAATTCAGGATGAGGCGTATTCGGCACCCGAACAGCCGAAAACAGAAACAGAAACCGACCCCAAAAATGATGAACCGCAGGGTGGAAGCAATGTCGGCGGGTATTATCAGAGCGGAAACAGCAATTATAATTACGGCGGCTACAACAGCTACGGCGGAACCACATTTTCGGTAAAGCCGCCCAAGCAGAAAAAGGCTAAAAAGAAAGGCAGATACGGCGCGGGCGTGGTAGTCGCGGCGGCGCTGCTGGCGGCGGTTATAGGCGCGGGCAGCGGTATAGCGGCGGTAACGCTTATGTCAAAGAGCGGCAATACCTCAACCCCCATAACCTCAAATGTTTCAGGCAGCAATGTAAACATAAACATTGACGAAACGGCGGAATCGGTAGTGGAGGCGGTTGCCGAAAAGGTGACACCCAGCGTTGTGGGAATAAGAACCACTACATCGGTTCGCAGCTTTTTCGGCGGCAGCAATGAATCGACAGGCGAGGGGAGCGGCGTTGTTTACTCGGCGGACGGATACATTATTACAAACTATCACGTTATTTCTGGCGCGGTAACAAACAAGAGCGGCTCTAAAATTGAGGTGTTTACCGGTACGCTCGATTCAAAATCATACGAGGCGACCGTGGTAGGGTATAATATCTCCACCGACTTAGCGGTTATAAAGATTGACGCTAAGGGCTTGACTCCCGTAGAGTTTTCCGATTCTTCCAAACTAAAAGTAGGGCAGTATGTTATAACCGTGGGCAACCCCGGCGGTCTTGAATTTATGGACAGCGTGACCTACGGCGTTATAAGCGGGCTTAACCGTGTGGTTTCTTCAAGCTCCGATGTTAAGCTGATTCAGACCGACGCAGCCATAAACCCAGGCAATTCGGGCGGCGCGCTTGTAAACACAAAAGGTCAGCTTGTGGGAATAAACAGCTCTAAAATAGTTTCCGAGGAATTTGAGGGCATGGGCTTTGCGATTCCCTCAAACACCGTTGCCGAAATATGCAAGAATATTATTGACAAACAGAACGACCCCGAGCCTTATATCGGAGTTACGGTAAGCGAGAAATATACTTCAAGCGTTCTGAAATATTACGGGTATCCGTCGGGCGCGGTAATTGCGAGCGTGGCGGAGGGCAGCCCTGCCGACAGTGCGGGTCTTGCCAAGGGCGATATTATAACCGAGTTCGGCGGTACTGAAATCACCGAATACAGCATGCTTGAATCTCTTTTGCAAAAGTGCAAGCCCGGCGATCAGGTAAATGTTAAAATTTACCGTAACGGCAGATATTATACAACAACCGTTACGATAGGCTCAAATAATGCGGTTGGTTAATATAAAATAAATAAAGCAATCCGTCAAAAAAGGTCCGGTAAAAACCGAACCTTTTTTGACGGATAATTATTTTTTCTTTGACAACCCTGAAACAGGGCTTAAATCAATAAAAAATTATTCCTCTGTGTTTTCAGCGGCTGCGCCGTTCTCTTCTTTCATTTTTGCAAAGCACTCGCTGCAATATACGGGGCGATCATCACGCGGGATGAACGGTACCTTAGCAACGCCTCCGCAAGCGGCACATACTGCCTCGTGCATCTCTCTCGGAGCTCTGCCGGCATTTTTGCGCTTATCGCGGCAGGGCTTACAGCGCTGCGGTTCGTTTACAAAGCCTTTGGATTCGTAAAACTCCTGTTCTCTTGCAGTGAATACGAATTCCTCGCCGCAATCCTTGCAAACTAACGTCTTGTCTTCAAACATGTTTTCTACCTCTCTGATGATTAATTTAGCCCCGGACGGAATCGCACCGACATCTTTGGTTTCAACGCTCTGCTTTAAGCTACATGGGCATATTTATAAAAAGGGAATACGGTTATTTTCCCTGTTTATCCTTTAACTTTTTACGGATTCTCAAAAGCGCGTTATTTACCGATTTTTCGGAAATACCCAGCTCGTCCGCAATATCTATGTATTTTTTCCCCGAAAGGAAAAGCCGCAAAACCGCAAACTCCAAACCCGATAATTCAAGGCGGATATTGTGAGCAAGCGCTTTGTAAGCCTCTTTATCGAAAAAGATTTTTTCCGGGCTGTTGCAATCCGGAATACTTACGTCCTCTATCGGCTCCAAAAGCTCTTCGGGAATACTTTTTTTTCTGTTTGCCCTTTTCAACCAATCAATGACCGAACGCTTTATGCAAAGCGAGGCGAAAGAAGAAAAAGCCGATTTGCTTTTATCGTAATCCTTTACCGCGGAGTAAAGCGCAAGGCTCGCTTCCTGCGATGCGTCCTCGCGGTCGCTTTCGCGGCAGTACTTATCGGCATAATAACGTATCTGTTTTTCGTATCTGCCGAAAATTACGGGTATAAACTCATAGTTACCGCCGCGTATTTGAGCGACGATTTCTTCGTCTGACATGTTCTTGTAATTTTCGACAAAAATATTCCTCATTATTGCACCGACATAGTATTACTTACTAATATAATAACCTATTATTTCCCAAAAGTCAAGAAAAAAATTAAAATTTTCTGTAATTTTTGGTAAATTGCGAAAATTGACAAAAAGGCTTATGTATTTTTACAAATAAGCCTTGTGTTTTTTCACAAAACATTTCTAATTAATTTTATTTGTGATTACCACTGCCTGTTTTCCGAGCTTATTATATCTGCTTTCGGCAAGCGCCTTTGGGTATTTTACCGTCTTTCCGGGCGTTTCGCCGTTTGCTTCGGTTTCAGTCTTCGTTTTGCACTTGACCGACTGTTTTTCAATACCGTTAATGTCATATATCCCGAAGTTAAAATCTTCCTCGCCCTTTTCGGTTACAATAATTCTGTCGTTTCCGTCGCCCGCACAGTTTAAAAAATTGCCGCTTGTTCTTATTTCGCGAAAGGCGTTATCCCGTGCGCCGTATACTTCCTTTTCATTAATTTACCTCTTTTATAAACGTCCCTTTCCTCCAACCGCACCGACGGTCAAAAAGGGGCTCTTTATAAATATTTTCAGCTGTTCTGTTTATTATATTCCTCTTCGGTAATAAGCATACTCGAAACGGCATAAAGCGTTTGCCCGTTGTAGGAAAGGCGAGTCCAGCCCTTGCCGCCGTTGGTCGCAAGGCGCTCGGCAAATTCTCCTTTTTTTAGCTGACAAACTATATTATCCTCCTTGCCGTTCGGCGAGGAACGCAGGTTGACAATATCCTTTGCGGTCACTTTGCCGGTTGCCGCAACAAATTCATCCGCCGCGCTCGGCGTTTCGCTGCTCGCCGCAGGCTTTTTAACCTCGGTTGTAAGCAGGCTTGTTTTGGCATAAACCGTTTGCCCGTTATATAAAAGCCTTGTCCAGCCTTTGGGGCTTTCACCCGTTTTTTCCACAAACTCGCCGTTTTTAATGGTGGCTATAAGCTTCCCGTCGGTCGAGGGCTCGGCGCGCAGGTTTGTCTCGTCCTTAGCCGTTACTTTTCCCGTGGCGGCGGTAAAGCCGTCGTCAGGCTTGCTTTCAGGCGCTTTTGCGCTTAAATCGGTAGTTAAATAGCTTGTTATGGCATAAACCGTTTTGCCGTTGTAATTTATTTTAGACCAACCGTTTGAGCCTATGCCCGTGCGGTTTAAAACCGTTCCGTTTTTAATATTTGCGGCAACATCACTTTTGGTGGTGGCGGCGGTGCGCAAATTCACCTCAATTTTTGGTGTGACCTTATCGCTCACCGCGGTGTAAACGCTGTCTTCCTTGCTCGGTGCGGCTGCAGCGCTCGGTCTTGCCGATTTATTTTTAGGCTCTGCCTTTTGCCTTGTGAAATATGCTACCGACATATCCACATTGCCCTCAATTCCCGCAACGGTGCCGTTATCGGTATACTGCCACATATCGTACTTGCCCGAATAATCGGGATGGGCGGTTTTGGGGTACGGCTCTGCCGGGTAGCGCGCCACCCAAACCGAAAAGGCGCTTTCAAGCCTTGCGGTATCCCAGTAAGCGGAGCCTGTCAGCTCCTTTACAGAGGAATAAAGCATACCCTCATAGCCCTTTGCCTTAATGCGGTTAAGAAAAGCCAGGGCGTTATTCGTGCGCTGTGTATTGGTAACGCCGTACATTCGGCTGTCCGAATCTCTGAAGCCCTCGCAATCGTATACCACGGGGTAGGAAATCGAATACCCCGCAACAGCGGCGGCGGTGAACTCCGCTTCCTCCTCCGCCTCTTTTTCCGAAAGCGCGGTTGAGAAGAAATATACCCCGCAAAGCACACCCGCCTTTTCCGCCTGCTGCAAATTATAGTCGGCGGCGGAGTCCTTATAAATCGTTCCGTTTTCGCCGCGAAAGCCTATTCTTATAATCGCAAAATCTATGCTGCTGCCTTTAACGCGGCTCCAGTCAATTTTGCCCTGCCATTTTGAAACGTCTATTCCGTTTGCCATGCCCTCTTTAACGGTAAGGTTCTCGGCATCCGCTTTCGCGCCGTTTTCATCGGTAATATCGGCGTTTTCGGGGTCTTGCTTATCGTCTGCGGTGGGGGCTTCAATCGTCGGCGCAGGCGCGGCAGACGAGCTTTCGGCAACCTTTTTTTTGCAGCCGCAAACGGTAAGCAGCAAAGTCGCTGCCGCCAAAAGGCATAAAATATTCCTTGATTTTAACTTCATAACCGCGTCCCTCCATATAGATAACGAAAAAGCGGTAAAAAAGGATTACAAAAAATCAGTTTTTGCCCGAAATACAATCGGCAACGTAAATACCCATAGCGCCCGATTGCGATAAGCCGCGGCAGATACCGCTGCCGTCGCCTATTATATATACATTATCGGTGAGCTCAAACTTTTCATTCATAAATACTGGACGAATTGAGTAATACTTGCTCTCGCATCCGTAAAGCAGCGTATCGTCGTTAGCGGTGCCGGGGGCTACCTTATCAAGCGCGTAGATAGTTTCTATAATATTTGTAAGAATACGGTGCGGCAGCACGAGCGATATATCGCCCGAGGTGGCTCTCAGTGTGGGTATAACGGTGTTCTGACCGAGCCTGTGGTCGTTGGTGCGCCTGCCTCGTACAAGGTCGCCGAAGCGCTGAACAAGCACGTTGCCCTTGCCTATCATATTTGCAAGGCGGGAAATGCTCTCGGCGTACTCGGTAGGCTGGTCAAACGGCTCTGTAAAGCGTATGCTTGAAAGAATGGCGAAGTTGCAGTTATCGGTCTTCTTCGCGGGGTCGGCAAAGGAGTGACCGTTCGCGGTTATAATTCCGTGGTTGTTTTCTGCCGAAACAAGCCCGCCCTTATTAAAGCAGAACATTCGGCAGCGGTCCTCAAATGTCTTGGTTCTGTAAAGAATTTTCGGCTCGTAAATGCGGTCGGAAAATTCGCGCCATATAATATCCTTCATTTCAACGCGAACGCCTATATCAACATAATTCGAGCGCATTTTAACGCCGAACGAGCGGCAGAAATCGGCAACGAAGTTAGCGCCGCCGCGGCCTGTGGCTATTATTGTTTTTTCAGCGTCGATTTTTTCGCCGTTGGTGTAGTGAAGCGTGTAGCCGCCGTCGTGCTTTTCAACCCTTTCGCAATCGTAAAAGGCGAGCATTTCAACCCCGTCATCCGCCAGCGCGTGAATGAGGTTTTGCATTGTAAGGTAGTTTTTATCCGTTCCCAGGTGCTTGACGTTCATATCAAGCAGTCTTAAATTATTCTGCAGGCACTTAAGCTTTAGGCTCTCATTCGATTTATAAACCGTAGGCTCGCCCGAGGTGCAGTATTCATTGAGGATCTTATCAACCTCATCAATATATTTATTCGCGGTATCATCGCCCAATTCTTCGCCGAGCGTGCCGCCGTAGGCGGTGCCGAGGTTGAACTTACCGTCCGAAAATGCGCCCGCGCCCGCATAGCCGCTGGTTATAGAGCAATGCTTGCAGTGAACGCAGGTGTTATTTTTCCCTGCGGGGCAGTGCCTGTTTTCAAGGGTATTGCCGCGCTCGGTTATTACTATTTTAACATTCGGTATATTGCGGCAAAGCCTGTAAGCCGCCATAAGGCCGCCTATACCGCCGCCGATAATCGCAACATCATATTTAGCGTTAGACATAATAAGCTCATCCTTTTAATTTCATTACGCAGAAAATCAGGCTGCGTTTTCCGTTTGGAAAACACAGCCCCTACTGCTTATCTATTTTATACTATAAGCGTACGTTTGTCAAGTTATTTTATGCTTTCGTCATTTGCGACTTTTTCAACGTGCTTTAAAATTTTATTAAGCGCCGAGGAATTTATTTTACCCATTTCAATGCCGTCAATACTGTACTGATATTTAGCCGCGCCCGACTTTACAAATTTAACGTCGGTTTTGGCGCGCGAGGTATCTGAATAGGTGAAAACAATTGTCATGGCGGGTTCGCCGCTTACCTTATCCACCGTGAAATCGGAGCAGGAAAGGGAAATACATTCCTGATAGAAATTCTGGAAGTTTTCGGCGGTGAGCTTTTTGCCCTCGTAGGTTATAATGTAGGTTTCCTCTGCGTCCTCCGCGTCATCATAAACTATATCAAAGCTATAAGTCTTTTCAGGAGTTTTGATAGTGAAATTTGAAAGTTCATTGATAGATTGCAGGCAGACCCACGAGGCGTAGTAATTATTGACCTTGTAATCGATAAAGCTGAGACTTGACGCTTCAACCTTTTTAATAAGCTTTGCGCCGTCATACCAAACGGCGTAGCCGCCGTCCTCCTGCTTTTTAAAGCTGTAGCTTTGCTTTACGGAGCCTACCTTAATTTCGGCGGTAAGCTCGGGGTTATCAAGCCCCAGCTTTTTACGGGTCGAGACGGAAGTATCAAACGAATACGCACCGCTGACTGAAACGCCGCTTTTGAAAAGCCCGAAAATACCGTCCACATTATCGGCAATGCGCTTTGTGGGCGAGGTGGTCATATACGCCGCATAGGTCGAAAGGTTTTTATCGGTGTTCGGCGCTATTACCAGCTTTTCGGGGAAATTAGAGCCCGTAAGGGTTATTGAATCAAAAGAGGAAAGGCCGCCGTTATCGTCCTTATAATCTGAGGATAAATCGGAAGTGGGCACACCCGCAATAGAATCGGTTGCCGCAAGGCTCAAGGCGTCAAATTCAAGCGACGAATCAATCGAGCTGTCGTTAATATATATCTTATCATCGGTAGAGAGCTTGATATATGTTCCCGTGCCGTCGGGTGATTCTCCGCCTATAAGCAAGGAGAACTCCGCGCCGTCCTTTGTTACAACGTCCGCCTTAACGGTCGGTTTTTCAAGCCCGCACTCGGCGGCAGATTTAGCAGTAACCTCTCTTGAAGCGGTAACGCTTGCAACAGAGCTTACAATGCTTGAAACGGACGAGGAATTTATAACGTCCTTTGCGTACCCGTCAAGATACCACACCGTTTTGGTGCTGCTGCTTGAAGTATCCGAAGACGAAGAAGAGCTTTCGTCCTTTTCCTCTTCGGAATAAAGTTTAAATGTGCCGTTTTTATTTGTAACGGTAACGGTTTTAAAATCGTCCGAGCTTTTATCAAGCACCTTTATTGTTTCAATAGAGGGGGTGGAGGTATCGTCCTCGCGCTCGGGGATAAGTTTTATTACGGCAACCGTGCCGCCCGCAAGAATTGCCACAGCCAGTACAGCCGAAATAATTATCGGCAAAAGCGGGCGTTTTTTACGGGCGGCGGTCTTTTTGTGGTCGACCGGGTCGGAGAAGACGGTGGAAGCACCGTCCTCTCCCACATCAATATTTTCTGTATTTTCGTTTAAATTATTATCCTTTTCGGGAAGGTCACTCATTACGCATTCTTTCTCCTGATAAAGATATAAATTCCTGCGGCAATGCACGCCACAGGCAGCAGCCCCATAAATATAATTCTTACAATTCCCGCAGAAGTTTCGCTTACCGAATCCGCGAAGCTTTCGTTGGTTATTGTTTTAGAAACAAATGAGATTCCGGTATCCTCGGCACCCACCGCGCGCTCCGCACAGGCAAGGGTAAGGTTTTTATTGGAAACGGAGGACTGCTCGTTATATTCCGACTGAATAAACTGCACGCTGTCAAACGCGAAAACATAGCTTGTTATCTGCTTATTGTCGTCATCATATTCAGAATGCGCCGCCTGAAGTACCGCGGGGAAGCTCTTTTTGGTGTAGTTATCGGCACCCTTCCAGTTTGCGGCGGTACCGACAGGCGCTGCCACAACCGATTCAAGCGAGCTCATAAGCGAGGTTACGGTTATGCTGTTTTCACTTTCAAATGCGGCTGACATGGGAACATTATAGCCCGTAATGCAAAGCTGCATTCCGCTTGTAAGGCTCTCATCGCTGCTTGTGGGATAAATTCCCATGGTCATGGGGTCATCCGGAATATGGTTGTTTGAATTGGTTTCAAACAGTATACCTTCCTCTATTGCAATACCCCACTGACTCAGGAAATCGTAAAGATTGGTAAGGTAGGGGGCGGAAGCGTCCGCAAAGAACAGCAGACTCTTGCCGAGCTTGCCGTCGTTATCAAGGAAGTCGGAAAGATTATCAAGCTCGCTGCCTATAAAGTCGGTAGTGGGTCCCGCGATTATAACCGCGTCAAAATCGGAGGATATTTTACCCACGATGTTATCGGAAATAGTTTCTATTTCGTAGTTATTCGCCTTTAAAAGCTTCTGATAATCGGCTGTGTAATCGGTCTTGGAATGACCTGTGAGCAGCGCAACCTTCTTTGTTTTGCTGCTTGTAACATACGCAATGGCGCTTGTAACCGCGGTTTCAACGCTGTTTCCGCTCACGGTAGACTGGCTGTAGCCGTAGGCGGCGTAGGTGTTGTCTTCGGAAAGCTGATAAACGTCCTTAAAGCCCAAAACCTTGTAGCGCTCGTTATTATCCGAGCCCTTAGCCGAAACGATTATATCGCCGTAGGCTAACTTTTCGTTTGAATACTTCTGCGATATCTCAGTAAATTCCGAGCCTTGAGTATCAACATATTTCAAGGTAATCTTGTTGTTGTATGCCGGGTATTTATCCAAAAGTTTTAAGGTCTGCTCGAAATACTTAGAAGCGTCTGACGATACGCCGTAAAGGTTCTGCGCGTAATAGCTCATATAGCCGCCGGTATATCCGTCCTTTTCGGCACAAACGGTTATATTTACCTCCTTGTCAAGGTCCTTTAAATATTTGATATTGTCGGCACTCATTGAGTTTTCCTTTTCGGTTGACATATCAAATTCCAAAACAAAGCGGTTTGAAAGCGCGTTTACCAATACGTTCAGCACAATAAGCCCCGCAAGCACTGCGGCAGTTATTGCAACGGAATAGCCGCCCTTGCGCAAAAGCGCCTGGTTTTTAAGCTTTTTAGGTTTTTTCGCCTTTTTCTCTTTTTTGGCTTTCTTTTCCTTTTCCTCGCCTGTCTGTTCTGCGGCGGTCTCCTCGGCGGGTGTATTCTCCGCAGCGGTTTCTTCCGCGTTTTCCGTTTCGGGAGTTAAATTCTTATTATCTTCCATTTTGCTCACCCTCCTTTAAGCCCATCTTCTCTTATCAAGCGAGCGGACGCACAGGAATAAAAACGCCGCGCTTATGCTTACAAAGTAGAGAATATCCGCAACAGACAGTATATTTTCTCCGAAATTCTCAAAGGCGCTTATAAACGCTGCTTTTTCAACTACCGTAGCTATCCATGAAACCTTTATCATACTTGCGAAGTTGGACATATAAAGCACAAGTATATTGATTACAAGGGTGAGTATAGCCGAAATTACCGGACTTTCGGTAAGCGACGATATAAACATACCTATCGAGATCAGTGCGCTGCCGAGCAGCAGCATACCGAAAAGCGCATATATATACGACATAATGTTTACGCTTACATATGATGCCACTATTATTTCAAAAATAACCGTGGGCGCAAAACCGATTGCGAAAACCGCAAGCGCCGCGAAAAATTTGCCAAGCACAATTGATGTAAGGCTAACGGGCGCCGTAAGCAGCGCCTGGTCTACCTTTTGCCGCCTGTCCTCGCTCATAAGGCGCATTGTAAGCACCGGCATGGTGAACACAATAACGGTGGACATTGCCACTATTACCGTTGCAATATCCGGGCTGCCGTAGCTGTATATCATTGAAAAATACAGCCCCAAAAAGAAGTAAAACGCCGCTATAACAATAAAGCCTATGGGCGTTGTGAAATACGCCTTGAATTCTCTTTTAAATACCGCGCTCATTGCTCTGCCTCCTCTGCCTGCTCTGTCTTCACGGTAACGCTGCCGTCATCCGCTATTTCAACGCTCGGTTTTTCCGCCGTTTCCGTTTTTTCGGTTATTCCGAGCATACGCTTTGCCTCGTCGTTATCGGCAGCTTCCGTAAGCCGCAGGAATATCTGTTCGAGAGACACCTTGTTGCTGGTAAGCGATAAAAGTGTCTTCCCTCGGGATACTATGCGCTTGAAAACCTCGGCGCGCACATCCGCACCGTGCTCGGGCTCTATAAGGAAATCGAAAGAGCCATCCTCTTTTCTGCCGAGGGATGTAACCGATTTTACGTCCTTAACGGTGCTTAAAGCGTCAATCATTTCCTGCTCGCCCGCAACTATGCGCGCAATAAGGGAGTGATCGCTCGATAGCTTGTTTGAAAGGTTTTCGGGCGTGTCGTCGGCAATTATCTGCCCCTTGTTTATAATTATTACGCGCTTGCACACCGCCTGAATTTCGGAAAGTATGTGCGATGACAGAATAATCGTGTGGTTTTTACCGAGACGTGCTATAAGGTTTCTTATCTCGATTATCTGCTTGGGGTCAAGACCGACGGTCGGTTCGTCAAGAATAAGTACGTCGGGGTTGCCTATAAGCGCCTGGGCAAAGCCTACGCGCTGGCGATAGCCTTTTGACAGGTTCTTTATAAGACGGTTTTGCACATTGTCTATCTTAACAAGTCTTAAAATCTCGTCAATATGCGGTTTTTTCGGGAATTTAACCTTTTTAAGGTCGTAAATAAAGTTTAAATACTCGCGCACCTTCATATCGGTATAAAGCGGCGGTATTTCGGGCAGATAGCCTATTCTGCGCTTTGCGTCTTCGGGGTATTCGGCAATATCGTACCCGTCAATTTCCACCTTACCCTGTGTAAGTGAAAGATAGCCGGTAAGTATATTCATTATTGTGGACTTACCCGCTCCGTTTGGACCCAAAAAGCCGATAACCTCGCCCTTTTCGATGCTGAAACTTACATCCTTAACGGCTAGATAAGTACCGTACCTTTTGCTGAGTCCGGTTACTTTGATCATTTATATTCCTCCAAGCATAAAATTTGGTTCTAAACCATAATACCAAACAAATTTACAAAATTATTAAACAAATTGTGAATAATTGCAATTACTACGCCAAAATCTGCGCCAGTGTTATAACTGCGGGCATTGTAATAATTGATAAAACCGTGCTGAGCGATACCATATCGACCGAAAGCGCCGTATCGCCCCCGCCGAATTTTGAAGAAAACATTGTGGTAACAGCCGCAACAGGCGCGCTTAACGATATTATTACAGAGACGAGCAGCGTGCCGCGCACCCCAAAAAGGTACAAAACTCCGAGGGATACAAGCGGATAAACAATAAGCCTTAATAAAACGGCAATTATGCACTTGACATCCCTAAAAGCCTTAAGCACGTTGGTTTTGCTTAAATGGTAGCCGATAATAAGCATGGGCAGCGGGGTGTATATTGCCGCAAGATAATTTACGGTAGATGAAAGCACCTGCGGCACGGGAACGGAAAACACGAAAATTATAAGCCCTATAAGCAGCCCTGCAATGCCGGGGTTTACAAAAAGTTTTTTCGGCTGTATGTAGCGTTTGTCGCCGCTTATAAGGTAAACGCCGTAGCTCCACACCACAAGGTTGAACATTATAACATATGCAGAGCCGTAAAGTGTGCCGTCAGCCCCCAGCATTACCTCCTGTAATGGTAAAGACATAAACCCGCAGTTTGCGAAAATCGAGCCGAAACGCAGGGTTCTCTGCCGCTTTAAATCCTTTGAGCGAAGCAGCAGCGTGCCGAGGGTAATCATAAGCACCTGCACCAAAAGGGTTAAAGCAACGGCAAGCAGCAGCAATTTCATAACCGCCGCGTCAAACCTGCGCATAAGGGATTTTATAATAACGCAGGGAGTTGCTATTATAAGCGCAATATCGGTGCAGCAGGCGGCTCCCGCCTCGGTCACGATTCCGGTTTTTGCCGCAATAAAGCCTACCGCTATCATAAGCATTAAAACGGAAACCTGGGTAAAAACGGTTATGAACATTTATTAACACCCGCGGCGAATTTCAAAAATGCGTCTCTGCCCTCTTCAGTGCGCTTGAAAACACCTGCATGCTCAAGCACGCGTGAGAATACAAGACCTATTTCGTCCCTTATTATTCCGCTGATATTGTCTTCGGTCAGATCGCCGTGTTTTTTGCGTATCTCGTCCGCCCAATCCGCGTGCTTTGCAAGCGCCTCGTCTTTTCGTATATCGCGGTTTTCGAGCATTGCCTTTTCAAGCAGTGCCATTTCGTTTTTAAGGCGCGCGGGCAGCACTGCAAGTCCCATAACCTCAATAAGACCTATATTTTCCTTTTTAATGTGGTGCAGCTCCGCATGCGGGTGGAAAACGCCGAGCGGGTGCTCAGCCGTTGTAATATTGTTGCGCAGCACCAAATCAAGCTCAAATTTGCCGTTCGCCTTTCTTGCTATCGGGGTTATTGTGTTGTGCGGCGTGCCGTCTGTCTCGGCAAATATAAAGGCGTCGGGGTCGGAATATCCGCGCCAGCAGGTAAGTATTTTATCGGCAAGCTCAACTAACCTTTCGGTATTTTCAGAGCGCAGGCGTATTACCGACATTGGCCACTTTACAATTCCCGCCTCAATATCCGAAAAGCCGTCAAAATGCAGCTCGGTCTCAATCGGCGCTTTCGCCATTGCAAAGGTGTGGTTGCCGCCCTGGAAATGGTCGTGGCTTAAAATTGAGCCGCCCACAATAGGCAGGTCGGCATTTGAGGTACTATGTTTATCATCCGATTTTAACCCCAATGCCTTGATACGTGCCTGACATTT
>CAJJPG010000007.1 GCA_905193585.1 uncultured Oscillospiraceae bacterium
ACTCAAACTACCGCTGCACTGACAAAAAGTGCAACCATTCCTTTTTTGTATGGAAGTCCGCTGCTGTTACCGCTCCGTCGCCCGTTACCTTATAATATTTTTTACCGTCCGTTTTAGTGAAACGGTTAATAGCGCATCTTATTATATTCAAAAAAATATAAATGTTACTTTTAGTGATTTTTATTAAATCATGTGTTTTAAAGTTTGTAAAGTACTTTTTTTAAATTAGTTAATCTTAATCGTTTCACTAAAATTGTTTTATAAAATCCGGTTTGATTTCAGGAAGTTTACAGCATAAAAAAGCCTCCCCGATGTTTGGGGAGGCTCAGCCTGATTGTATCGTCTAATTATTTTTAAGCGAATCCCTGATTTCACGGAGCAGCAAAATATCTTCCGTAGGCTCTGCGGGCTTTTCGGCTTCCTTTATTTCTTCCTTTTTGTGCTTAAGGCTGTTCATAGCCTTAATAACAAAGAATATTACCAGCGAAACTATAAGGAAGTTTATAACCGACTGTATAAATTTGCCGTAGCATATTTCCGCGTCCTTAACGCCCTCTATTGCCGAAGGAATGGTAACCTTTAAATCGGAAAAATCAATACCGCCCATAATAAGACCTATAAGCGGGGTTATCATATCGTTTACAAGCGAGGTTACTATTGCAGTGAACGCGCTGCCCATTACCACGCCGACCGCAAGATCAATAACGTTGCCGCGGGAAATAAACTCCTTAAACTCGCCTATTAAGCCCTTTTTGCTTTTAATGCCCTCTACAATATTGATTTTTTTCTTACCCACAATTTAACGCTCCCTGTTTTTAAAATACATAAACAACTGGCATTTTATCATTCCGTTATAAAGCTTGCGGCGTTTATCCGCCTCTCTGCCAAAGAAACGTTCAAATTCATCATGCGGGCTTATAATATAGTATTTTCTGCCGCAGCCCTCTTTAAAACGCTGCCCCATTACGGTATACAGCTCCTCTGCCGCCTTAACGTCGAGCAGCCTCTCACCGTAGGGCGGGTTGGTAATAACAAGACACCTTTCATCGGGCACGGTGAAATCGCGCACATCGCCGACCGCCGCTTTAACATACTTTTTCATACCCGCTTTTTCAGCGTTTTCATTGGTTAAGGCTACGGCGTTCGGGTCGATATCAAACCCCTGCGCTCTGAAATCTATATTATGCACAATAAGGTCCTGCGCGCGCATTCTTTCCTCGCGCCATATGTTTTCGGGAATAAAGCCGAAGCGCTCAGCCGAAAAGAAACGCCTGAGTCCCGGGGCGGTATTGGTAGCCTTTAGCGCCGCCTCTATAAGCAGCGTTCCGCTGCCGCAGAACGGGTCGAACATAAGGGTATCGGGGTATATTCTCGCAAGGTCGCACATAGCGGCGCCCAATGTTTCCTTAAGCGGCGCGTCGTTCGATTTTCTTCTATACCCGCGCTTATGCAGCCCCTCGCCCGAGGTATCAATCATAAGCGAGGCAACATTTTTATGAATAAAGAAACGAACACGGTATTCCGCGCCGGTCTCTTCAAAATGCGATATGTGATATTTCTGTTTAAGCCTTTCAACAATAGCCTTTTTAATTATAGACTGGCAATCGGGTATGCTGAAAAGCGCCGAATCAATGCTCCTGCCGTTTACGGGGAAAGCGTCCGTCTTGCCTATATAGTCTTCCCACGGCAGCGCCTTAACGCCGTCAAAAAGCTCTGTGAAAGTTGCAGCGCTGAATTCACCCACGTCTATCATAATACGCTCGGCATAGCGGGAGCAAATGTTTGCGCGCGCCAGCATATTAAGGCTGCCCGCAAGCTTTACTCTGCCGTTTTCGGCAGCAATGCTTTCAAAGCCCATACGGCGAAATTCATCAGCCGCTATGCTTTCAACGCCGAAAAGGCATGGGGCAATAAGCTTTATATTATCCATAAAAATTATTTACCCGCGCCGCGCTTGGTGCGCCTTGCCTCCGGGTTTTTACGCTTTAAATCGGAGAACTTTTCGTCGCTTGTCTGTTTAAAGCGGTTCATCATTTCTTCAAAGCTCTGCGGCTCCGCCTTTTTGGGAGTCCATGTATACGAGCCGTCAATCTTCGGCGGGGGAGTGTTGCGCCTTTCCCTGCGTTCTCTCGGCTCGTTTGTTTTTTCCGGCTCAAGGGCTCTTTTAATGCTGAGTGATATTTTTCCGTCCTCCCCGACGTTCAATACCTTCATTTTAACCTCGTCGCCTATTTTAACAAATTCCTTAATATCATTAACATAGGTACGGGCAACCTCCGAAATATGTACCATTCCCGTTTTTCCCTCACCGAGATCCACGAAAACGCCGAAGTTGGTAATTCCGGTTATTTTCCCCTCAACAATTTGTCCGATAGTTAGCTGCATAAAAGCCGAATGTCCTCCTCAAAAAAATTCAGTTTCCCGATATATCAATAAATATCTGCTCGTCCGGGTAAACGTACCCCAAGCGCTCGCGCGCCGCCTTTTCAATGATCTTGGTTTTCGAGCCGTCCTCAAGCATTGCTTTAAGCTCTTCAATATCATTTTTTTCGGCGGAATACTGCGCTTTAAGCTCGTTCAACTGCTTGGTGCTGTCATTCCATGTCTTCCAAAGCCCCGCAAAGGTGAACACCATATAAGCGCATACGCCGAGAATCATAATCCGCAGGATAATACTTTTATTCCTGCGCTTTTTCTTTTTCATAATTTCAGCGCTCCAAACGGTTTTTGATATATAATTCAGTATACAACAAACCTTACTTCTTTTTCAAGCCTTTTTTTAAACTATTTGCAAGGAATTTGAAAAAAATACGTATTTTTTCCCCGCATTTACAAAAAGCCTTGTCGATTGCCGAAAAAACAGCCGCCGAAACGCGAGAAATTCCGCCGAACACCCGCCGCAATATGCGTATAATAAAAAGCAGTACGGGCAAAAACAGGCGCGACAGAGTAAACCTGCAAATAAAAAAACCCGCGCCCATACCTATAAACGCAAACGCGCGTAAATCCCCGCCCGTAGTGCCGAGCAAAAAACAAAAGCCTATAACGCCGCAGATAAACGAATACAGAACATCTTCAAAAAACATCGCCGCCGCGTTTCTTTTAAAGCTTTTGCGCACCGCGCGGAAAATATCGTAAATAAGGCAGAAAACGCAGCCGACCGCCAAGGATAACAAAAAGGCGATAAGCTGCGAAATATTATCTATTTCCCACATAGCTCACCTGAAAATGCGGGAGAAAAAACCGCCGTTTTTCTCGTCCGATGTATACACTGCGGCGTAGATCTTGCCCTCGGCGAATAAATCGCCGCTTGCGGTATCAAAATTCACTATGTGAAGCCCCGCGCCCTTTACCGTCAGCCTGCCTAGCACCGTTTCAAGCAGCAGCGTTTCATCATCAAACGAAATAACGTCTTTTACTCCCGAAAGCGTGAGCTTTTTTCTGTCCTCTATTATTATATTTTGATTGCTGCGAATAACCTCATCCACCGTAAACACCCCTCAATAAAATATATTGAGGGGTGCGGCGGCTTATTACTCAATAACGCGGTAAAGCCCTGCGGCGTCGTCCTTACGCACGGTCTCCGCAACCGATGTGACCTCGGCTTTGAAAAGCCTTGCCCCAAAGGATATTTCCAAAATATCCCCCACCTTAACGTCATACGACGCGCGCGCGGGCTTGCCGTTTACAGCCACTCTGCCTGCGTCGCACGCTTCATTTGCAACGGTGCGCCTTTTAATTATTCGCGATACCTTTAAATATTTATCAAGTCTCATTACAGTCACCCTAAAAACAAGAGCCGCCCATAAGGGCGGCTCGGCTTTAAGTATTAAATTACTTAGAAAGAGAATCCTTAAGAGCCTTACCTGCTTTGAATACGGGATTCTTGGAAGCGGCAATTTCAATAGTCTGCTTGGTCTGCGGATTGATACCGGTTCTTGCAGCGCGCTCGCGTACTTCAAAAGTACCGAAGCCTACAAGCTGAATCTTCTCGCCCTTTTTGAGCTCTTCAGCAACAGTGTCGAGAAAAGCGGAAAGTGCTTTTTCGGCGTCCTTCTTTGAAATAGCTGCCTTTTCAGCAATTGATACTACTAATTCTGTTTTGTTCATGTTTAAGAACCTCCAAAAAAATTTTTCAACGATTTCTCGTTTGAAATCCGTTAGGCACAAGCAAAAAGCTTGTACTATATATTTTTACCATACTTTAAGAAAAAAATCAATCTATTTTCGGTAAAAATTTGATTTTTCTGTAAAAGGACATAAAAACCATATTTTAAACCCGCGTTTTCAGCGAATAATTCTATGTTTTCTACAAAATTCAGCCAACTTTTTTCCTCTATCGGAGTTCGGAAAATCGATTTCTTCCACCGTTTTAAGGGCAATAATCAGCGCCGCATACACTAAAACAGCGGCAAAAACGGCAAGCAGCGTTACCCCGCGCGAGCTGCCGAGCCGCGCCGTGAGGTGCGCCGCAAGCCCGCAAAGGGCGGCTGAAACAAGCGGCTTTAAAAACACATTCACGCTATCGGGCGCAAAGCCCACCGCCTTTATTAAAACCGCAATATCAAGCAGAAAAATCACAAAAAAGCAAAGCACAGTGCCGAGCGCCGAGCCCATAACATTGATTTTCGGTACCGACACCGCAATAATATTTACAATCAGCTTTACCGCCGTGCCGACAGCCGTGTTTAAAAGCACCGCGTTTTGTTTTCCCAGCGCCTGCAATATGCCGCCCAGCGGCACCAAAAAACCGACGAAAAGCGCCGCAAAACCGTAAATTGTAAGCATTTCGCCGCCTATTACGGCGGAAGCCTCGGTATCGTATAAAAATTCGGTTATTCTGCCGCTTATCGCTATAAGTCCGCATGCGGCGGGCAGAGAGATAAGCGCTGCGGTTTTAAGCACGGTGTTTATATTTTTTTTAAGCTCCGCCGTATTTCCCATTGCTGCCGCCGCCGTTATTGCGGGCACGGCGCCCACGCCTATTACCGAGGTAAAGGCGGGCACAAGGTTGAAAACGGTATAAGCCTTACCGCGCACGCCGTAAAGCAATACGGGGAAAGCCGATAAATCGGGTATATCGCCGTTTTCAAAAACCGAGCGGTAAATTTCCCTTAAATCCGTGCCGCCGCTTATCAGCCCTTCAAGCCCGCTTTTTACCGTAAATGCGTCAATCATAGGCGGAATGTTAACGGTAAGCGAGGTAAGCGCAATGGGCAGGGTAAGCAATATCATTTTTTTGAAGGTGTCGGCGCCGCTCTGCGGCTCGGGGCTGTTTTCAAGCATATCAGCCGTAATGCCGTCGCCCTTCAATTTAGCGTAAATGCGGGTGTAAAGAAACGCAAAAAGCGTGCCGACGGTTATACCCGCCATTGCCGCCGCAGCGCCCCATACCGTGCTGCCCGTAAGCCGCACTGTTATAAACGCCGCACCGAGACCCAAAATCAGCTTGCACAGCGCCTCAGTAAGCTCTGAAACGGCGGTGGGGAGCATATTGTTAAGCCCCTCGTAATACCCGCGCTCAGCCGATAATACGCAGGAAAAAAGCACCGCGGGCGCCACCGCAAAAAGCGCGGGGGCGGTTTTACCCGTAGCGTCGGTAAGCCTTACAAACGGAATTACCAAAGCCGCGAAAACAGCCGTTCCCATAATTCCCGCTATAAGGAAAAATTTACGCGAAAGCCTGTAAGATAAGCGGGCGTCGCGGTATCTGCCCGCCGCTATATGCTCCGAAACGGTTCTCGCAACCGCCACCGGCAGCCCCGCCATTGCAAGGGAGTAAAGCGGCGAAAATAAATCGTAAGCAGAGGAAAAAAATCCGAAGCCCTCGTCACCTAAACAATGCGCCGAAGACAGCGGAATTTTAAAAAGCGCGCCGATAAGCTTTACAATAACGGCGGATATAAGCAACACCGCCGTGCCGTATTGCATACTGCGGCGCTTATTCTTCGCCGCTCTCAAAGCTCTGCCGCTAAGCGCGCACATTCAAGAATAAAATCCGAAAGTACGGTATCGCCCGAGTTGTTCATCTCACGGTAAACGTCTCCCGCGCCCGCGCCCGCGTCATCCGATATTCTGCGAACGGCGGCAAACGGCACGCCCGCATAATAGCAGACATAGGCGATAGCGGCGGTCTCCATATCGCAGCAAACCGCGCCGAAATCGTTTTTAAGCCTTTCGCGCAGATTATCGTCGGTCACAAAGCAGTCACCGGTAACCGCAGTGCCGGTAACCGCCCCCGGCAGCAGCGATAAAATGCGGCTGTTCAGGTGCTCGTCCGCATTGTAAATATACTCCTGCCACGGCTTTTCACAGGGCTTGTAGCCTATGCCCGTCAAGTCAAAATCGTGCTCTAAAAAGCGGGAGCAAACGCAAATATCGCCGCGGCAAACACCGTCTATCCCGCCTGATAAGCCGTAGTTAAGTATTATTTCACAGCCCATATCAACAAAATGCGCGGCGGCAGCGGCGGCATTAACCTTGCCTATGCCGCAAAAGCAGGCGTACACATCAGCCTTACCCGTTTTGAAATTAAGTATTTTTCTTTTCAGAAAATAGCTTTCCGAAAATTCACCCCTTGTCACAAGGTCGGCAAGGGGCTTAAATTCTTCATCATCGGCAACAATTATGCCGATTTTTTTGTATTCCTGCATTTGATTATTCTTCCTCGGTTTTATCCTCTTTTTCGGGCTCAGCCGCGCTTTCAAAAACGAGCTTTTCACCGCAGAAATTGCAATAAACCGAGTTTTTATCAATAGAAGCACCGCACTTGGGGCAAACGCGCTTATTCTTTATGTTGTTTATCTCGCGGCGCAGCGTCTCTATCTTCTCGGTCTTCTCGTTTATGGCGGTAACCAGTTCAGCCGCCTTTTCGTCGGTTATTTCGGCGTCCTTAATTTCAGCATAGTAATATCTGCCCAGCGCCTCAAAATCCTTTGTGCGCTTAGCTTCAAGCGAGGCTATATCAAACCTCTGCTTTTGGGTGGTTACAACCTCGTTTGTCTTTTTGCAGGCAACGTCGAGTGCTTCCTTTGCTTTATTTACTGCATCATCAAAAAAATCCATAAATATTACCTCCTGTAATTAAAATTTTATCACATATCAAAGCTTTTTTCAACCGATAAATTCACGTATCAGCGAATTTTCGGGTATTAAAGACCTATCTATCGGGTAAAAGCGCTCAATGCTTTCAAGCGTTTTCATAAAATACGGGTTATCCGCGCATTGCGCGGTCTCGCCCTTTAAAGCGGAAAGTTCGCTTTTATAAAGGCAAGGCTCGTAAATATGGAGGGTCTTAATCAGTATATCCGCCCTATCTTTAAAGCAGTAAAGGTATTTTTCTTCACCCGCCGTTACGCCTTTCCATAGGTTCAGGGTCTCTGCAGGGGAGGTGCTGCGGAATATTCTGTCTCTCAATACGCGCCGCACAAGCCTTATTTGGCGGCTTGTAAGCAATACTTCGCCGTTTTCATCCTCAATATTGCGGTTTACGCTTATATACGCCCTGAAAAGCTTTTTGTGCGGAATAATGCCTGTTAAAACCGGGTTTAAGGCGTGCAGTCCCTCAACTATTACAATGCTGTTGCCCGAAATATCAAGCTCGCGCGCGTTTTCTATACGCTTTTTCGCCTGAAAATCAAACTGCGGCAGGTATGTTTTGCCGCCTTCAAGCGCTTTATTAAAGCATTTGTTTATAAGCGGAATATCAAGCGCGTTTACCGATTCAATATCCTGCGTGCCGTCGGGCAGCAACGGCAAACGCTCAGGCGGCAGGTAAAAATCGTCAAGCGATATAACGTCGGTTTTAACGCCCCTTTCGGCAAGGCACCCGCGCAGCATATGCGCCGTGGTGGTTTTTCCCGATGAGGAAGGACCCGCTATTGCAATGACCTTTATGCTTTTGTTTTGTATTATTTTATCCGCCACCGCGGATATTTCGTTCCGATAGTGCCGCTCGGCGCGCAAAACAAGCTCCTCGGGGCTTGTTTCGGCATAGCTATTTATTGTTTGCAGGGTACTTTTCATAGAATTTCAGAATACCGTCCTTCCGTTCCTTGAGCTCAGAAAACCGACTGATATATTCATATGGATATTTGAAGTTAAAAATGCGTTCGATATTATTTCCGCCAGGTTCTCTCATTTTTGTAACGGCAGACGCGCCGCAGGCAAGAATTGTGTGGGTTTCGTCCATAGTGTAAACATTGTAAAGACATTCCGTTTCCGGCTTTGCATAGCCCACATTTTCAAGATTCCCTACGGTTTTGCTCTGCCTATACATATAGTATGGGTAAATTCCTGCGGTTTCAAGCGTTTTTTCGGCGTATTCCACCATTTCGGCAGCCGCCGCGCCCATTTGCGCCTCGGGGAAAAGCCCCGATGTGTTAAGCGTGGACGAACGCTTCATTGAAAGCGAATGAACGGTAACGCTTTCGGGGCAAAGCGCCAGCACGCGTGAAAGCGTGTTTTCGAAGCTTAAGGGCGTATCGCCCGGCAAGCCCGCTATAAGGTCGGTATTTATGTTTTTAAAGCCGCACTCCCTTGCAAGCCGAAACGCCGCCTCGGTTTGGGCGGCGGTATGCTTTCTGCCTATGTTTTTAAGCACCTCGTCATTCATAGTCTGCGGATTTATGCTGATTCTTGAAGCGCCCATACGCTTTATAACTTCCAGCTTTTCTTTTGTTACGGTGTCGGGTCTGCCCGCCTCTACCGTGTATTCCGCCACGCTCTGTACGGGGAAATTCTCCGCCACTGCCGACATTATTTCTTCAAGCTGCTCGGCGGTTACGGAGGTGGGCGTTCCGCCGCCTATGTATATTGTTTCAAGCTTTAAAGAGAGCTTTTTCGCTATTTCCGCCGTAAGCCTTAATTCTTCGCATAAAAGGGCTATATACTGCGGTATAAGCCTGCGCGCCTGCTCTACCGAGTGCGAAACAAAGGAGCAATAGGCGCACCTGGTAGGGCAAAACGGAATTGAAATATAAAGGCTGTAGGAGCTTTTGCCCGATAAATCGGTTATTCTTTTCTCCGCCGCAACGGTTTTTTTGCAAAGCTCTGTTTTGGTGGGCTTCACATACAGCGCGTTTTTAAAATACTGCTCTGCTGCAGTCTCCCCCTCTGCCCTGCAAAGCCGCGAAAAAAGCTTGGCGGGGCGAACGCCCGTAAGTATTCCCCACGGCGGGGTGTAACCCGATGCCGCAACAAAGCAATTATAGAGTGCTGCGGCTATAAGCCGTTCGCACTCTTTCTCATAATTTTCCGCGCTGTTTTCAAGCGTTTTTTCATCGGTATAAGTATTTTCACCGAAAATAAGCTCCGCCGACAGGCGCGTTACGCCGTTTTCGCATGATAAAACGGTTACGGCGGCGCGGTCGGAATTATCTCGGCTTTCGCATATTTCAATTTTTTCAAACGGAAGAAAAATTCTTATCAGCTTTTCAAGCTCATAGCCGAATGAATGACCTATTAAACACAGTTTCATTTTTACCACACAAACATATTGTTTTCTTTTTCGTACCCCACGGTAGTAAAATCACCGTGACCGGGGTAAACCTTGGTTTCCTCCGGCAGGGCTATCAGCCGTTTAAGCGATTTTTTAAGGGCTTTAAGGCTGCCGCCCGGCATATCGGTTCTGCCCACGGCGCCCGCAAAAAGCGTATCACCCGAAAAAAGGCTTTCGCCCGAAAGGTAGGAAACGCCGCCCACGGTATGCCCGGGGGTTAAAATAACCTCAAAATCAATATCGCCCACGCTGAATTTTTCGCCGTCGCAAAATGTGCGGTCAGCCGAAAATGGAGCTATGTGCGCATGGAATTTATCCGATAAATTAAGCTCGGTATCTCTGAGGGCAGGCGCGTCAAGCTCGCCTATACCTATTTCCACACCCGTTTCGTCTCTTAAAGTTTCCGCCCCGCCTATGTGGTCAAAGTGCGCGTGGGTTATAAGTATCATTCGGTCTTTTCCCCCGTTCACCTTTAAAAAATCCGCAGTTATTTCGGTTTTAAAGCCGGGGTCTATAACCACCGCCGCTTTATCGGTTGAAATTAGGTAGCAGTTTGTTTTAATCAGTCCTAAGTGTATTGCTCTGATTTCCATTTTTCCTCCATATATCGGTATCAAACAAAATTGTAACCGGTCCGTCGTTTATTAAAGACACCTGCATATCCGCGCCGAAAATTCCCGTTTCAACGCTTTTAATGCCGTTTTTCCGCAGTTCCTCGCAGTAAAGCATATACAGCTTGTTTGCTGCTGTCGGTTCCATTGCGCCCGTAAACGAGGGGCGGTTGCCCTTTTTAACATCGGCGCACAAGGTGAACTGGGAAATTACCAGCATTTCGCCGTTTATATCGCAAACCGAGCGGTTCATTTTATCGTTTTCATCACAGAATATACGCAAAGCCGCCGTTTTTTTGGCAAGCAAAGCCGCGTCCTCTGCGGTGTCGCCCGTTTCGGCGCCGAAAAGCACCATAAGCCCTTCGCCGCATTTCCCCACGGTTTCGCCGTTTACCGCCACGCTTGCGTTTTTTACACGCTGAATTACTGCTTTCATTACTGATTTATCCTTTCCACACCGAAAACGCCCTGCAGCTTTTCAAGCCGCGCTATAATGCTTTTAAGGTGCTCAACGCTTTCAGCCGAGAGCGACATTATAACCAAGCAATTGCCGCTCTTTGTTTGCCTTGCGCTTATGCTGTGCACGGGAACGCGCATATTCTGCACCGCGTTCATAACGTCTATTAAAAGCCCCTCGCGGTCGATCGCCGAAACCTGCAAGGTTGATATAAACTTTTCCGACTGAGTGCCGTCCCAGTGCGCGGGAATCCAGCGCTCCGGCTCGGGGGAATCGGCAATATTAACAGGCACGTTATTGCAGTCCCGCTTATGAATTGAAACGCCGTGACCTCGGGTAATAAAGCCTATAATATCATCGCCCGGCAGCGGAGTACAGCATTTCGAGAGCTTTATAAGACAGTTGTCAATGCCGTCCACCACAACGCCCTCGGACGATTTACTGCGCCGCGTTTCGGGCACGGTGACGATCTCCTGCGGCTTTTGCGCGGCGGTGCGCTTGTTGTAATCCTCTTTTATGCGCGGCATTATTTTTGAAAGCAGTATACCGCCGTAGCCTATTGCGGCGTAGAACTCGTCCGCTCCCGAAAATTTAAGCCGTTTTGCAATATCCTCAATAAACTCCGCGTTTTCATTTTCGGGCAGCTCAATTCCGTTGCGGCGGAACTCCCGCTCAACATCCAGCTTGCCTGCGGCAATATTTTCGGCGCGCTTTTCTTTTTTGAACCACGAGCGAATTTTGGATTTTGCCTGTGAAGTAACGGCAATACCCAGCCAGTCGCGGCTGGGTCCGTGCCCCGGTTGATTGGTGGTTAAAATTTCAATTACCTCGCCGGTTTTCACCTCGTGGTTTATGGGTACTATTTTTCCGTCAACTTTAGCGCCCACCATTTTAGTACCTATCGCCGAATGTATTGCAAAGGCAAAATCCACTATGGTAGAGCCTACGGGCAGATTTATAACGTCGCCTCGTGGAGTAACCGCAAAAACGTCCTCTTGCGATAAATCGACCTTTATGCTGCGCACAAGGTCGGAAGCATCGGTAGAAGCCGCCTGTGAATCAAGTATCTGCCTTATCCACTCAAGCCGCCGCTCCATTTTAGCGTTATTATCGGTAATGCCCTCTTTATACTTCCAGTGCGCCGCTATACCGAACTCTGCGGTATGGTGCATTTCAAAGGTGCGAATTTGAATTTCAAAGGGTATTCCCGCACGGCTTATAACCGTGGTGTGGAGCGACTGGTACATATTAGGCTTAGGGGTGGAAATATAGTCCTTAAACCTATTGGGTATCGGGCGGAACATATCGTGCATAATACCGAGAATATTGTAGCAGTCCGCCACGGTGTCGGTTATAATTCTTATGGCGTAAATATCGTAAATTTCGTCAAAGTCCTTGCCCTGAACATACATTTTGCGATATATGCCGTATATTGATTTTATTCTGCCCTGAAACGCCATTTCCACATCGGGCATTTCTTCTTTCAGCCGCTTTTCTATGCGCTGCTTTATTTCCTCCAATATCTGCTCGCGGTGTTGCTTTCTTAACATCAGCAGGTCTTCAATTTCCTTGTAGGCAACGGGGTCAAGGTGCTTTATTGCAAGGTCCTCAAGCTCCTCCTTAACGGGGCGTATACCGAGCCTGTGCGCTATAGGGGCGTAAATTTCCAGCGTTTCTACCGATTTATCCCTCTGCTTTTGCGCGGGCATTGCGTCGATCGTGCGCATATTGTGCAGTCGGTCGGCAAGCTTTATAATTATTACGCGTATATCCTGCCCCATTGCAATGAGCATTTTTCTAAGGCTCTCCGCCTGCTGTTGCTCCTTGGTGGTGAAATTCAGCCTGCCTATTTTGGTAACGCCGTCAACCAGTAGCGCCACCTCGTCGCCGAACTCGCGCTTTATATCCTCAACCGTTGCGTCGGTGTCCTCCACCACATCGTGTAGGAGGGCAGCGGCTATAGACTCGCTGTCCATTCCGAGGGAGACGATTATAAGCGCCACGTTAAACGGGTGAATATAGTAATCCTCGTTTGTCCAGCGCTTTTGACCGTCGTGCTTTAAAACGCAGTATTCAAACGCTTTTTTTATAAGCTTATAATCGTACTTTCCACCGAAATCCTGCATTTGCTTATATAGCTTATCGTAATCTCTTTGCTGTGTCTCGGTCATTTTTCCGCTCCCCTTTCCAATAGCTTTTTATATGTAGGCGAATTGTGAAGGTCTCCCTTAGCGCCCGTTGTTCTTAAAACGCCGTCCGCGCCCTTTTTAATAAGCCCCAGCTCGGTCAGCACCGTCAGCGATACCTCTGTTTTGGCATACCCGGGGTTTGAAAGCAGCAAATATTTTATACGCTCTGCGCTTGTCGGATCCGCCGCTATAGCTTTATAAACCGTTCCGGTCTCCTGCCGTGTGGGGAAAACCTCGTTTATATCAAAGCTTTTGCCGGATAAGAAAAACTCTAAATTATCCATTTCCCTGAAAAGCCTTTCATCATCCGTTCCGCTCATTCTGAGCGCCTTTATCTGAACCGATAAATTATACTCGCCCGCGTAAAAATTGGTTTCAACCGTAACCGCCGCGTCTAAAATATCGCCCTCTTTAAAGCAAAAGCGCCCGGGCGTTACGCCAAAAAGCAGCGCCTGAAAGGAATTCGCGTCCTTTGAAAAAATAAGGCGCAGGTGTTTGCCGCCGCCTATTGGCGTAATTTTTGCAAGGGTAACGCCGAAAAGCCCGAAAACAGGCGTCGGGTTGCCCGTGCCGAACGGCTCCAACTGCTTTATCGCCTCGGATAAATCGAGGGTTAGCGCCGAGGGCTTTAATTTGCAGTCAAGCTTTAAAACGGGGGCTGTAAAGGCAAGGCTTTCGGCATATTCGTTTATTTTCTCTCTGAAAGCGTTTATATTCTCTGTTTTAAGGCTTAAGCCCGCAGCTTGCCTGTGCCCGCCGAATTTTGTAAGCAGGTCGGCGGCATAGCTTATAGCCTCAAAAATCGAAAAGCCCTCAATACTGCGGGCAGAGCCTGTGGATATATCGCCGTTTTCAGAGATTACTACGGTAGGCTTGCCGTAGCGCTCGGTAATTCGCGCCGCCACTATACCCACAACGCCCGGGTGCCAGTTTTCCCCGCTTACCACTATAACGCGGCGGTGGGAAAGCCCCTCTCTTTCTATTATTTCTGCCGCTTTTTCAAAAATACTTTTTTCTGTTCCGCGGCGTTCTGCGTTCAGCGCGTCTATGCGGTTTGCAAGCTCCAGCGCCTCGGTCATACTGTCGGCGGTGAGCAGCTTAAAGGCAATATCTGCGCTGCCGAGCCTGCCCGCCGCGTTTATTCTGGGGGCAATGCCGTAAGCTATGCGGGTTGCGTTCATATCGTTCCTTTCAAGCCCCGCCACACTCATTACCGCCGAAAGCCCCTTTGAGGGCGCGTTTTTCAGCTTTTCCGTTCCCAGCTTTACAATGCTGCGGTTTTCAAATTTAAGCGGCATAACGTCGGCGGTGACCGCCACGCTTAAAATATCCGCATATTCATATATCAGTTCTTCGGGCTCTTTGCCCTCTGCCACGCAAATAAGCTTAAAGGCAACCTCTGCGCCGCATATTTCCTTAAAGTCCGAGGGGCAGTCCGCCCTGTGCGGGTCTACCACCGCGTCGGCGGCGGGCAGCACCTCGCCCGGCAAGTGGTGGTCGGTAACTATTACCGCCATACCAAGCTCTTTAGCTCTTTCAACCTCTTTAACGCAGGCAATACCGTTATCAACGGTTATAATAAGCCCAACACCGTCTGCCGCTAATTTTTCCACCGCGGGAATATTCATACCGTACCCCTCTTGCATACGGTCGGGAATATAGCAAACGCAGTCGCACCCGCGGCCTTTAAGGTAGGTATACATAATGGCGGTAGAACTCACACCGTCGCAGTCGTAATCACCGAAAACGGCAATTTTCACGCCGCTTTCCGCCGCACCGTTTAAAATATCGGCGGCTTTTCCAATATCGGCAAGCAAAAACGGGTCGGAAAAGCAGGGCTCGTCCGATAAAAATTCCTCTAAATCAGAGGGGTCGGTATACCCGCGCGAGGAGGCTATAAGCGCCACTATGGGGTCAACCCCGCATTCCTCGGCAAGCTCCTTTGCGAGAGCCTTATCAAGCTCCGCCGTCTGCCATTTTTTCATTCCCATTCTTTATTACCTACCGAATTAAAATTGATTTATATAATAACTCCGCGTTTACAGGCGGCTTTGCATTTGCCGCAGCCTGTGCAGAGGGTGCGGTCTATAACCGCAAGATTATCAATGACCTCTAAAGCGCCGCTCTCGCACGCCTTTTCGCACATTTTGCAGGCTATGCAGGAAACCGAGCAGTTTTTAACCACGGGCGCGCCCTTTTCCTTATTTGAGCAGGCAACCCTTACTTCGGCGGATTTCGGAAGTACCGATATAAGGGCTTTCGGGCATACCGAAACGCATTTGCCGCACCCCACGCAAATATCGCTGCAAACGGCGGGTCTGCCGTTTTCAAGGGTTATAGCCCCGAAGGGACATACCGCGGCGCAATCCCCGAAGCCGAGACAGCCGAACGAACATTCAAGCGGACCCGATTGAAGAGCCGCCGCCGCGGCGCAGCTTTGCATGCCGCTGTAAGCGTATTTAAGCTTTGTGTTTTCGCGCGTGCCCTTGCAGGCTATAAAGGCGATTTTAGGCTCGTTTACAACCTCAACGCCCAGTATTTCAGCCAGCGCAGCCGCGGCAGCGGCGCCGCCGGGCGCGCATTTATCGGGTGTTGCCTCCCCCGCGGCTACCGCCGCGGCGTAGCCGTCGCAGCCCGAAAAGCCGCAGGCGCCGCAGTTAGCACCGGGCAGAGCCGCGCGTATTTTCTCCTGCTTTTCGTCCACGGGTACTGCCATAAACTTTGAGGCAAGGGAAAGCCCCACCCCCGCAATAAGACCTATTATGCCGACAATTATAACGGGTAAAAGTATTTCCATTTTTTCAACCCCCTATTCCGGCAAAGCCTAAAAAGGAAAGCGACACAAGCGCCGCAGCAACAAGCGTTATGGGCAGACCCTTTAAAAATTCGGGAATGTCGGCGGTTTCAAGCCTTTCGCGCACGCCCGAAAACAGCAGCATTGCAAGCATAAAGCCAAGCCCCGCGCCGAGCGCGTTCACAAGCGACTGAACAAAGCCCAGCTCGTTTGTAATGTTAAGCATTGTAATACCCAAAACCGCGCAGTTTGTGGTTATTAAGGGTAAATAAATGCCGAGCGCGTTGTATATTGGCTTTATATAGCGCTTCAAAACTATTTCGATAAACTGAACTATCGCCGCAATAACGAGAATAAACACTATCGTTTCAAGGTAAGTGTAATCAGGCGAAAGTATAAAGTGGTAAATAGGCCATGTAACGGCGGTGGAAACAACCATTACAAGCGTTACGGCAATGCTCATTGAAAGGGCGGTATCGGTCTTTTTGGAAACGCCCAAAAACGGGCAGATACCGAGGAATTTTGAAAGCACCATATTATTGGTGAGTATAGCCGCCAAAAGAATTGACGCTATGGAGGTTGCGCTATTCATTTACTTCCGCCCCCTTTTCACCGTTTTTGCCGCACACGCCTTTAGACGGGCAGCTCTCGCACCCTAAGTGCTCCACGGGCTTTTTGCCGTTTTTCTTTGCAAGCGCGTTAGAAGCCGCCACCAGCATTCCGAAAACGAAAAATCCGCCGGGCGGCAGCAAAAATATTATCATAGGGCTTATAAAGCGGGATGTAAGCGGCAGCGAGAAAAGCGAACCTGCGCCCAAAAGCTCGCGTATTGCGCCCATAAGGGTTAAAACGGCGGTAAAGCCCACGCCCATTCCGAGACCGTCAAGCACGCTTGGCAGCACCGAATTTTTAGAGGCAAACATTTCGGCGCGCGCAAGAATTATACAGTTTACAACTATGAGCGGCAGATATATACCGAGGGATTTATCAATTTCGGGCAAAAATGCCTTTACAAGCATTTGAACAACGCTTACAAACCCCGCTATAATGGTTATAAACGCGGGTATGCGCACCTTATCGGGAATAATATTGCGCAGCAGCGAAATTGCAAGGTTTGAACATACAAGCACAAGCGTTGCCGAAAGCCCCATACCTATGCCGTTTATTGCGGCGGTAGTGACTGCCAAAGTAGGGCATGTGCCGAGCACCAGCCGCAGGGTCGGGTTTTCTTTAATAAGCCCGTTTGTAAAATAGCCCAAATATTTATTCTTCACCGACAGTCTCCCCCTTTACCTTTTCAAAATCATCAAGCGCCGCATTTACCGCGCGGGTCACGGCGGTTGAGGTTATTGTGGCGCCCGTTACGGCGTCAACCTCGTTATTTTCCGCCTTTGCGCCGTTTTTAAGCAGAGAAACGCCCTTTTTAAGCCCCGCATACTGCGAGTAAAAGCTCTCCTTAGCGGCGTTTTGCCCAAGCCCCGGGGTCTCGTTTGAAACGTCGAGTATCGCAACGCCCGCAACCGTGCCGTCGGGCTTTACAGCGGTCATTACCGAAACGTCGCCGCCGTAGCCCTTTGCGCTCTCGGTAAATATGTACGCAGCGGTTTCTCCGCCCTTTATCGCGGTGTAGTATTCTATGCCGCCGTCACTGCATTTCTCAAAATCATCGGCGCTTACAAGGCTTTGCATATTCTTTTTGCTGTTCTCTTTTTCAAGCTCGGCTATTTTTTTAGCCGTTACCTTGTTTGTAACGCTTAATGCCAGCGGAATTATAATGCAAATTGCAAGCAGAACGCCCACAGGCTTTATAATATCCCCGCGGTTTTTCTTTATTGCTTCAATAAATTTACTCACTCTTCGCCGCCCCCTTTACTTTTTCAAAGCCGAACGGTTTTGAAAGTGTGAAACGGTTTATATGCGGCACTAAAATATTCATAAGCAAAATTGAATATGAAACACCCTCGGGCAGTGAGCCGAATTTTCTTATAACAAAGGTTATAATTCCGCAGCCCACGGCGAAAACTGCCTTGCCGAGCGGGGTTGTGGGGCTTGTGGTGTAGTCGGTCGCCATAAACACCGCGCCCAGAATAAGGCCGCCGCCGAAGACGGACAGCATAACGTTTTCACCCGCAATCAGTGAAAGCAGCGCCACCGTGCCTATAAAGCACACGGGAATTACGGGGGTTATGACCCTGCGTATAACAAGATACATCCCGCCCACAAGCAGCAAAAATGCCGAGGTCTCGCCTATAGACCCCGCGTGCATACCGAAAAACAGGGTTTTAAACGAGAGCGCGCCCGCAGTGCCTGCCAAAGGCGTGGCGGAGGTCACCGCATCGGAAACGGGTTCTGTAAACCGCGTCATAGCAGCAGGGAAAGAGACAAGCAGCATAATTCTTGCGGCAATGGCGGGGTTTGCAAAGTTATGCCCCAAGCCGCCGAACATCTGCTTTACAACGATTATAGCCGCAACGCTGCCTATTGCCGCCTGCCAGAGCGGCAGTGTGGGCGGCAGGTTCATACCGAGCAGCAGCCCCGTTACAACCGCCGACATATCCTTTATTGTATTCGGCTTTTTCAAAGCCTTGTTCCATAAAAATTCACTGAGTACCGCCACACCTACACAGGTTATTAAAACCGCAAGGGCGCGAAGCCCGAAAAGAATACAGCCGTAGGTGGCGGCGGGGGCTAAGGCTATTACCACGTCCGACATAATGCCGCGCGTGGTGTCGGGTCTTTTTATGTGCGGCGATGATGTAACCGTCAGCATTTCTTTCATTTCGCCGTCCGCCTCCTTAATTCAGCCTTTGCAAGCCTCATACTTTGTGTTAGCGGTCTGTGCGCAGGACATACAAACGCGCAGCTGCCGCACTCCATACAGTAGTTAACATTAAGATTTTCAAGCCTGTCATAAAGCTTGCAGTCAAGCGCCGCCTCTACATTTGCGGGGTAAAGCCGCATAGGACATGCGCCCGCGCAGCGGTCGCAGTGTATGCAGGGGGTAGTATCGGGCGCTGTTCTTTCTTCCATAACAATAATGGCGTTGTTGCGCTTTTCAATAACCGCGTCGGTGCTGCATACGTCTATACCCATCATGGGTCCGCCCATCATTATTTCCGCCGCCGTATCATTCACGCCGCCCGCAAACTCCAAAACGTCCTTTATGGATGTGCCTATGGGCACCCGCACGTTTTTAGGCTCTTTAACCGCCGTGCCGTCCACCGTTATGCGCTTTGAAACAAGCGGCATACCCGTAGTTATAAACCTGTAAAGCGCGGCAACGCTTGTTATGTTCATAACAATGCACCCGACGTCGCTCGGCAGCTTGCCCAGCGGCACTTTTCTTCCCGTTGCCGAATAAATTATTACCTTTTCCGCTCCCTGCGGGTAGCTTGTGGGCAGCTTCATTAGCTTTACGGAATCATCTGTATCTCGCTTATCGGCGGCAATGGTGTAAAGCTTTGTAATAGCCTTTTCCTTGTTGCTTTCAATGCAGATTATTACTTTTTCAACGCCCAGCTTTTCTTTAAGCAGGTAAACGCCCTCTATAACGTCGTTGTAATTTTCAATACACTCGCGGTAGTCGCTTGTTATGTACGGCTCGCACTCTGCGCCGTTTATTATAAGAGTATCGATTTTTACTCCGTCCTTAATATTCAGCTTAACGCCTGTGGGAAAACCCGCGCCGCCCAGCCCCACAAGCCCGCATGCAGTTGCAGCGGCGGCTATATCCTCGCGCGTTTTTACTTCAAAGGGTTTTATACTCGGGTCGAGGCTCTGCTCGCCGTCGGATTTTACAGTCACATATGTAACGCTGCGCCCGTTTACGTTTTCCGCCGTAACGGCGCTTACCGTTCCCGAAACGCTTGAATGTACGGGCGCGCTTACAAAGCCGCCCGCCTTGCCTATAAGCGTACCTACATACACCTTGTCTCCTACAGCCACAACCGGCTCTGCCGGCGCGCCTATGTGCTGAAGCATAGGTATTTTAACGCTCTCGGGCGGCGGCATTATAACGGTTTCCGCCTCAGCCGTGCCCTTTAGGTGCGGCAGCAGCGTTCCGCCGTGAATTCTGCCCACTGGGTGCAGTATTCTTTCCTTTTTTCCCATATTTTAATACTCGCTTTCTGAAACAGGATATAATTATTTATATAATACTATATAACGGAATTATTTTCAAGTTTAAAATGCTTATATTGACAAAATACCGCCTGCGTTATAAAATAATAGCCGGAGGGGTTTAGTATGGAGTTTCGGTTCAATATTGATTTGACCGATAAGGATTATACCGATTTTAATATTTTTTGGCAGACAAAATCCCGCTACGGCAAAAAAATTCTGACTACATTAAGGATTTTTTGCTGGTACTGTGTTTTGTTCCTACGCTGTCGGCAATACGTGATATAGGTTTTTCGGCGGAATCGATAATTTCGGGAATTTTACTAATTATAATACCGCAGCTGTTAGTGGTGCCCTTCTTTAAATTAGCGGCAAAAATCCAGATAAAAGCCCTTATAAAAAACGGAAAACCGCCCTATTCGCCCCACCCGGTGTTTACCTTTTATGAGGACTGCTTTACAGAAGAAACGGAAGACATTAAAACCGAAATTAAATATTCGTGAATTGACAGAATAAGCATTGTTGAAAACAAGCTGATTATGATTCATACCAACTCGGTGCAGGCTTATCTGCTGCCCGCAATCTGCTTCGGCTCAGATATGAAATATAACCTCTTTAAAGACTTTATAAAAACAAAGTGTGCCGCCGTTGATACATATAAATAAAGGTGAAAAAATGAAAAAATACACAACAAAATCCCCCGAAGAAACCGAAAGCATAGGCTTTCGACTGGCGCAAACCCTGCGCGGCGGCGAGGTTATAGCCTTTCGCGGGGGACTCGGAATGGGCAAAACCTGCTTTACGCGGGGGCTGGCACGCGGGCTCGGCTTTACGGGCACGGTCACGTCCCCTACCTTTGCGCTTATAAACGAATATATCGGCGGCAGGCTGCCGCTTTACCATTTTGATATGTACCGAATTTCGGGGTGGGAAGACCTTTATTCCACCGGTTTTTTTGAGTACGCAGAGCAAGGCGGAGTAATTGCGGCGGAGTGGAGCGAAAACATTGAAAACGCGCTGCCCGCGGGCACTATAACCGTCAGCTTTGAACAAACGGGCGAAAATGAACGCGTGATAAATATTGACGGCGCGCGCGATCTTGATTTAACGGAGACTGAAACACAATGAAAATACTTTCTCTTGAATGTACGGCGGGTCCTGCCTCTGCCGCAATAACCGAGGACGGGCAGGTTATAGCATCCGCCTTTGTAAACGTAAAGCTTACCCACTCGCAAACCCTTTTGCCTATGGCAGAGGGGCTTTTTGCCGCGGCAAGGCTTAATTTGCAGGATATTGACGGGCTGGCGATAAACGCGGGCCCCGGCTCGTTTACCGGGGTGCGCATAGGCATAAGCGCCGCAAAGGGGCTTGCCGCCGCGCGGAATTTGCCCTGCGCGGGGGTATCTACCCTATTATCGCTCGCCTTTAACTACCGCGATACCGATTGCATTGTGTGCGCGGTTATGGACGCGCGCTGCAGCCAGGTATACAACGCGATTTTTGAAATTTCGGGCGGCAAAATTACCCGCCTGTGCGAAGACAGAGCGGTTTTATGTGAAGAACTTGCGGAAAATTTAAAAAAAGTGTCGCAAAACGGAGAAAAACGTGTTATAATAGTAGGCGATGGCACAGACGTGTTCTTCCCGTTTGCCGAAAATATACCCGGCGTTTGTAAATCGGCGCCCGAGCGCAGGTATCAAAACGCGGTATCCGTAGCACTTGCGGCGGAGGATATATTTAAAAACGGCTTATCCGAAACGCCGGACAAGCTGCTGCCCGTATATTTAAGGCTGCCCCAGGCAGAACGCGAGCTTAAAAAGAAAAAAGAGGTGAGCTTATGAAAATAGCAGTAGGCTGTGATCACGGCGGATTTGAGCATAAAAACGCAATAGTTGAGCACTTAAAAGCCGAAGGCTTTGAGGTGGAGGATTTCGGCATATACGAAAACAAATCGGTCGATTACCCCGAAATAGCGCTCAAGGTTGCAAACAGCATTAAAAACGGCGAAAACGAGCTGGGAATACTTATTTGCGGCACAGGCATAGGTATGTCGCTTGCGGCAAATAAGGTGAACGGTATACGCGCCGCCGCCTGCAGCGAGCATTTCTCGGCAAAATACACCAGACTTCACAATAACTCCAACATATTATGTCTCGGCGGCAGAGTAATAGGTATAGGCACGGCGCTTGAGCTGTGCGATATTTTTGTCAACACCGAGTTTGAGGGCGGGCGTCATCAGCGCCGCGTTGATATGATAACCGAAATTGAAAAATCAAACACCTAAAGGAGCAGCAAAAAATGAAAGATAACGTATTTATTATGGACCACCCGCTTATTCAGCATAAACTTTCCATCCTGCGTGATGAAAAAACAGGCTCTAAGCAATTCCGCGAGCTTGTAAGCGAAATTGCAATGCTTATGTGCTATGAATCAACAAGAGACCTGCCGCTTACCGAGGTTGAAATCAAAACCCCCATAACCACCGCAAAAACCAAAAAGCTTGCCGGCAGAAAAATGGCGTTTGTACCCATTTTAAGAGCGGGGCTCGGCATGGTAGACGGCGTTTTAAGCCTTATTCCCGCGGCTAAGGTGGGTCATATAGGTATGTACCGCGACCCCGAAACACACAAGCCGGTCGATTACTACTGCAAGCTGCCCGCCGACCTTAACGAGCGCGACGTTTTTGTGCTTGACCCCATGCTTGCAACGGGCGGCAGCGCTATTGACGCGGTTACAAGAATAAAGGAATTTAACCCCAAGCGCATTAAGTTTATGTGCATTATAGCCGCTCCCGAGGGAATTGAGGCGTTCACCGCCGCTCACCCCGACGTACCGGTTTACTGCGCAGGACTTGACGATCATCTTAACGACCACTGCTACATAGTTCCCGGTCTCGGCGACGCAGGCGACCGTATTTTCGGTACAAAATAATATTGCCGGGTCAAAAAATAAAACTTTTCCCCGTGCTGCGGCTTATGCTTAAAGCACGGGGGAAAGTTTTAATATAAGAAACGTGCGTGTGTGATTGCTACTTTTTAATGGGCGTAGGAGTATCGGAAAGACCAATCATATAATCCGCCGATATATTATAAAAACGGCAAAGGATTACCAAATCTTCGATTTTAAGCTCCGCCCGCCCTGTTTCTATATGATTATACCCCTGTTGACTCTTTTGTAAAAGCCTGCCTATTTCCGCTTGAGTCAGATCATTATCCTCCCGAATGTTTCTTATTCTTGTGCGGTAATCCATATTAAAACCTCCCCGTATTTATATTTCAATTTTATTTACTCATAAATTGAGTATTGACAAATACTCAAAGATTGAGTATAATGTGTTTGAAATATTAAACACGGGGGTTAAATTCATGAAAAAAATTCTGTCTTTTTTATTGGTTACATTTCTCTGCTTTGCGCTTTCGGCGTGCAATATTGAAGATTCGCCGCAAAAAGAGCCTTACGACAGTTCATCAGTTAAGGTGCAGACCGCAAAATCGGAAGATTACAAATTAAACGAAACCGCGGTTTTTAAAAACATAAAGGTTACCGCAACGGAAATAAAAGAATCAAACGGCGGCGATATTTTCGGACCGGACGACGGGAACGTTTTTGTAGGTGTAAAATTTGTAATAGAAAATATATCCGATGAAAGTCAGTCAATAAGCAGTATATTATTGTTTGATCCGTATGCGGATGATGTGAAATGCGAATATTCAATAACCGCAAATGCGGATTTCGGCGGCGGAACTCTCGACGGCGAAATAGCCGCCGGAAAAAGAATGGAAGGCTGGTACGCAGTTGAAGTACCGTCAGGCTGGTCAAAGATAGATCTTGATGTTAAGTCTTCGTGGCTTTCGGGAAGCTCGGCAAGATTTGTATTTAACAAATCATAATTAAAAGAATCGGAAACACAAAACCCCGCCCCGATTTCTGTGAATTTACAGAAATCGGGGCGGGGTTTTAGTTTTTGGGGTAAATCTGGAGCCAAAGATATAACCGCCGCTGTCAGCGGGCGGATTTGCCGCAGACAAAGACGGAGGGATTATTACAAGGCGGATGTCAGAAAAATACCCCTCAGTCACTAATGTGACAGCCGCTGACGGCGGCAGTCCCCTCTATTTTGACTTGCGTCAAAAAGATGGGAGCCTGTTTAACGATATACAAACACCGTTTACTTTATTACCCGGCTTTTATCTTCCGATACCGCGCGTTCAATGAACTCATCCGCCGTCATAGAGCCGAGGTCGCCGTTTTCGCCGCGTTCTCTTACCGAAAGCGTGCCGTTTTCCACCTCGTTATCGCCGATTATGAGCATATAGGGCACTTTTTGCAGGCGTGCCTCGCGAATTTTATAGCCTATCTTCTCGTTGCGGTCGTCCAGTTCTACGCGTATGCCCTTTTCTTCAAGGCGGCGCTTAATATCACACGCGTAGTCGCAGTGGCGGTCGGCAATAGTCAAAAGTTTCACCTGAACGGGGGCTAACCACATCGGGAACGCGCCCGCGTACTTTTCAATAAGCAGCGCGAGGGTTCTTTCATAGCAGCCGATAGAGGTGCGGTGAATAATATAGGGGTTTTTCTTCACGCCGTCGCGGTCGACATATTCCATACCGAATTTCTCTGCGAGCATCTGGTCTATCTGAATGGTGATGAGCGTATCTTCCTTGCCGTAAACGTTCTTTATCTGAATATCGAGCTTAGGCCCGTAGAACGCCGCCTCGCCTATGCCTATTTTATAGGGGATTTCAAGGTGGTCGAGTATCTTTTTCATAACTCCCTGCGCCTCATCCCACTGCTCGGGCGTGCCTATATATTTATCGCGGTCGGCAGGGTTCCACTGTGAGAAGCGGTAGGAAACGTCCTCATAAAGCCCCAAGGTTTTGAGCATATAAATTGCAAGCTCCAAGCAGCCGCGGAACTCCTGCTCCAATTGGTCGGGGGTGCACATTAAGTGACCCTCGGAAATTGTGAACTGACGAACTCTTATAAGACCGTGCATTTCGCCGCTGTCCTCATTGCGGAAAAGGGTTGAAGTCTCGTCATAGCGCAGAGGCAGGTCGCGGTAAGAGCGCGCGCGGTTTAAATATGCCTGATACTGGAACGGACATGTCATCGGGCGCAGCGCAAAGCACTCTTTGGTTTCGTCGTTCGGGTCGCCCAAAACAAACATACCGTCAAGGTAGTGATCCCAGTGCCCCGAAAGTTTGTAAAGCTCGCGCTTTGCCATATATGGGGTTTTGGTAAGCTGCCAACCGCGGCGCGCCTCTTCATCCTCAACAAAGCGCTGCAAAATCTGAATTATTTTAGCGCCCTTGGGCAGCATTATCGGCAAGCCCTGACCTATAATATCAACGGTGGTGAAAAGCTCCAGCTCGCGCCCTAACTTATTGTGGTCGCGTTTTTTCGCCTCTTCAAGCATATTAAGGTGCGCTTCAAGCTCGCTTGCCTTCGGGAAAGCGGTGCCGTAAACGCGGCAAAGCATTTTCTTTGAGGAGTCGCCGCGCCAGTATGCGCCCGTGGCGGATGTAAGCTTAAACGCCTTGACCGCTCCCGTGCTCATAAGGTGAGCGCCCGCGCACAAATCGGTAAATTCGCCCTGCGTGTAAAAACTTATATCCTCGCCCTCGGGAATATCCTCCGCAAGCTCAACCTTGTAAGGCTCGTTCTTTTCCTTAAAATATTCCACAGCCTCGTTTCTGCTCTTGTAGCTGCGCTCAAGCTTTGTATCTTCTTTTACTATTTTTTTCATTTCCGCCTCGATTTTCGCAAGGTCCTCGGACGTAAATTTGGTTTCTACGTCAAAATCATAGTAAAACCCGTCGTCAACGGCGGGGCCTATTGCAAGCTTGGCGTCGGGGTAAAGCCTTTTTACCGCCTGCGCCATAATGTGCGACGCGGTATGGCGGAAAGTCCATTTACCGTATTCATCATCAAACGTTAAAATTTCAAGCTCGCAGTCTTCGTTCAGCGTATCGCGCAAATCGGCGTTTTTGCCGTTTATTTTAGCGGCGCAGGCGCTGCGCGCAAGCCCCATGCTTATTTCCTTTGCGGCTTCATAAGCGGAAATTCCGGCGGGGAATTCCTTTACGCTGCCGTCCTTTAAAGTAACCTTTATCATAACCTATACCTCCGAAAAAAAATAAAGCTCCGCCCCTCGGTTAAGAGGGACGGAGCAAAATTAAACAATACTCCGCGGTTCCACCCGCATTCCGTTTTTAAAAAAACGGCACTTTACTACCCTTAACGCAGGTAAAACGTCCGTGTTGCAACCCACGGCACTCAAAGGCGGTGTTCGCTTTCTCCGGAATTTACGCGGCTTCCAGCCGATGGCGCGCGCTCTCTTTTAAATTCGCTTTGAAAAAGCTACTGTCCTTTTCAACGCTTTAACACATATATAATAACGCTGCGGTTCAAAAAAGTCAAGTCCTTAATTTTTCAGCGCTCTTTCAAGCCATACAAAGCCGAAATCAAGCGCGTCAAAAAAGCTATCCTTTGACGTTTCTTTAACTATTCTGTCCTTATCGGGCAGCTGGGTATCGCTTTTAAGCAGCTGAACGGTGACCTTTTCGGGAATCTTATCCTTTCCGATTTCGGTAAGCACCGTAAACTTTATTACGTAAGCGTCAGCCATATCGCCGTAGAAAATTTCTTTTCCGCTGCGCACAAGCGGCTTGCCCTTATAACTCAAAAAATTGTTTTCTGCCATTTTTACTCCTTATTCTTGCCCGGAATTTCGCCGTAAAGATTAAAGCGGAAAAGCATGGTTTCATCCTCGGGGTTGGTGCAGCGGATAGTCGCCTCCGTTACTTCGGTGTTTTTAAGAATGGTGCTGAGTCCTAGCATCTGGCAAAGCTTTGATTTAAGGTTAAGCACATCGCCGTCCTTTGTTTCAAGGTAAACATCGCCTTTGCACTCATCTACAGCCTTTATAAAATCGTCAAAGTCCACATTGTGAAGTTGAATTTTTCCGTTATCCATTTTTACAAGCCTCCTCTTATGCTATATTAAAAGTATAATCCATATAAATAAATATGTCAAGTAAGTGTTGACATTTTGACAAAATTCATTTACTATAGTATTTGTAGAAATTTCGGGTTTATGGAGGAATTTGCTTTGGAAAACTCAAAAAAAAGTATGGATACTATTGTAGCTCTTGCAAAAGGGCGCGGGTTTGTTTACCCCGGCAGTGAAATTTACGGCGGGCTTGCAAACTCGTGGGATTACGGTCCCTTGGGAGTAGAGCTTAAAAACAATATTAAAAGGGCGTGGCTTAAAAAGTTCGTTCAGGAATGTCCCTATAACGTGGGGCTTGACAGCGCGATACTTATGAACCCGGAAACCTGGGTGGCATCAGGTCACTTAGGCGGTTTTTCCGACCCACTTATGGACTGCAAGAGCTGCAAAACCCGCCACAGAGCGGATAAGCTTATTGAAGACTATGTAGCCGAGAATGGGCTCAGTGACAACCCCGCCGCCATGAGCGATGAGGAAATGATGCAGTATATTAAGGATAAGGGCATTGCCTGCCCCAACTGCGGCAGCCACGATTTTACCGATATACGCAAGTTTAACCTTATGTTCAAGACCTTTCAGGGCGTAACCGAGGACAGCACATCTACCCTTTACCTCCGCCCCGAGACCGCGCAGGGCATTTTTGTAAACTTTAAGAACATTGCCCGCACCACCCGCAAAAAAATACCGTTCGGCGTGGCACAGATAGGTAAATCGTTCAGAAACGAAATTACCCCCGGTAACTTTATTTTCCGTATCCGCGAGTTTGAGCAAATGGAGCTTGAGTTCTTCTGCAAGCCCGGCACCGACCTTGAATGGTTTGAATACTGGCGCGCTTACTGCCGCAAGTGGCTCTTAGACCTGGGAATAAACGAGGAGCATTTAAGGCTGCGTGACCACGATAAGGATGAGCTTTGCTTCTACTCAAAGGCTACAACCGACTTTGAGTTCCTCTTCCCGTTCGGCTGGGGCGAATTATGGGGCGTTGCCGACCGCACGGATTACGATTTAACCCAGCACTCCGAACATTCGGGGCAGCCTATGGATTACTTTGACCCCGAAACAAACGAAAAATATATACCCTATGTTATAGAGCCGTCACTCGGCGCTGACCGCGTGCTGCTCGCCTTCCTTTGCGACGCATACGATGAGGAAACCGACGAAAAGGGCGACGTTCGCACCGTTCTGCACTTCCACCCGGCGCTCGCCCCCTTTAAAGCCGCGGTGCTGCCGCTCTCGAAGAAGCTTTCGGAAAAAGCGACCGAAATATATTCGGAGCTTTCAAAGGACTTTATGATTGACTTTGACGACGCCGGCTCAATAGGCAAGCGTTACCGCCGCCAGGATGAAATAGGCACGCCTGTTTGCATAACCTATGATTTTGACTCGGTTGAGGATAACTGCGTAACCGTTCGCGACCGCGACACAATGGAGCAAAAGCGCATACCGATAGCCGAGCTGAAAGCGTACATTGCAGAAGCTGTTAAATTCTAAAACAGGGGTAAAAATATGTCTTCAACTACTATACTTTTAATGGTAGCCGAGCTTTTCGGCGGGCTTGCGTTCTTCCTTTACGGAATGTCAATGCTGTCGGGCGGGCTTGAAAATCTGACCGGCGGCACATTGGAGCAGACCTTGAAAAAGGTCACCCGAAACCCGTTTTTAAGTTTTTTCCTCGGTGCGGGAATAACCATTGCCATACAGTCGTCTTCGGCAATGACGGTTATGCTCGTAGGTCTTGTAAACTCGGGCATAGTCGATTTTTGCGATACCTTCGGCGTTGTTATGGGTTCAAACGTGGGCACCACCCTTACCGCCTGGCTTTTAAGCCTTGCGGGAATAGGCGGAGATAATTTCTTCCTGACGCTGCTAAAGCCCATGACCTTTGCCCCCCTGCTTGCGTTTATCGGTATTCTTTTCAGAATGATTTCAAAGGAAGAAAAGAAGAAAAATATCGGGCTCATTTTCATAGGCTTTGCCATTCTTATGACCGGCATGGACTTTATGAGCAACTCTATGAACTCCGTGCAGGAAATGAAGGGTTTTCAAAGCCTGCTTACGGCGTTCAGCAGCCCAATAGTAGCGCTTTTAATCTCAATTCTTTTCACGGGAATAATTCAGTCCTCTGCCGCCACAATAGGTATAGTCCAGGCTTTGGCGCTTACAGGCGCCATAACCTACGAAATGGCAATACCGCTGGTGCTCGGTGCTAATATCGGCACCTGCATTACCGCGTTTCTTTCAAGTTTCGGAACAAACAAAAACGCAAAACGCGTTGTTGCGCTGCATATATATGTAAACGTGCTCGGCTCGGTTGTATGTATGATAATTCTTTACATACTCAAAGCCGTAGGCGTGGGTGTTTTATCAATGACCGTCTCTATGTTCGGCGTTGCAATTATCCACACGCTGTTTAACCTTGTTAACACAATAGTGCTTATTCCGTTTAAAAAGGCTATATACAAGCTGTGCGAGCTTACCGTTAAGGGAGATAACGATAAAACGCATACCGTTTTTCTGGACGAGCGTTTGTTCAACAATACCGCGCTTGCGGTATCAGAATGTCACCGCCTGACAAACGAAATGGCGGAGCACGCGCGAGACTCGCTTACTAAGGCTATCGGGCTTATATCGTCATACAAATCCGAAACCGCGCAGTATATTCGCGAGAACGAGGAGCTTATTGATAAATACGAGGACAAGCTCGGCACTTATTTAGTAAGGCTCAGCAACAACGAGCTTTCTGAAAATCTTTCCCACTCAATAGCCCGTATGCTCCACAGCATCGGCGACTTTGAGCGAATAGGCGACCACGCGCTTAATATATGCAAGGTTGCCGAGGAAATGCACAATAAAAACATTCATTTTTCAGATGAGGCAAAGAAAGAAATCGCAGTTATAACAAACGCCGTTACCGAAATACTCAATATGACGGTGGATTCGTTTATAAACGACGATATAGAGCTTGCCTCTCACGTTGAGCCGCTTGAGCAGGTTATAGACAAGCTTAATAAAAAGCTTAAAGCCCGCCACGTTGCAAGGCTTCAAAACGGCGAATGTACCATTGAGCTGGGCTTTGTATTCACTGACCTTTTAACCAACTACGAGCGCGTTTCCGATCATTGCTCTAACGTTGCGGTGTACACCATGCAGCTGCCGAGCGATAAGCTGGACGCGCACAAGTATCTCGCAAAAATCAAAAACGCCGAAACCGGCGCGTTTGTCGACGATTTCAATATGTACGCCGAAAAATATACGCTTACTTGACAAACCGATAACATAATGCTATAATAACAGTGCAATTTAGGGAGCTTGATGAAACTCAGGCTGAGAGGAAGTCCGCTTTTCGCTATGACTTCGACCTATGACCTGATACGGATAATGCCGTCGTAGGGAGATACGCCAACAGTATTGCCGCAGGTCTTTGCCTGCGGCTTTTTTTCGCAGGTGATTGCGATATATAAAAGGAGTGTTGAAAAAATGGAAACAAAAAACAAACCCGTCTACAAACTGACCTTCAGCGCCGTTATGGTGGCGCTGGCGTCCGCCCTCAGCCTTATAAAGATATACGAGCTGCCCCTCGGCGGCGCCGTAACCCTTTTAAGCATGCTGCCGATAGTAGTAATATCTATTTCCTTAGGGCTTAAATGGGGCGTAGGCTCCTCATTCGTTTACTCGCTCATTCAGCTTTTCTTCGGAATAACGCTTGACGGTCTTCTCGGTTGGGGTCTTACCGCCGCATACCTTGTAGGCAGTATTTTTCTTGATTACTTGATTCCCTTTACCGTTTTGGGCTTTGCAGGCGCATTTGCGAAAAAGGGTTATGCGGGAACACTTGCGGGCATTTCGCTTGTGTTCGTGCTGCGCTTCGTTTCGCACCTGTTTTCGGGAGCTATTCTTTTCGGTATTCCCGAAAAATGGGCGGATAAATTCAACAACGTATGGCTGTATTCCGCAGCCTACAACGGCTCTTATATGCTCCCCGAGCTTGTAATAACCCTTGTTGCCGCAGCAATTATTTTCCGTCTTCCGCAGGTTAAAAAGGCTTTCGGCTTGAAATAATTCAAAAATGACAAGTGAGCATTTGTGAGAAAAACAGAGCATTTGCGAGAAAAGCAGAGATTGCGAACCTTAAATTAAAATTCACGAAATTCGGTGTTGACATTACCCCTCGGCTGTGGTATTATAATTTAGCTGTTTAATTATCAAAAGATTTTTTGGAGGTTTTGAATTATGTCTACATTTATGGCAAAACCTGCTGAAATTCAGCGTAAATGGTATATAATCGACGCTGCCGACAGACCGCTCGGACGTACCGCCACCAAGGTTGCGGATATTCTTCGCGGAAAGTTAAAGCCGGAGTTTACTCCCCATGTCGATTGCGGCGACCACGTTGTCGTTATCAACGCTGATAAAGCGGTTTTAACAGGTAAAAAGCTGGATAAGAAGTTCTATCGCCGTCACACCGGCTATATCGGCGGTCTTAAAGAGGTTAAGTATTCCTCTCTTATGAAGACCCGCCCCGAGCTCGCTATGGAGCTTGCCGTTAAGGGTATGGTGCCGGATACTACGATCGGCCGCAAGGCTCTTACCAGACTTCACGTTTACAGCGGCACCGAGTACGCTCAGGTTGCCCAGAAGCCCGAAAAGCTTGAATTTTAAGAAGGGAGACAGAAACAATGTTTGAAGCAAAGCCTTATTTCTACGGAACAGGCAGAAGAAAGAGTTCTGTTGCCCGTGTTCGTCTTTACGCAGGTACCGGAAAGGTTACCGTTAACGATAGGGATATTGATGATTACTTCGGTCTTGAAACACTCAAGCTTATAGTTCGTCAGCCCCTCGTACTCACCGGCACTGCCGATAAGTATGATGTTGTCTGCCGCGTTGCAGGCGGCGGCGTTACAGGTCAGGCAGGCGCTGTTCGTCACGGCATTTCCCGTGCGTTGCTCCAGTCCGACGCAGAGCTCCGCCCCGAGCTTAAAAAGGCAGGTTTCCTCACACGCGATCCGCGTATGAAGGAAAGAAAGAAATACGGTCTCAAAGGCGCTCGCCGTGCACCGCAGTTCTCAAAGAGATAATTTCTGTTATTTCAGAAAATCCGCCCCCCCGGAGCTCTCGCAGCTTCGGGGGCTTGCGTTAAAGGAAGTTTTCCGCTTTTCGTTTTTTTCTCAAAACTTGCTGTGCTTACATTCCGAAAAATTATAAAACCCGATTGAAAGGAAAAACAGAATGACAGAAAAGAAAACATATATAACCATGCTTAACGTTGTTTCCTGTTTAGGCGTCTTGTTTCTTCACACAAGCGGATTTTGAGGGTTCGGCAAAACGCGCGGGTGGGTTGCCGCAAATTTTATTGAGTGTGTTTTTTATTTTGCAGTTCCCATATTCATAATGATTCCGGGCGCTACTCTTATTGATTACCGTGACCGTTGCACAACAGCGGAATACTTTAAAAAACGAATTAAAAAAACCGTTATCCCGTTTTTGTTTTGTAGCATATCCGGTATTTTCTTTTTGATATGGCGCGACGGAAAAGAAAATGTCAGCCTTAAACCGACGGATATTATTAACTCAATAATAAATTGCAAATATCTGCCGTTGTACTATTTTTTATTATTATATTCGGAATATATTTAGCATTACCTATGTTTGGGCTCATACCAAAGGAGAAACGGAAAAACGCTTTAACATACTGCATTTTAATTTCTGTAACAGTCAACACGGTATTGCCTTTTTTAACCTCCCTGTCGGGCGGAAGAATCAATCATAATACGAGACTTGTTTTCCCCGTATGTAACGGATACCTGCAATAC
>CAJJPG010000008.1 GCA_905193585.1 uncultured Oscillospiraceae bacterium
TTCCTCTGTTTTTTGGGTATCGCGGTTTAATGTTTCACAAAGCTCCGCCATATAGCCGAGACCCAAAATTACCTGACAGGTAAGCATAACCGATTCTCCCCTGCCCTCAAGACCTGCAAGGTTAACGGGGTCGAGCCAGTCGCCGCCGCGGATTTTGCAAAGACCGTGCTCGCCAATATTTTCCGGTGAAATATAATACTCCAAGGCCTTTAGCATATGCTCCCAAACAGTCGACTCTTCATCGCTGTCAAGCCACGGTAGCTTTTCATCAATTACCGCGGTATTGCCCGAATAAGCGATATATTTATAGAACAGCTCAAGCACCCACGCACCGCCGTCGGCATAGGGCCTTAAATCGTGCTTGCCCTTTCTTCTCGCCGCGGAATACTGACGCGGGAACCAACCATCGGTTCTCTGACAGGAGAGCAATGTTAAAAGAACCTCTCTGCAGCTCTTTGAGTCGGTGTAGACAAGGGCGGTATAATCGTTTGCGCTGTCGCGCGTGCCTCTCATTCCGCTCGGCCAGCCGCGGTCAAGCGAGGCTACCCAGCTCATTTGAACGGGAACCCAATAATTCATATAATAATTGAAAAGTTCATCGGGAGTTTTAACGGTATTCATAGAGCAAAGCTCATCGTAATACCTTTTTACCTCGGCTATTCTGTCGGCATAAACGGTATCGTCAAACCACGCAAGAGCCTTTAAGGCGCTTTCCTTATCCGCCATGGAGCCGTCCACCCGGTTTGAGGGCATCGAAAGGGTCTGGGTGAGCGTTCTTTCCTCGCCCGCCTCCAAATGCCATGAATATTCCGCCGCATAAACAGGAGGATAGGCGTAAATCTGTACGTCGTCGCAGTATTCGCCGTAGCCGTTTTCGCGTTTTGCGTGTCTTTCAAGATTGCCCGCCACAGCATATTCGGGGCAGTATGCAGAGCCGTCCCCTATAAACTTTTCAAGGCTTAATTCAATGTTGTCGAGATTTTCAAGGTCTGTAAGCATAACCATTGTGCGGCGCTTTGACTTATCGCCCGCGGGGTTAAGCAGTTGAGTCCAGAAAATCCCCTTATTCTGCTCGTTGCCGAAGCCCGTTCTTAAATACCACTCGTTTTTGTCCCACGGGGCTAACTGCGCCTCGTTGCAATAGGGAATCATAAAGGGCTTAAGCTTTAAATCCGCCGCGCTTTCGCCGATATTTTTAACAGAAAGCTTCATAACGATTTCCTTGCCGTGAAGCGGTATGGCAAGCTCTGTTTTAACCGTAAGCCCATTATAATCAAATTCATAAACCGCCTTTTCAGGCAAAAAGGTGACGGACGGGCTTTCAGGCTCCGCTTTGCTGTTTTTGCCGTTGATCTGAGGGCGGAAATAATTGTTAAACGGTTCCTCTGCATCCTTTTGAATCCAAACCAGCCAGTTTGAAAATTTCTGTCCGCTCTCACGCTTAAAGAGCATAACGTCCGCGGGAGGGTCTGCCTGAGCATATACGGGGCCGAACTGATCGACCTTCATTAAAATATCGCGGTTCTGATAGATATATTCCCAAGACGAGTGAAGATTTAAGGATTTAATTTTAAAGCCTGCTGTATTCGGGACAAACTCGCCCAATACCCTGCCGTTTTTATCTTTTATTGGTCCCATACAATCAGCCTTTTCATCCTATTTTAAAGGAGTGCTTATAACTTCGTTCGCAATTTCAAGCATTCTGCTTTCAAGGTTTGTCCAGCGGCTTTCGTTTCTTTCGTCTAACAGCCAGTCAAGGCTTTCACCCTTGTTGCCGAAGGAATACCAGTTATAGCAGGTAAGACCGCCGGGGTGCTCCTGCTCCGTTAAAAGCTTGTAGCACATATTCAGATGATTAACGGCGTGCTCCTGACCGAAACGGTTGTCAATCGACCAGGTGCAAGGCAAAAGCCAGATATAAACATCATCTCTGCCCACGCGGCGCTTCATCTCGTTAAGTACGTTTAAATGCTTGTCGTAATCCGCAGGGTAGTATAAATCAAAGCCCACATCGGTGAAAAAGCGGCAGCTCTGCGGGTTGATTAAATGCCCCTCCTTGCCGAATTCGGGGTCATTTGAGCGTGGATGGGAGCCCTCGATCAGCTCGTAATAGGAGAAGATCGCCCGCTGGCGTTTTCCGTATTTTGCGTATTCTTCCGCCACCTGTTCGACGATTTCATTGGTGCTTTGCAGCATCGGCTCGTCATAATCGAAACCGATCACAGCGTCCCAGATTCCCTCGTCTTTGAGCTTTTGAACCTTAGCCGCCACATTTTCACGCCAACCGTCCTTTATTCCGTAGGTCAGCGTGCCATTGTCGTTGTTTGAATACAAGCCTATATTCTGCGCGTAAACCCAGAATTTTCCGCCCGCGGCGGCGATTTTTCGCATTCTGTCATAGTCGTCGCCGGGGAGCTGAAAATGATTCATAAAGCCCATATCGCAGTACTTATCTATCATATCGACCTTTTTTCTCGGATTCCATGCGAAGTGGTAAATTTCAAAGCCCAGCGCCTTATCTGCAGGAATATTGCTGTTGATTTTCATAACCTTTTACTCCTATTCTTTCGGCAGAGGCTTTAAAGATATTTCGCGGAGCTCTCTGCCCATCTCAATCATTCGGTTTTCAAGTCTTTCCCACCTGTTGCGGTTAGCGGTGTGGAAATGGTAATCAAGCGCCTCATTATGTATTCCCCACGAACGCCATGTATAGCAGAACAGCCCGCCCGGATATTTGCTTTCAAGGAGAATTTCGCGGCACATTTCAAGACTTTCAAGGCATAAATCCTCGGTATATTCGGGATTCTCGCCCCGCGTCCATGTGGTCGGAACCATCCAGAGATAAAGATTATCCCTGCCGAGCATTTTAAACATAATCTCGTTTAACTCTCTGAATTTTTGCGGTTCGGGTTTATCGTATAAATCAAAGCCCACGTCGGTGAGGTATCGGCAGGATTCGGGCGTTATCAAATGCACCAGCGCACCGTACTCCGGATCGCTCGCAGAAGGATTGCTGCCCTCTACTATCTCGTAGTAGGAGAATATCGCAAGCTGTCTCTTGCCGAAGCCCGCCATAAAGCCCGTAAATTCCTCAAAGACATCGGTTTCAACCTTTAAAAGCGGCTCATCGTACTGAAAGCCGATTACAGTATCCCAAAGTCCCGCCTGCTTTACGCCGTCTACAAGAGTGGTTATCTCCTCGCGCCAGCCGCTTCGCAAAAGCACCCGTCTTTTGCCGTTTTCCTCCACAGAGACAAACGGCTCGTAATACACCCAGGTTCCGCAGCCCATTTCCTTAATACGGTAAAGATGGCTGTAACAGCTTTTATCAAGGCGGTAAATGTAAAAATTCATATAGTCAAGCTGCTCCTGACGGTCGCACTGGACGCGGTCGTCGCCGTCAAGCGCAAAGGTCTCCGAATCGGCAATGCGGCGGGAGTCCATACCGCCCTGAGCAAAGTGATAAATGCCGAAGCCTACCTTATCGGAGGCATAAAGCGTTCCTTCTTGATTTAATTTATTCATAATATTTCTCTCCTTACTTTTCTATCATATAAATCTCAACCGAGAATGCCTCGTAATCGCATTTTTTATACGGAAAACGCAGTCCCGCGTACATAAGCGCACTGCCCGAAAGCGGCTTTCCGTATTCTTCACCGTTAACAAGAACGCGGTAAAAGCCCTCCTCGCAAAGTCCCTGCATACGGACAATAAACGGAATGGAATTATTATGGGCGAATTTACGCATAATCCCCGTAAACGCCTGTTTTTTATCCTCGGATACATGGCTCCACGCGGCGATATTACCTTTATATGGGTCTGCCAATCTGAAATACTCGCCCTTTGAAAACAGCTCATAATGCGCCTTGTAAAATTCTGTTTGACGCGCAATCTCCTGCTTTTCTTCATCGCTCAGCGCTCCGACGTCCAGCTCATAGCCGAACGCGCCCGTCATGGCGACCACCGCGCGGGTATTAAGCGGGGTGCATCTGCCGTTGGAGTGATTGGGCGAGGGTGAAATATGCGCCGATATTGCCGACAAAGGATAGGCAAACGAGGTGTTGTATTGAATGAGTATACGCTCGGTCGGGTCGCTGTTGTCGCTTGTCCATATCTGCGGTTCGTAATATAACATTCCCGCGTCAAATCTTCCGCCGCCCGAGGAACAGCCTTCAATCAGAAGGTGTGGGTAATTTTGCGTGAGCCGTTCAAGCAGGTCGTAAACCCCCAGCATATACCTGTGGTATACCTCGCCCTGTCTGTCAGACGGGAGCGACGGAGAATAAACGTCGGTGAGCGGTCGGTTCATATCCCATTTCAGATATTCGATATTCGCGCTGTCAAGCAGTCCCGACATCATATTATAAACATAATCGACCACCTTTCTGCGCGACATATCGAGAACAAGCTGATTTCGTCCGACCGACGGCTCGCGGTCAGGAGACTTTAAGCACCAGTCAGGGTGTTTCCTGAAAAGCTCGCTGTTTTCCGAAATCATTTCAGGCTCCATCCAAAGCCCTAATTTAAGTCCCTCGGCGTTTACCCTTTTTGCAAGCTCGCAAAGACTGCCGCCGAGCTTTTTTTCATTAGGATACCAGTCGCCCAAAGCACGGTCGTCGTCACAGCGGTCTCCAAACCAACCGTCGTCGATTACCAGCATTTCAATGCCGAGCCTTGCAGAATCCCTTGCAAGCTTAACAAGCTTATCCGAATCAAAATCAAAAACAAAGGCTTCCCAGCTGTTTACAAGCACGGGTCTTCTCTTGTCCTTATATTCCCCGCGGCAGAGATGCTCTCTTATAAGTCTGTGGTAATTGTGGGACATTGTGTGAAAGCCCTTAGCGCTGTAGCAAAGCAGGGCTTCGGGGAGCTGTAATTCCTCCCCCGCATTAAGCTTATATGTGAATCCGTTCGGATTAATGCCCATTGTAAGCCTTGTCTGCCCTATGGGGTCAACCTCCGCCGCGGCGGTGAAATTGCCGCTGTATACAAGCGCCGCGCCGTAGCACTCGCCGCAGTTTTCGTCGGCATTATGAGAGCAGAGTATTACAAACGGATTGGCGCTGTGGCTGGATATTCCCTGCATGCTCTCGCAAACGGTTTTCCCGCTTTTAATCGGAGCACGGTCGGGTACTCTTTCCATTGTGACCTTACCCTGAAATCGGATAAAATCGTAATCCGACTCGGGAAAATCAAGACAAAAGCTTAAAGCCGATAAAAGCGTAACAGGCTGCTTTTCGCCGTTTACAATTTTTGCTGAGCGTATCACCGCGTCATACTTTACACAAACGGTATATAAAAGTACGGCTCTTAATTCCGAAAAGCGGTCTTTAAGCACTATTTCAAGGCTTTTAACCTCGTCGTCTTCAAAATAGGCTGCAGGCAATCCTTGAAGCTTAGGCTTACCGGGAAAAATTCTGTGGCTTTCATATCTTAAGTCTACCGTACCCGCACCGTCATGAAATCGAGCGGAAAGACAGGGGGTTCTGTAATCCCCCGCCCCAAAAGAGCTGAACTCCTGCAATATCACATTAGGGGAGGTATCGTATTTGTTTTTATAGCAGTCCAACGGAACGGGAGAAAACATAGCCGACTCCACGCTATTATTAACATCGGCGTCACCTGCGGCAAAGCGTTTGCCGTAATACAAATGCCTTAGATAACCCTCTCTGCCTATTTTCATCTGATAAGAGGTGTTTTCGGTCTCAAGCAGAAAAAGACCTTTTTCACCCAAAAATTTAATTGACATATATTTTCTCCTTATTCTTCTGTAAGTCCCGAGCGTTCGACGCCCTCGACGAATTTGCGCTGCATAACCACATAGAGTACAAACAGCGGTATAAGACAAATCGTTACCGCCGCCATAACCACGCCGCGATGGTACATTATCTGCACATCATTTGACATATTCTGTTCGGCGTTTGCAATATCTTCCTGCATATTGGAAAGATTTGCCGACATCATCTAAAACTGACATAATTATATACAGTCGCGGAATATGGAAAGGTCCTTTAAATATGTTGCCCTTTAATGTTGTAGAAACCGTATTGTCATAATGTAAATAACCATACCATTCGCCAAAATCGCTGTCAACGAAATATTTTTCGCAGTATTCCTTTACCAGCTCGTATATTCTAAGATATTTTTCTTCTTTAAACAGGAAAAATGCAAGTCTTGAAGCTATCATATCCCTCTTTTATGCAAAATCGACGTAATCTCTGAGGGCGACATCAGTCATCATCTCAGAGAGGTTTGCGCCTGTGTCCCACAGCATTTCAGAAAACAGTGCCACAGGATACATAATATTTTCCTCGAACATACCGTCCTCGACAAGGGGAGTAATATACAAATCGCCCCGCTTTGTCTCACAAAGACTTTTAACCGTATAATAAGCCTTATCGGCATTTGAAAGCCAGCACGCTTGGATGTATCGCCAGATTTTGCTCTTTCTTGTCACTCTGTTATTTTTAAAGGACTTTGAACCTTTGCCGATATTAACCGCGCCGTCTAAATGCCTAAAGGCAGTCCAGTCAAGCTTTACAAAACCCTTTGTAACAACGCCGAATTTATCGTCCGTTCCGCGAAGTGCCGCGATTTTTTTAACAAATTTTTCTGTGCTTTCAAAGTCCGATACATCTCTCGGAATATACGAAAACGGGAATGAACCGCAATCCTCCCATACAATTCGTATTCGCGGATCAACCTTTTCAATATACTGTAATTGATTTTTAACAGAGGTCGCGTGCAGTCCAAACTGAAGTTCAAGCTCAGGGTGCTTTTCAAAAATCAGAGCGGCGGTTTTGTTTACAAGCTCGCATACAGCCTCGGCAATGATCCTTCCGTTTAACACATCGGTCTTAAGCTCGGTAAAAGACTGAAAATATATACCGTCGCCGCCAGATTTGCTGTATTCCTTCTCGTACTTTTCGGCGATATCGGCGGTGTTGGCAATCAGATTATCCGGTGAAAAGACAGAACAATCGGTGCCCCAGCCCCATGAAAAGCCCCAAAACAGCCTTATTCCGCAGGAATGTGCGTAATCAACCATTTCACGCGCGTTGACCGGTAAATAATCGTTCCAGATAATTACAGTATTCATTTTAAGCTTTACCATATTGTCAATAAAGCCGCGGTAATCGTATATAACGTGTCCCCATGTCCATATACCTCTGTTTTTTACTGCGGGATAAGAGGTGTATTCAAAATCGGGGAGCGGTTTTTCAAGGGGATTAACGGCAAAGGTATCAGGATTGTCGGGATACTCAAGCTTTAAAATATATTTGTTGTAAAAATCAATACAGCCGTAAAGCACTCCCGCGTCGTCAAAGCCCTCAATATATACTCTGCCGTCATTAACTTTTATAAAATATTCCTCAGCATGGGTAAGCTCTTTTTCACTGACGGCTTTTATAAGCGGGTTGTTTGCCTTTGTTCCAATATATATTTTCAAAGCATCCGATAGCTCCGCCTTATCATCATAACAAAAGCAGGTAGGATATTCATGGGTGTATTCAATCAAAAGCTCGCTTAAAACCTCGACCGCTTTTTTCTGGACTCCGTTTTTAAGCTCTCCGTAAATAATAGATATTTTTTTCATACTTTATTCTCCGGTAAGACCCGAGCGTTCGACGCCCTCGACGAATTTGCGCTGCATAACCACATAGAGTACAAACAGCGGTATAAGACAAATCGTTACCGCCGCCATAACCACGCCGCGGTGGTACATTATCTGCACATCATTTGACATATTCTGTGCGGCGTTTGCAATATCTCCCTGCATATTGGAAAGATTTGCCGACAGCATTGAAAGCATCTGCGGCAGCATATATTGGTCGTAGTTAGTGAGATAGATTGACGGCTCGTAGGAATCGTTGAAATGCCACACCATTGACAAAAGGAAGCATACCACCATTGTAGCCCCCGTTGACGGAAGCACTACCTGCGCAAAGGTTCTAAGCGGCCCGCAGCCGTCTATCGCGGCGGCCTCCTCAAGCGATTTCGGCACTTTAATAAAATACTGCCTGAAAAGGAATATGAATATTCCGCCGCGAAGTCCGAAGCCGAAGAAGGTCGGTAGTATCATAGGCAGATGCGTGTCCACAATGTGCATATTCGTATAGGTGATATACGACGGAATTATTATAGTCTGTGTGGGAATAAGAATTGAAAGCACGACTATCGCAAACATAGCGTTCCTTAAAGGAAAGCGGTAGCGCGCAAAGCCGTAGGCTACAAGCGAGCAGGAAATCATATGTCCGACCGTCGCCAGCACCGTGACGATAACCGAATTTGCTCCCGTGCGCCAGACATTGAGAGCCTCAAACGCAAGCTTATAATTGCTTAATGTGAAATTGCGGGGTATCCACTTTACGGTGTTGTTACTTATGTCCGCGTAGGTTTTGACCGAATCCACAAGCATTATCATAAACGGATAAAGAAATACGAACGCAAGACCCGTTAAAAAGAGGTATACTGCAATGCGCATTATCACAGCGCCCGCACTGTTACTGCTTTTGTGTTTAAGCTTATTCATACCATCAGCCCCCTAATCCTTTACCTTTTTGACAAACGGACGCATTACCGCGAAAATAACCAGCACAAGCAATATTGCCCACAGGAAGAAAAGCCAGCTCATAGCCGAGGAATTTTCAAACTGATTAAGCTGGAAGGCGGTATTCTGAATATGCTTAAAGAGCAGATTGTCCGAATTTATGAAGTAATCAACCAGCGAATAAACAAGATTTAAAAGCATTATAGTGGTCAGCATCGGCATAGTTATAAGCCAGAACATCTCCCACTCGGTAGCCGAGTCAACCCTCGCCGCCTCATAAAGCGACGGCGAAACGCTTTGAAGTCCCGAAAGATATATTATTATCTGCACGCCGCACTTCCAGAGAATAGAGGTTATTAGCGACAGAAAATCGGTAATAAACGTCGTGACCTTAGGCCCTAAGTAAATGCGTATCTGAGTGGGAAGAAGCACGCTTTTGACCGTCTCCATAGCCTCGCCCTGAACTCCCTGCCCTAAAAGCTGGGACATTACAAAGCCCGCGCCCAAAATAACGGGCAGAAAGAAGATTGTGCGGTAGACCGTTCTTCCGGGGAATTTTTTATTTATCAGGATTGCAATAAATATGGCGAAAATATTGGTAAGCGGTATCTGCAAAAGCATTTCCTTCATACTTGTAAGGAAGTGCTTTATATACCAGGTGTCGGTCTCGAATATCTCTTTGAAATGGTCAAGCCCCGCCCATTCTACTGAGTAATCCGTCATATTTACCACGTTTACAAAGCATAGCTCTAAGGAGCGGAAAATCGGAAAGGCGAAGAAAGCGCAAAGTCCGATTATCCACGGGGAAACAAACAGCAGTCCTGTTATCGCCTCGCGCCTTTTAGCCGCCCCGTGCTTTTGTTTTTTCATTGCGCGTTTCCTCCTTTAGCTACCGTATAATCCTTTGCCTTTACCGTTACGCCCTCTACGGTGCGCTCGGTATCTCCGTAGTTAATATAAATTATGTGACCGTCCGAATAGGTAACGCGGACTAAATCCTCGTCAAGCTTTCTGTGGTCGGTCATAGTCCGGGTTGCGGTGAAGCTAAGCTCGCCCTTAAACTCCTCAATACAGCCCTTTATTCTTTCAAGCTGAGTGGTGTATTCGGTTGCGAACGCCTCTGTAACATAAGTGTCCTTAAGCCTTTCGGACGACTCGTAGGTTAAAACGAAATAAGGCTCAGAGCCGTATTCTATCCATTTAAGCTTTTCTGTTTGGTAGTCTGCCGCCATATTGCCCGGCACCGTACCGCAGTAGCTTTTTACACCGTGCACTATCATCTGGTAAAACGGTATCGACTCCGAAAAACCGCTGTACTCCGAATTGCGCTCCGGCAGATCATAGATATAATCCGCGTATTTAAGCACGTAAGCGTTTCCGCCCTGAGCCGCCGCAGACATTTCCTTTTCCTTGACCGCTGTAAGCATTGCCGAAAATGCTTCGGCACACTGCTTTCTTGTTACGGTTTTACCCTTTTGGTAATCGTCGTAAAGGAAGGTGCCTATTTTATCAAAGGCTATTCCCGCCGTGTTAATATCGCTTAAATAATCAAGCCTATTTTCGGTAAGCTTTTTAAGCTCAAGCAAGGGGTTAAGCAAAAATTCGCTCGTATCGGAATTGGTAATCGGCTGGCTTACCTCGTTATATGCTGCCTGACTGTTTTTGTTGAAATTACTTCCACCCTTTTGAGCGTAGACATAGTCGTTTACAAGATATAACCCTATATTTTTGTCCGCCGCCCATTTGTTAAGGTCGGAAAGCTCACTCTTTCCGCCGAAAGCCGATGAAACCTTATCCCCCGCAGGGTTAAGCCCGTAGCCGTTTTTCTGCCAGCCTAACAGGAAAAGCCTTAAATACTCGGTATCGCTTTCGGTTACGGCATTTGCTATTTCCTTTGCCTGCCCGAAGGTCGTAAGACTCTGAAAGCTCTTTGACATTGAGGTGTCTTTCTTCGTACCCATTATAAGCTGTAAAATTACCCTGCCGCTTTCTGCCGACTGGCTAAGCCGCTCGGTTTTAAGCATAAACTCTCTTAGAGCCGCCGCCATATTACCGTAGGTAATCTCTCCGTTTTGATCCTTTGATAAGAAGATATACTGCACCGAGAAATCTCCTGCAGAACGCTTGCGCTCGACCTCTTTTATCTCCACGTCCGACGGAGAGATATATGAATACTGCTTGCGGTAGCGGCAGGACATATACATACGGTTAAGCCCGTAGGTCGAGGTTGAGGGAGAAAGGGTTACAAAGCTGTTGCCGTCCCCCTCGGTAACATAGGCGGCGACCGCCGTCTCTCCCCTGCAGATACCGTAAACCGGCATAAGCGCGTTAAGGTTTCCGAGCAGTGAATTTTCCTCAACCTCGTCAAGGTCAAAGGAGGAATTAAAGTAGACAGAGGTCGTGACCGGATTTTCGGATTTACCCTCTGCCGTCAGCCTGCAAATCGAACCGCTTCCGTCGGGATAAACCGCGTAGGAGCTGTCGGAATCTATCGCCGAGCCTAAAAGCGGGAACAATGCTATTGCCGTAACACCGTAGACGCCGTCCTCGATAATACTGCTCTCGGGCACACGGGCGCGAAGCCCGTACTCGTTAAGCCATACCTCTACCTTAAAGCCTATCTGATACTCGTCAAAATATAATTTCAGCGCCGCGCCGTTTTTAAGCCTTTCTCCGCTTATACTGCAGGCTGTTCCCGCACTTGTGAAAGCGTCGCTGTTGCCGCCGAAATCGGTGTAGCTTACCTGACAGAGCATAAATCTGTCCGCGTCGGAAAGCTCTGCGTTCTCGCTTATGTAATAATCGGCGGACGCGCCCGTTGAAAAGACCGTACCCTTATCGGTATCACGGATATAGAATATATGATTTTCCGCAGAATAATCAAGCTGAAGCGCTCCGCTTGCGCCCAAGGTTATCGTTCCGCTTTCGGGCAGGTCACCGCCCTCATAGACAGGCTCTTCCGCGTCGGCTGTCTTTAAAAGCGAATAATCCGCCTTTTCCTTTGTAAGAACCATAACGGCGCAGACGGTAATGACGAGAGCCAGCAGAACGGCTATTATACCTAATACTCTTTTCTTTTTCATATGTATAACCCTCTCATTACTATCTTAGGAAAAAGTTTAACTCGGAAGTTACTTCCTCGATAAACATTACAATCTGACAGTCAAGCGCAAACGCCAGCATTACCACCGCAACTATAAGCAGCATTACAATAAGAATTACCAGCGTATACGCCACGGTTTTCCCGAAGGATATGTTATTAGATTCCTTAAAGGTGACGAACAGCAGGACTATTACCCACACCCACATAATTGTCTGGAGCGCGGTATAAAACCCCGCCTCCTCTGCCGACAGCACCCGCGAGAGAATAATCGCAAGAGGTTGCAGCAACAGCATTGGCATTAGGCTGTAGGAGCTTAACAGAAAGGTTTCCTTAAAGGTTGCCTCTCCTCCTACTATCGTCATAAACCCGTAGCAGGCGACCGCCCACAGGGCGACAGGCACTATCGCTAAAGCAAGCTCCAGCCATATATTTGCGTTTTTAGGCGATACAGAGGATACCGTATAATTTACCGTGTATACCGAAATTATGCGCCAAACTGCCGAAACCGCGAAGGGCAAAAGCATAGCTAAAAGCGGAATTTGCTTACGTCTGCGCTTTATAAGCGTGACCATTTCAATCGGGTGAAAAAGCATCATAAACGAACATTTAAACCACCACATTTATCTTCCGCCCCCTTCTCTCCAAAGCTCCGCGCGCAGCCGCCGCAGATATTTTTGCAGAAGCTTTATAAGCACAATTATAAGAACTACAAAAATCACAACCGCAACGGCGACAAGCTCAAAATGATCCCTGAAAAAGGCGTATCTCAGCTTTGAAAACGCCTTGCTGTAATCGGCGCGGTCATCGCCCTGATAAAATTCCTTTTTCGCATCGTTGTAATTGCCGTTTTTGTATTCTATTTTACCTATCATATTGCGCGCAAGCGTATAATTACTTGCCTGTTCCTTGACCTTTTGCCATAATTCATAGGACTGACTGTATTTTCCGTCCTTATTAAGCAGAAGCGCCTTATGCACATTGTTTGTAAACTCTGTAGCAGAAAACACCTGAATACGTCCGAGGGAGGAATCAAGGGTAACAAGCTCTTCTTTATCGTTTACGGCTATTGAGCTTATTACATTAAAGGAGGAGCTTCCGCTTCCCTTTCCGCCGAATACACCTACAAGGTTGCCGTTTTGATCATACTGGTAAATACAGCTTGTTTTTTCCTCGGCGACAAAGATTATCCCCTTGCTGTTAACCGCTATATCCGAAAAAATCGGGGTAACCTTTGTTCCGTCGCTTTCGTAAAGCGTCTCGCCGTAATCCCCCGAGGGATATATGTTATTGCCGACGGTATTTATTATGCTTATTCTCTGCGAGGGGGCAAGACCCACCGCGTAAAGCTTGCCGTCGCCGCTCATACAAAAATTAGTATATGACTCAGGCTCGCGCTTCTGGGTCTGCATTTTCTGCTTTTCTGTAGCAAACTTTCTGAAAATATAGTCCCATAAATCAAAGCTTAAGCGGTTGTCGCCGATATAGCCCTTAAATTTATTCGCCGCGTCGATAGTCATAAACTGCTTGCCCTGTATGACATACAAAAGGTTGCTTATAGGGTCAAACTCCACCTTTGCGGGAGAAAAGACCTCCACGTCATAAAGCAAATCCGATTCGGGCTTTACAAAGCTTTCTATGTACTCGCCTTCATTACTGAAATGCACAACGCGGCTGTTGCCTGTGTCGGCAATGTAAATATCGCCCAAGGAATCGGTCGAAACGCCCGTCGGGGAGGAAAAGGAGATTCCGTCCGCCTCGGTAAGCTCCCTTACCACCTTGAAGCTTTTATCGGTCACCAAAATTCGGTTGTTTCCCGTATCAGCTATATAATATCCGTTTTTATCTGCATACAAATCTTTAGGGTCGTTAAGTCCGTTATATGAGCCCTCTACCTTAAAATCCGAAATCACCTGCTTTGCCTCAAACAACACGGGAATGGTGACGTGCTTTCCGTTCTCGTCAAGCACATAGCTGCCGCTTACATTTGTAAGCGCCTGTGCCGGAGAAGAAAGCACAACAGCCGAAATAAGCATTGCGGCAAAAACGGTAATTAATTTTTTCATCGCTCCGACACCTCCTATTTAATTCCCGAGTACGCCATTGTTTCAATAACCCGCCGCTGCATAAGGGTGTAAATAAGCACCGTCGGCACAACCGAAATAAATGTGCCCGCCGCCATAGCTCCTGCTCTTGCAAGGGTTCCCGCCGTGCCTATCGACTGCAATGCCACGGGCAAAGTACGCATAGCGTCCTGTGTGATATACACAAGGGGTGAAAAAGCGTCGTTCCAGCTTGCAACAAAGGTGAAGACAACAAGCGTACTGCAGGCAGGCTTCATAAACGGGAAAACTATTTTTGTAAATACCTGCCATTCGTTCGCTCCGTCAAGCCGTGCCGCCTCCAAAAAGGCGTCGGGCAGTTGGTCGCAGAACTGCTTTACAAAGAAGAAGCCGAACGCGCCCGCTATTTTAGGCAGTATAAGCGCTAAATAGCTGTCCATAAGTCCCAAATTATTTATAACCATATAGTTAGGTATGGTCATAAGGGTTGCCGGGAACATAAGGGTTGCGACAATAAGATTGAAAATGGCATTTTTAAAGGGCAGTTCAAGCTTTACAAGACTGTACGCCGCAATAGAGGATATAATTATAGTTGCAAGCACCGTCGCAACCGATACAAAAATGCTGTTTACAACATAACGGAGAAACGGAACACTGCTTGAGGAGGTTGCGAAAAGCAGATCGCGGAAGTTGTCCATAGTCGGCTTTCTCACAAAGAAGATAGGCGGAAAGCGCAATAGCTCGTCAAGCGGCTTAAACGCCGTGGAAACGACATAAATAAGCGGCAGTGAAGTAAAGCATACCAAAAGAATAACAAGCAGATATACAAGTATTCTTGAAACCGAAACCCTGATACTGAGCTTTCCCAAATGAATGTGAAATCCCTGTCTTACACGCATATAATTCCTGCCTCCTTTTATTCGTCCTTGCTCGACAGCAGGAACATAACCGCCTTGCCGAACAGAAATGTGATTAAAAACAGTATTACCGACACTGCCGAGGCGTAACCCATTTCATAACGCACAAAGGCGTAGTCGTAAACATGCGCAACAAGTGTGTGCCCCGCGTAGTTAGGTGACGGGAAGCCCGCAAAGGAGGAAATAACATCGAAAACGCCAAATGAACCCGCTATCGTGTTTATCGCTCCGAAAAGCAGCTGCGGCTTCATCTGGGGGAGGGTTATGTAGTAAAGCTCCGCAAAGCGTCCCTTTATTCCGTCTATAGCTCCCGCCTCGTAAAGCTCCTGATTGGCGTTTTGAAGTCCCGCCATAAATACAAGAAAGCCGGTGCCCATACTCATCCATATCTGAATAAAGATACAGACGGGCATTATTAAATCCACGCTCTGATTCCAGAGTATAGGCGAGGAAATAAGCCCTAAATTCATTAAAAAGTTGTTAATAAGACCGTAGCTGTCCGATGAGAAAAAGTAAGTCCATATAACCGCCATCGCCGTGCCGCTTGTAATAGACGGCGCATAGAAAGCCAGCGCGAATATTGTTCTTCCCTTCATATCATTTAATATCCAAGCCATTACAAAGGATAAAATATAGCTTACGGGACCTGCTATGCAGGCGAAAACCATTGTATTTTTAAGGGCCAACAAAAATATTTCGTCATTTAAAAACAGCTGCTTGTAGTTATTAAAGCCGACAAAATCGTTCCGTTTAAGCAAATCATAGTTTGTAAAGCTGTAAAAAACGGACTGCACTACAGGCGCCAGTACAAAAAGAGTAAACAGTACAAAAAACGGCAGAAAAAACGCAATAGCCAATGCCTTGTTTCCAAAGCTCTTTTTATTGATAAGCTTCATTTTTCTCTCCTCACTCCTCTATTCCGAAATCCCTGCGCTTGCGTTCAAGCTCGATATTAATCTGCTCAACCGCTTCCTCAAGGGAATCGCGGGGCGTATATCCGCCCGTGATACAGCGAGCGATCGCGTTGGTAATATGACGTGCGGTAAAATATCCGCCGGGGACATAGGGCGCTTCGCGCACGCCCTTAAGCGATTCCTTTATAACCGCAAGGTCGGCGGTCGACCACGCAAGCGAGCAGAACGCCTCGTAATTACCACTGCCCCAGCGTGAGGAAATACCCAGTCTTGATTCAAGTCTTTTGCTGTACTCGGTTTGCGTCTCGGCGTTCATCCACCATTTTAGAAATTCCCAAGCCTCGTTCTTTACCTCGCTGTCCTCCATAATAACCGATACCGTCTGCAAAGCAGTGCCTACAGAGCGGCCAATCGTTCCGTCCTCCGAAACCGTCGCGGGAACAGGCGCTATTGCCCATTTTCCCTTAAGCTCGGGCGCGGCATAGGCAATAGACATATATTCCGCCATTCCGCCGATACCTATAACCAGCTCGCCCGTGCGGAAACGGTTATAGAAGTTTACGTTATACGGAAAACCGTACTCGGTGTAGTTCTTGATAAATCTGTCAAAGGCATTATACGCCGCCTCGCTTGAAAGCGCCGAGGTTTTGCCGTCCGCCGAATAATATTCTCCGCCGTTTTGGAAGAGGAATATATCGTATCTCTGAGGGATAAACATATTAAGCTTATACTGATTTAATTTAGGCAGAAGCACATTATATACGTCATCCCATGTGTTCGGTACAGTCATATGCAGTCTCTCGAACATATCCGTCCTGTAAAACATAACCGTAAAGCTTAAGGATTCGGGCAGTCCGTAGACCGCTCCGCCATAGGAAATAGGGTTATACAGCTCCGACAGAGTATAGCCGCTGTACTCCTTAAAGTCGTCAAATTCGTTAAGGTTCTTTATAACCCCTCTTACCGCGTACTCGGCGGTGTTATTCGGCGTCATATTAAGCACCACGTCGGGTGCTTTGCCGGCGTTCACCGCCAAAAGCAGGGTATTGACTGTGCCCGAAAAAGCGCCCTCGGGCAACAGGTTAAAGGAAAGATTTACGTTATTTTTTACGGCAAACTCGCTGTCCGCAAGCTCCTTTAGTATTTCCGCCCATTCCTTACTGCGGGAAATCCATACCTTAAGCTCCTTTGCGTCCTCGCCTGCTCCCTCGCCTACCGAGCCTATCGCGTTATAGTCCTTGGTGTAGGAAAGTATAAGGTTTCTGAAGGCGTTTATAACCCTGTCAAACATAGACTGGCGCGGGTTTGCAAGCTCCTCGTCAGGTGCGGCTATCTGTATGTAATCTACCGCCAGCGCCGAGCTTTTAAGGGTGGTAAGCCAGTCGCCCATACCGGTCATTGAGCTTGTAAAATCGTCAAGACCCGCGGGGATGGCGTCAAAATCGTTTCGGTATTTTTCTATTGTCGCCTTAACCTGAGTCATGCTGTTTTCAACAGTTGAGGTTTTGTTGGTGATTTCGGAAAGCATTTTTCGGCAATCCTCTAAAATATCCACAACCTCCTGCAAATCGTCGCCTAAGCCCGCTATTGATTTATCCAGCTCGTAATCATAGTTTAAGTCGGGCGACTGACCCGTTACCATAACTATATTCTGATAGCAAGCCTGAAGCTTTGAATTTGCCTTTTCGATATTTTGGTTGATTTCCGCCTTCTTGCCCTCCACGGCGCTCATTTTTAAGGTGTGCTCGCCCTCGGTAAGGTAGAAAAGATAGGGTTCTTCCCCGTCGCCTATTATATGCGTGTTCCAGCGCGCGTTGTAGGGAAAGGCGTAGTCTGCCATCTGCGCAAAGGGTATTTCGCCGTCAATTTCGACCGTGCGGTAAACGGGTATACCGTTATTTCCGTTCTGCACCGAGCGCAGGGCGATTTTGTAAAGCCCCGTTTTCGGTATTTCTAACTTCCAGGCAATACTGTCTCCGCCCGTAGACCAGGAAGAACCGCCGATTAAATTAAATTTCTTTTTTACGGTAGCTTTAGGAGTAAGGGTTTCGTCTGAGTCCGAGGCGATTAAAATAGACGACGCGCTTTTTCCGACAATACGATCAAAATCCTCTGCCTCAAAGCGTACGGTTTCTTTTGCATTTTCTGCTCCGTTTGCCTTATACTGTGAAAGCGCCTCCTTATAGTCTGGAAGCTTACTTGCCGCGGTAAAGGCTATTTCCGAAACAAGCATCGGTTGGTCGATATATTCAAGCGTCACCGTGTGTTTGCCCGCCGTCAGGTAAAATTCAAGCGGAGCGCCGTATGCTCCCTGATTGTCCCGAATCTTTTCTTGAAGCCAGGTTTTGACCTCCTCCTGCTGCGGCATAAGGTCGTCGCCCAAATTGTTCTCCTTGGGTCTGTCGGAGTCAACAAAGCGCCGACAGAGCGCAAAATTCGAAGCCTCGTCAAAGGGGTATTCTCCGTCTATTTTTATCCCGCGGGAGATGCTCAAGGAATTTCCGTCTATGGGATAATATGAAAAGCTTAAATTATAAAATCCCGCCTGCGCGACCTCAACAGTACTGCTTAGCGCCTTTGTATCCTCGTGCCAGCAAAGCACGTTGCCTTTTTCCGCGTCCTGCTTGATTTCAGGCTTTGCACCCTCGCACGATATTGAGTATATGTCAATCGAAAGCTTTGTGCCCTCTGCGGGGTATTCTTCCTCTTTAGCGCTGTGATAGTCGCTGTAATAATTCGTATCGTAAACAATATCCGAAAAATCCTCATAATCCTTGTAGTCAAGCCGCTCCGCAAGGGTCGGCGCGGCGCTTACGGGTATTCCCGTCAGCATTGCACCGCACAAAAGCAAGGATACAATTTTTCCAACCGAACTGCTTTTCATTATTTCGTTCCTTTCTTCATTTTAGCCTGCCTTATACAAATGCAGAGGACACCATATAAGCAAATCAAGATTATACGGTGTCCCCTGCCAAAATAAATTCGTATTATCAGCTGCCGGAAACTATCCGTAAAGCAAACCGTCTAACATGTATCAGCGGATTGTTGTTTTCCATGACTTGGCGTGCGCTTTAATGATAGCCTCAAGGCTTGCGTAAATGCTGATGTCGTCAAGATATATTGTTTTGCCTGAGTTTGAGCCGCCAGCTATTGATACGGTAAATTCAGAAAGCTTGTCGTAATCCACCGCGCCGTTGACAAACTTGCCCTCAGTATCGATATAATGGAAATTGTCTCCGGGTATAATGACCCAGCCTCTAAAGCCGTCGGGCAGAGTAATCTTGCCGTATACTCTGGCGGCGCCGCCGAAAGCGTCTATCTGATAATGCCATTTTGTATCTGCATACTTAAAGTATTCGGTATCCCCTTCTTCGGTGTCCGCAAGCTTGAAATCCAGAGTGACCGCGCCTGTTCCCGCGGGGATTTCCGCCCAGAAAGCCACGCCGTCGCAGAGTATAGCGTCAATATCGGTGCAGAAGCTGCCGAAGGACACATAAGAATCCTTTCCGTCAAGCGTTACCGCAAGACAGCGCTCGTCTTTAGAACGGTCGGAGGTTGCAAGACCGAGACCTGCGCTAAAGCTCGTAAGACCGCCGTTAAGCTTAGCGCCGCTGCCGTCATTACAGACGAGCATTGAACTGTTTTCATTCGTTCCGGAATCGTAATCCTTTAAAAGTCCATCAATATCAAGCTCTTCAAGGAGCGATTTACTGTCGAAATGCGCCTGGAAATCGTCGTAAATAACAACGGGGTGCTCATAGCCCTTTTCATATTCCTGCTGTGCGATAAAAAAGCCCACACTGCTGATTTCATTATTTTTGCAATACTGCCTGAAGGGCTGTGTGGCAACCGCCCAGCCGCTTACGGTGGTCGTATCGTCAATCAGCATAACAACCGTGTAAGAGCCGTTTGCAAGCGAGCCCGAGGCATTTTTCCTTACCTTGCCGTCATCGCTTATAACATAGGTGGTCGCGTCTATTCCGCAGCCCTCGCGCTGTAAGCCAAAACCGTTTTTGAAAACCGCATCCGAAGCAAGACCCGAGACCTCCACACGGTAGGTTATAGCCTGAATGTTGTGGAACTGATTATAGCCTGTAGAGTCCACACAGCCCGAGGTATCAAGGTTCATCCAAATCAAATACGCCTTATCGGAAGCATTTACGGTGAATTTCATTCCTAAATCAATTTCGCCTGTATCGCCGCGTTTATATTCCGCGCCGTCCTGCGCGTCAACCATTGAGGAATCGTACCAGCCAATCTTGTTTTTGCCCGTGCCGTCGCCGTTGTTTAATACCACATTCATTTTGCCGTCATATTTATGCTCAAGCGAATATTGGAAGGTCTGCACGGCGCTGTAAACCTGCTCGCCGCTCTCATTCTCCGCGACCGCGACCGCTTTAACGGTGTATTTGCCATCCTCGTCGGGAGCAATATTCAGTTCGTCCCATGCCTTAGTAATACGGATAGGCGAATCGTAAAGTCCCGTCGCCATAAATATAAGCTTATAAAGCATACGGGTTTTGCTTGTTATAGGGTCTGTGCCGTCAAGAGTGTAGTATATTTCCGCGTTTTCGGTCACGCTGGTTAAAAATACCTGAGTGCCGTAAGCCAAAGCGCCGTTCGGTTTGTCTGCGGCGGGCGGCGCGGTGCGCAGGGGCTTAGCCTCAAGCTCTTTGATCAGCTTATCATAGCTGATTGAAAAGGCGAAATCGTCCCAAAGTATCTGTCTGCCGTAGAAAGCTGAGTTTGCACGGTATGAAAGGAAGCTTTTCACATCGTTATTTATCACATATTCCTGCCAGGAATAGTTATTCGCTCCCCAGCCGGTAGAAATTTTCGCGTCCTGAAGCTTGAATATAACATATCCCTCAAACTCCGCAAGGTCAACGCCTCCGACATTGTTGTGTTCCTTGATTTCGCCGGTGATCGTGTTGTAGGTGACAACCGTGCCGTAAAAGCCCACGCCCTCGGCGTTAAAGGTTAACGAGAAATTCTGCGCCTTACTGTCCATATTAGATACCCAGAAAGAGAAGGTTTCCTGAATACTAAGCAGGCTTTTGTCAAGCTTTTTAAGTTCATCATTAAAGTTAAACACTATAATTTGCGCGCCGGAATTTACAAGTCCGACCGTCTTATAAGCCTTACCCGACGGACCCATTCCGTCCACCACGGTAAACTCCGACTGATCTTCAAAATGCCAGGTAAGCCCTAAATCAGAGCCGTCGTTTACAAGGGTGGTGTTTGGTGTGTTGGGGTCAAGCACATTATAGTTCCAGCCTGAGACCGTGCTGTATCTGCCGTTCGCAACGGCAACCGCGCGAAGAGAGACAATGGCATTTACAACAATCGGAGAATTGCCGAGGTTATCAAGCTGATATTTAACGCGGGTATTGCTGGTTGTGGGGTCGGTGCCGTCAAGGGTATAGTAAATTTCCGCGCCCTCGGTCTGGCTTGTAAGCTTGATCTGCGTGCCCGCCTTAACGGTGCCCGAAACGGAGCTTGCGGAGGGCGCGTTGGTCTTAAGCGGTCTTGTTTTCTGATACGCAAGAAAGTCCGCAACATTATCCGTCACGCCGATCGAATCGAAAATAATCTGACTGCCCTCGGCTTCGGGAGCGTGCCATACAAGCGCCGTAGTGAAATTATTACTGCCATTCCGGCACACCGAATCAACAACATCAGACCAACTGCGGTTATAGTCGGCTCCCCAGTCCTTATTATAGCTCGTTGTTTTAAGGTCTATCATAACATAGCCCTCAAAGCCTGAGGGATTAAAGTCGTCGGTGCACTCCGCAACCTCGCCTGTAGTTGTGTTATAGGTGGTGATTGCGCCCTTAAAGCCTGTTCCCTCTCCGTCCTTTAAGATAGGTGTGCTTAGTCTAATACCCTCGGGAGCGCTTACCCAAAAGAAGAAACAGCCCATACTCCTAAGCGTTTTAGGAGTAAGACTCCGAAACTCCGCGCCATCAAAAAACAGATTTACGTTAAACTGATTTGGTGAGCTCGTAACGGTATACGCCACAGCCTTCCCGTCGGGCGAAATGTTATCCACAACGGTGTGCGAAACCGAAGCCTCGTTATATACCTCCATTGAATCGTGCTCGCCGGTAAAAGCGATATACATTTTGGGCTCTGCCGCGGCGGAGCAAAGCAGATTTATTCCGCAGGCGGTTATCAGCATTACCGCCGATAATAAGGCTGCCGTAAGCTTTGTAAAGCGCGGCGATAAGGATAATTTTTTCATTCTTATTCCTCCTGTAAATTGATTTTAATATCTGAACCGATGAAAAACAATTTTTTAATGCAAAAAAGCATTTTTTATCGGTTCATTTCCCGCCCGAAACGGGCGGGAAATAAAAATGTGGAATTTATTTAGCCATTATAGCATTCAACTGAGCATAATAGTCGGTTGAGAAGGTAACGCTGTCAATAACGAGCGAACGGTTCACAAGACTGTTAGCGGAAAGATCGAACTGGAAGCCTGTTATGTCGTTGTTTGCGGCATATTCCGTCCACGGAGTATTCGCATCTCCAATCGCCGCACTGCGAAGATCAAACATTACATAGCCCTCAAATTCGGTGAAATTGAGGCTTGCGCCTGCGGCATAGGTTGTAAGCTCCTTAGTCTTAAGATTATAAACGGTAACAGGAGCGTTTATTGTCCTATAAGATCTGATTCCGAACTTAACATCGAAGTTATTGCCCTTATCAAGCTTTACATAATAGCTTAGCATTGTAGCTGACGAAAGCAAATCGCGGTTTGCGGTAAAGTTTGTGTCTATTCCGCCCTCAGCCCAATTGGCATTTTTGATTGTTGCAACCTCTTCTTCGGTGTAGCTAAGCTTTAATGCCGTGCCGTCAGGCGAAACGCCGTCAACGGTAGTGTATTTACGGCTGCTTGAAGCGGTGCCGTTGTTGTATTCTGTCCATACCCAACCGGTATTACCGTTTGTACCGTCGTTTACAACAACATTCTTAAGCAGAGACTTAAAGTAAGCGTCAATCGTTTTAAAGCTTTCCTTGCTATAGGACAAGTTGCGTACCTCGGTGGAATGTCCTGCGGCAATTAAATTAAAGTACTGTGTGAAATCGACCAGTTTATTAAGTGCCGGAACATCCGTGCTATCGACTTTAATTGTACAGTTAGCAAGATCGTAGCAGATATATCCCTCAAATCCGGCAGGAAGGTTGAATTGACCGGAAACAGCAGTAATTGAGCCGTTGTTAATATCATAAGCATACGCCGTTCCCTCAAGTTTGTACCACGCCTGATTTATCCAGAGGAAAGCGCTTGTTGCGACAGCGGAATTATTCTTGAAATAATAACTTAACGTCTGCACTTCGGCGGTATCAATGGTGTTCCAGACTTCTGACTCCCCTTTGTTCAACCATAAATACTTGTCCTCGGTACCTGATGAATTATCATTTTCTCCGCCCTTATGTATTTCAATAAACTCGGGAGTTCCGTCAAGGCTTGCGGCAAGCTCAAATATCTTTGCCTTAACAGCGGTGTAGTTCTCGTTTTTGAGGAGCTCATCAAGACCGTAGGCTATACCGTTCTCATTCGAGAAGGTCTGCCAGTTATAAAGGTAAAGACCGCCGCGGTTAGACAAGGGCTGCTCCATTAAAAGATCATAGCAGATGTTAAGCTGTGTCAAAGCGTGAGCTGCAGTATCGGCTGAGGGTTCACGCTCTGTGTAAGCTCCGGGCAGGAACCAGTATTTAGCGTTTGTAAGACCGGTGTTTGTCTTCATTTCCTCAAACAAAGTTCTCATTTGTTCTTTTTCAGTTGGATGATACCAGTCAAAGGCAATATCGGTTACATACTGATAAGCCTTTTCAACCGCCGCCGCCTGATGTACCTCAGCGACAGCCAAAACAGCAAACTGACGTTTTTCGGGATATTTGGTATAGAGATATTCGCTTAATTCCTTAAACTGTGCAAGCTTGCCGGGATCGTCGTTTGTAGCGCCTGTGATTTCCTCAAACTCAAAGCCCGCAACGGTGTTCCAGAGCTTTTCGGCTTTAAGAGTATTAACATACTTATCGAGATTGGCACGTTTATTTTCGTAACCGTCTGCATTGTTAAAGTATGCTCCCCAGACCCCTATCCAAGCGGCGGCGTCGCGCTCCTTAGCGGTGCGGACGTCGGATATGTCATTTCCGGGATAGTAGTTAATAAAGTCGCTCTCAGCTTTTTCGGAGCCGTAAACCTTGTCCCAGTCGCCTACTGTCAAATTATAAATTGAAAAACCTACCTGACTGTTAGCGGATGTTACGGTATCTTTTTTAAGCTCTGCCGGAGGAAGAAGTCTGTCGTGTACCTCTTTGGAAACGGCAGCCTTTTGGTATTCGGCGCCTAAAAGCTGTTTTCTAAGGTTTGAAACCGTTGTCGCTGCGGTTGTGTCGTTATTTCCGCCGTAGCTGATATTAGGAACATAGACTGTTGCTTCCGAAATTCCTGCGGCGTTTTTCTTTAAGCGTACAAGGTCAAGAATGTCGGCGGAGCCGTCCTTATTAGCGTCGCCCTCAAGAGTGACTTCAAGTCTGCTCTCGATAAATTCGTCAACCGATTTTACATATGTAAGATTGCCGATATAATAGCTTTCGCCGACCTGTAAATCAGAGAGACGGGCATTAAAGGCGGGAGATTTCATATATCCGCCTTCGGCAACGCGCTGCTTCCAGGTTTTTGTAATGCCGTCTTTTATTGTTTGGGTAGAATCGAGCAGAACAAAGATATAACCCTCAAAGCCTGCGGGGACAGTAATTGATCCGCTTTTAACTCCTGTAATTGTCTGATTTACGGTATCGAAAAGTCTGTAAGAGGGCGTTATATCCGTCCAGCCGTCTTCCTCGTCAAACATACCGAGTTCAAGAGCATTTGCCGAAGTGTTTTTAAACCATACAGCCACAGCTTCATTTTTAGAAACAAAATCATTTGAGAAAGCGTATTCGCCAAGCTGTGTATTATTTGAACCAAAGTACATCGGATAACCATCTTTTACCTCAGCAGCTTTATACTGTCTGCAATTGCCATCGGGAGAAACTCCGCTGACTTCAATAGTTTCCCCAGCCCAATCTTGCATTGGAGCAGACAGAACATTTGATTTTTCAACCAATGCCTGTTTAACATTCTGATAATTGCCGGTCCATGCAGTAACAGAACCTATGCTTATTTTAAGACCGCCGACCGACGCGTCCTGCCCCTCATGGAACCAAAGGGTACCGCCGTTAAAAATATCGGCGTATTTTGAATTGGGGTTGCCCTCTGCGGTTTGTCTTACGTCGAATACTACATAACCCTCGAAGCCCTTGGGTACGGTAATAACTTCGCCGTAATTTCTTGTAAAGGAGCCGGTATTAATATCATAATAATCCCACCATGTCCAATCAAAGAATTTCCAGTTAGAGTAATTGCCAAGCCTTAACTTAACATCGCCGTGACCGCCCGGATTTTTAACATAGAAAGAACAAGCCGTGATTTCGGACGGGTCTGTACCGTAGTCTGCCTTAATGTTTTTATTGAAAAATCCGAATTGATCAAATCCCGACTGATTTCTGCCGGTGGGCATATTGCCGGTGAAAATCTTGTTATCGGGGTCGGTTTCATCAACGGTGACATTATCAAGCCCCCAGCTAACGCCCGTAACAAGCGGATACCGATAGACAGCCGCACTGTTGACAGAGGAAATAAATTCCTTTGCCGTGCCTGTGCTTGCGCTTATCTCGCCGTAATAGAAAACGTCGCCGCCCTTAAGTATACCGTCGGGAACGGTGAACGCCATTGCGGAGCCGAAGGTATATTCGCCGGTCAGAAGGTCGTAATCGTTACCCGATGCTCCTTGTGATCTTGTGTCGGTATCATAAACCACATAACCCTCAAAGTCCTTGGGGATTTTGACTTGTCCGTAGATATCGCTCGCGGTAGCTTTAGCAAGGTCGCCGTCTGACGGCACAAGATAAACCGTGCAGTTCATAAGTCTGCCGAAAGCGGTAAGCCAACCGCCCTCAATAGGCTTATCGGTAAAATTCTGGAAATTTACGGTAAGATCCTTGCTTGCGTCATTCTTGAAATAATATGCGACGGAATGAACGGCGGACAGCTCAAGCCCTGCCTCCTCAGGCGTTTTGCAGTCGATATGGACCCTTACCTCGCCCGAAGGATCGTAATTTGCCGAAACACGGTTTAGCGTTTTGCCCGATACAACATCGGTCATAAGGTTGTTCTGCGCAACCCCGTCGGTGTTCCAGCCGGCTTTGTAATTTTCCGTGTCTAAAAGCTGATAGGTTTGAATAGCCGTTTCGGTGTCCGACGTGGTTTCAGCCGACGCAGTGAACAGCGTACTGCAAGCCGAAGCCAGCAGCATAGACGCGGTTGCAACGGAAAGAAGACGCTTTAGAAATGCTGTTTTTTTCATTGGTATTCCTCCTGTTTTTTATTATTTAAAATAATAAGCTGTTAATGATAACCGTTTTCCACTCGTAAGGGGGCGACCGTTTTCCGTCCGTAATATATTTAAGACCGCGGACGGGTAACCTCCGCCCCCCGCCGTTTGCGCGTTACGACTGTCAAATCACACGTTTATTATTTTGAAACCCTGTCATAATAGGTCTGCCATGCGGAAAGATACTTACTTAATCCCTTCTTGTTAAGCACGTTTGCCATTGCCGTCCAGTCTGAAGTTAAGCTCTTGCTTCCCTTGACATACTCAATATAAGTAAAGTTCATACTGTCAAAATAGGTGCTGTACTGGTTAATGCTCTTAACCTCGGTTTTGTTCTTGAAGGCGTTTGACATAGTTTTTTGGTTATACTTCTTAACGCGGTCTGCCATTACCTTATCCGCCGCCTTACGCTGCTGATTAATATAAGAGTCCGCCTGCTCGAAGGTCGCGCCGACTAAGAAATAACGACCTCTCAATGTCCATTTAGGTCCTAAAAGATCGGTTGAAGAAGCAACCTTGCCTGTAGACTTGTAGGTAGTATCGTTCACCTTTGTGTAAAGGTAGCCGGGATTACCGTTGCAAGACAACATATAACCGTCGTTGGTGTAGAGATAATCAAGGAAGCGGAGCGCCGCAGGAACATTTTTGCACGCCTTGGTGATAAAGAAACCGTCAGGGATAAAGTTGTTCATAACATTAGTATAAACGGGATAATACTCTCCGTTATCCTCGCCCGAGGTCGGCCACGGGCAGATGACATACTGCTTCAAAAGCTCATCGCTGAGCTGGGACGGCCAGCCCCAAAAGAACGCGCCGACCTTACCGCTTGAAATCAGGGTCTTGAACGCGGCGTTGTCGCCCGCCCAGTTGTCTATTGTATTCTTATCTACAAGATTTTCCTTGTAAACCTTGTTCCAGAAGGTCGCGCAGTTTTTCAGATTTTCTGTAGCGCCGCCGTAGGTCACCTTGCCGTTCGGAGCGACAAAAGTTCCCACCGATACGCCCCACGGCTGTGTGAAGAATCCGCCCGACGACCATGTAGCATAAGGAATCTCATCTTTCTGACCGTTGCCGTTGGGATCTTTCGTCTTAAAGGCTTGCAAAACATTATAAAAATCCTTCATCGTCTGCGGCATGGAAAGACCTAACTTATTAAGCCATGTCTTGTTTATCCAGAGATAATGCTGGTCATAGTTAAAGTCCTGCGTACCGCTTGCAATGGAATACATTTTACCGTCAGTTGCCTTTACCAAATCCCACATTTTGTAATCATCATAGAACTTGTGAATGTTAGGCGCATACTTTTTAAGCATATCCTTGGTTATTTCAACAAACACGCCCTCGGAGCTGTACTGCTGAACGTCCTGATCTGTAATCTTACAGCCGCTGGCGAATATATCGGGCAAATTGCCGCTCTGGAGAGCCAGCGTCTTGCGCTGAGACATCGCTTCGTCGGTTACAAGGTCAAACTTGATGTCGATATTCGTCATTTTGGAATAGGTTTTGGTGAACTGGGATTTATTGGTGTCACCGATATCCGAAGCACGGGTTATCGCCATAATCTTAAGGTTTTCCTTTTTCTTTACAATCGGGAAACCGCTTAAATATGTATTCCCCTCAAGGTTCTTTGAGCCGGAGTTTGTTCCGCCGTTCGTACCCGAAGCGGTTCCTCCCTTACTGCCGCCCGAGGTGTTTGATGCGTCTGTTCCGTCATCGCCCTCGCCCTCTTCCTCATACCAGTCCGAGCTGTAATCGGAATCGTAATCGCTGCCGCCGTCTGACTTCGGATTCTTGCGGCAGGACGCGAAAGAACCGACAATCGCAAGGACAAGCAACATACTGATTAATCTTTTTGCTTTCATTTTTTATTCTCCTTTAATAAATATTTTTTAAGGCTTTCGCCGATTTGCCGTAACTAATACCGCGTTAGTTCATTTTTTCTTTATAACGGTAGCTGTCGTTCAGAATCTTCTGCCCTATCTCGCGCATTTTGTCACGCAAGAGGTCATATTCGTCGCCCCAAATTTCCTTATCAAACAGACGTCCCATACCGTCCTCACCTCCGAAGGTGCCCCAAGTATAGCAGTCAAGTCCGCCGGGGATATAGCCCTCGTCCTTCAAGTCCATAAGCAGTCTGTAGCACATATCAAGGCTTTCACAGCAGTACTCAGCGGTGCGTTCATTAAAGCGCCTGTATGTAGTCGGGAAAAGCCAGATACGGACGTTCTTTCTGCCGACGCCCTCCAGCATTTTCATAACATATTCCCTGTGCTTATTATAATCGTTGGTGTCGTACCAGTCGTAGCCCATGTCGGTAACATAGCCGTAGGTACGGTAGGTCATCGGGTCAATTGTTCTGTCGGGCGCGGCGCCATCTATCTCATATAAAGACAGAACGCAGTAAATTCTTTTACCCGGATATGTATCGCTTAAATACTTTGTAATAATGCGGAACTGCTCGCCCGACATTCCGAGCATAAGCTCCTCGCCGTGGAAGCCCGCGACTGCGTCCCAAAGTCCCGCCGCCTTGATAGCGTCGACCATACTTTTTTTGTTTTCAATCCATTGCTCGGGTATTTCGGTGTTCTCATAATCGCCGCCGAACGGATTTCCTATTCCGAGCCACGCCATACAGCCCGCTTCCTTGATTTTCTTTAAGGTGACGATATCGGAGCAGTAATAATAATTAAATACCTTGAACTGCGATTCGCCTGTAACCTCGTCCCAGCCGTCCATTTCGTAATGATACGTCTGAAACGCTATCTGCTGATTGGCGGGCAACGGCTCTACGTAATCCAAATCAACCTCATACGGCGACTGAGATTCCGTTTCATCTGAGCTGTTTTCGTCTTCCTCATCATCCGTAACAAGACCCGGATCCCAATCGTCGGGATCGAAAATATAATCGTCGCCGTCATAATTGGGATTTTCCTTGGAGGAAGTGCGGCTCGTTTTCTTCTTTTTCTTTTTCCTTTTCTTCTTTTTTGCTTCTGTGACAATCGAATTGTCATCACTTAGAAAATACCAAGCGGTCGTCCCGCCTCCAATCGCAAGCACCAAAACCGCCGCAATGACGATTATTAAAATATTTCTTGTTTTTTTACGCATTGGTTATCCTCCCCTGAGTAATAATTCATAAACCTTTATAATGACATTTTAATGCTTTTTGTGTAAAAAATCCATTATATAATCTTGCAATTATTTGTCTTAATCTTGCAAGTTTGTGCCGTTACGATTTTTTCCCAAATAGTAAATAAATATTTTACAGCAATTAGCAAAATTCCCTTTATTAAATACGACGAATATAAAGCTTGATTTTAACAAATTTAGAACAATTTTGACAAACTTTCTGATATTACCCCCTCCCCCGCAAATTTCACCCCTTTTTGAATGCTCTGTTTTCCCGACTGATTTAGCATATTTTATGCCGGTCTATTGACTTTTTAAAATAAGACTGCTAAAATATAACTGAAAAGCAATTCGGCTGTAAAGGAGTGACGGCATTGTTTCATCACGCGTATTCAATTTATCCGGATTTCTCGGTTAATTCCGCCCTCCATGTCACGCAGTGCGGGAATGAGGTTTGTGCGCCAAATCACTATTTCGGTCCGATTTCGCGCGACCACCATCTTTTGCATTTTGTAACCGAGGGTAAAGGCACACTCGAAATGCATAATATAAAATACAATATATGCGCCGGTCAGGGCTTCTATATCCCGACGGGTATTCATGCGAAATACACCGCGGATAATGAGGAGCCGTGGACATATAGCTGGCTCGGCTTTGACGGCACTGACTCGGTTTCCGCTCTTTCTTTCCGCAATTTAAGCGCCCGATTCCCGATATTCAGTTTTTCGCTTGAAGAAAATGTTTCGGCTATGATGGATGAATTGCTGCCGATATATTCCGCAGACGGCAACGATTTTTCGGTGATTTCGTATTTATACCGTTTCTTTTCGCTTATCAATCCCGATTTTAAGCTTGACCACGAAAAAAATGCTTCTTTTGAGCATATGATAACCTATATTAAGGATAATTTTCAGTCGGACATATCAATTGTTAAAATGGCGGATTATTTCAATATCAGCACTTCTCAGCTTTTCCGCGATTTCAAAAAGTACTCAAGTATGTCCCCGCAGCAGTACATAAAACAATACCGCGTATTTTACGCGGCGCATTTGCTTTCCACAACCGATTTAACAATAAGTCAAATTTCGACGCTTTCGGGCTACAACGATATTTGTAATTTTTCAAAACAGTTTAAATCCATCTACAACCGCTCCCCCGCCGACTACCGTAAATATATAAGCGTTCATTCTAACGTTGTATGGAAGTTTGAGCATTCCCCTGGCAGCAATGAATAAACTATTATATAATATTGCATTGCCCGTTATAGTTTAGTGCGGTAAACCGCAAAGTATATTCGTGTGGTGTCAAATTTGACTGTTTTACCGATTAGTCAGGTTGTGACTGTTTTCTTCCCGACAGATTGTTGAAATCGCCCCTTTTTTCAGTGGTTTCTAACCGTCCCGTGTCTTGTGTGGAGAAACCAAAAATATAAAAACATAATTTAGATATAGGGCTGTCTCATTATCTTGTCC
>CAJJPG010000009.1 GCA_905193585.1 uncultured Oscillospiraceae bacterium
GCCCTTTCCTCGTCCATTTCCTCCATGGCGGGACAGAATATCGGCGCGAAAAAATACGACCGCGCAAAAAAGACCATGTGGATTGGTATGGGCTTTGCTCTTGCCCTTTCGGTGGTGGTTTTCGGGCTTGTAAATCTTTTCCCGAATCAGATAATGGGTATTTTCCTTAATAAAAACTCTCTTTCGGGAACCGACCTTGAGCTTTACGAGCAATGTGTGGAAATCGGTGCCAAGTATATTTCCCTTTGCAGCTTTGACTATCTTTTTGCCTGCGTTTTCTTCTGCACAAACGGACTTGCAACCGGGTCGGGGCACACCATGTTTTCTCTTGTGAATTCGGCCATAAACGCCTTTGTGTTCCGCGTGCCCATGGCCTATATTTTCTCCATGAGCTGGGGTCTTAACATGGGGCTTACGGGAATTGCGGCTGCCATGGGATTTGCTCCCATTGTGTCGGCGATTATCGGCGTTGTGTATATCCAAACCGGCAGGTGGAAGAAGTCTAAAATAGCGGTTACGGAATAAAGATTTTCACACAAAACCTCAAAGAAAAAATAAAATGAAAATTTTTTAAAAAAAGACTTGCAATTTGTCCTCTCTTGTGGTAATATACCTTTGCCGTCAGAGAGAGGGCAAAAATTTGGGGCATTAGCTCAGCTGGGAGAGCGCTACACTGGCAGTGTAGAGGTCAGCGGTTCGATCCCGCTATGCTCCACCAAAAATCCCGTTCACAAAAGTGAGCGGGATTTTTACTTTTTACCTCAAATAAAATACAACGGCGGCGAAGGCTACCCCTCGCCGCCGAAACTCAGACCTTTATTCTATTCTTCTAAAAACCCTATTTCGGTCATTATGCCGGATAATTTTTCCATTTGTTCATCATTCCCCGAACATTTTTCAAGCGCTGCAAGAGCCTTGTCCTTTAAGGTTTTCTTATCGGTTAAATCATCATACATTTTTTCATAAAATTTCAGCGCTTGTTGGTTTGTTGCTTCCCTGCAACGAACAATCTCGCCTATGGCTTTTGCTTTTTCCTGACCCGCAATATCGCCGGGGTCGGATTTCGGCATTAGGGCAAGCTGCTCTAACGCACTGTGAATATATTCTGTGTCATTTATTATTTGTTCCGCTTTATCAAGAACATATTTAATTGTTAATTTATCTTTAGCTTTCGCCGCCTTTGTGTCTGGCATATCATTATCCTCCGATTTCAAATTCGGCGGGTGCAGCAAGCATATTTTGTTTTCTTCTATATAATGCGCCCTGCCGTTTTTAACAAGACCCTTCGCCCTTTTAGGGTAGGTCGCTTCGTATTCATTTCCTTTTTCATCCACTACAATAATGTTTTTTTCTATGGGTATCATACCCTGTGTAAATGATGTAAAGCTGTTTTTTGTTATGGGTGCCGTCCCCGTTTACAAACAAATTATAACATATTGTTTTTGAGTAATCAACCGATATTTAAAATCAGATAAAAGATATTGTCAATCGGACAAAGATTTACTGTTGTACAGTCTGCCGTATTATGTTAAAATAATTTCGGTAAGGTGGGAAAAGTATGCAGCACATAACGGTAGGCAGGAAATACAACGAAGGTAAGGTTGCAAAAATTGAGTGCGTTAGAAATGACCGACTTCGAAACATTGACATAAAAGACAAATGCTTTTTGCTGATCATTCTGACTGCCGGTAAGTTGGAATTTAAAGTAGAAAACGAGCAGTTTTGCACCGCAGCACCGGCGTTTATCTGCTTTGACGAAACGCAAAACCCTGTTCTTATTTCAAAGCAAAAAGCACAGTATACCTGTATTTACTTTCATCCCGAATTTTTAAATGTTAATATGTCCTTTGAACTGTTGCGAAAAAAAGAGTACGTAGATAATGCCTCAACGCACGATTTGTTTTTGTTAAAGCCGTTTACCGATAAGGCTTATGTTATACCCATAGCCGAGGCGCAGTTGGATAAAATCACGCAGGCGGCAGAGTTTATGCAAGAGGAACTTCAAAATCAGCGCGACTGGTACTGGTCCTGCCGAGGGCGCTCGTATTTTATGGAAATTATTATTGCTTTAGAGCGTATGTACGGGCTGATTGGGTACGGTGTAACTCACCAAAAATCGGACAATACGCCTATTATAAAAAACGCAAAGCTGCGCGACGCGGTATTGTATATCGAAAGTCGATTTGATGAAAGCATTACGCTACCCGATATAGCAAAAGCCGCTGGAATGAACCACACAACGCTTACGGCGCTGATGAAAGAGGAACTGGGGCTTACGGCAATAGAATACCTTATGAAATACCGTATAACCGTTGCCGAAAAGCAGCTTGAATTTACAAGCGTGCCGATAAAAGATATTGCGAATATGACAGGCTTTAAAACCGTTCAGCATTTCAGCCGTGTTTTTAAATCCCAAACCGGCGCCGCCCCGGCAGAGTTTCGGAAAAACGCCGTGCAAAAACGAAAGGATGATTTGAATGGAAAACAGAATAGCAGAGCTTGAGAAAAGAATTTCAGAGCTTGAAGAAAAGCTGGAAAATATGATGATTTATTCCGATGGAGCAAATGTATCGTTTAATAATTCTAATATAAATATGCTGCAAATTCTCGGTGACGGAGCAAATGTTGCGCTTGAAAATGTGCCGCTTGACAGTGTGGAAATTTCCGGTGACGGAAACAATGTAGCCTTTTCCGATTGCCCAATCGCCATTTGCGCAAATGGAAACGAAGATGACATTGACAATATTGAGGACAGAGCCGACGATTTAGATTGCCGCATAGAAGACATAAAATGCGCGGCACTGGACGCGAAAGCGATTTTAGACGAAGTGCAGACGCATTTTGATAAGCTCTCGACCGAAATTGAAAGCCTGAAAGCCGAAAGCGAGGAATAAAAATGCGCGCTCCGTTTCAGATTTTAGCCGTTCCCTACCGTTTTATAAAAGGTGAATTGTGCTTTTGCGTGTTTCGTCGCGCAGACTCTGACATTTGGCAATTTATTGCCGGCGGCGGTGAGAATAACGAAAAACCGTCGGACGCCGCCCTGCGCGAAATCAAGGAAGAAACCGGCGTGACAGCCGAAAAACTCACCGAACTTAAAAGTGTCGCTTTCGTTCCGGCGGAAATTGTGACGGAAACCATGCGCGCGCATTGGGACAAAAATATCTTTGTTATACCCGAATACAGCTTTGCGTTTGAGTGCAACGCCGACCCTACCATTTCACACGAACACTGCGAATATAAATGGCTGCCGTATGATGTGGGTCGAAAACTACTAAAATGGGATTCTAACAAAGTGGCAATGTATGAGGCTATGTGTAGATTAAATTCGGGAATGAATTGTAATACAAAAACTTTTATAATTAACGGGAAAATAACTGTTAATGATAATACAAGTCTTGAGGAGCTTTGTAAACTGTTCAATCAATTTCAAGATGAAAACAGTTTCGGTTTTAACGGGAGCATAAGAGATGAAAACCGATAAAATAAAAATTCGTTTAGGCACTGAAAACGACAAACAAAAACTATTGAACAACCACCACGGTCTTGACAAATTTTTCTTCGGAGACGGGCGGCTTGTTATTGCCGAAAATGGGAATGACATTGTGGGTTTTCTTTTGGCGCATAAAAGAAAAATTTCCGCCCCCGTAGAGGCGGAAGAAATGTTTATCAACTATATTACCGTATTTGAGCCGGAGCTGCGCTGCCGCGGCATAGGAACGCAAATGATTCAAAGAATAATTGAAATTGCAAGAGCGGAACAGGTGTACCAAATACACGCCAAGGTAAAAATAGAAAATGTGCCATCGCACCGTTTATGGCTCAAAAATAAATTTTCAATAAGTCCCGCGCAAATGCCTGACGGCAATATTGCAGTCTCATTTGTCGGTTATGTTTTATGATATTATAAAATTATTCTCACTTTGTCTGACCGTTATCCGCATAAAGGAATCCGTCCACAAGCGTATCGTCCTGTCGGTAATACAGCTTTCCGTCCTTTGAATAAAAGGTCTTGTTATCCTCATCGCAAATAATGCTCACCCGCGGGCAATACGCGGTTTTCTCTCCGTCAACCGTATACACTGTTGCGTCCACACGGGCATAAATTTTCTCAATATATTTACTTAAATGTATAGTGAAATCGGTATATACAACCTTTGTACCCGGCTCAATCATTGACGGATTCATTCTCTGGGTCATTTCATTTCCTCTTTCGTCCAAATCACTCTTTATACCGAGATAGGAATCACTGTCAATATAAAACCGACGCGGCGCACCCTTGCCCCAATAACCGCCTAGGCATTTTATCTTTTGTTTGCCGTATTTTTCGGGAATCACTATATCGGTTTTTTCCGGGTCGCCGTCCCAGGCATAGCCGGATACCGCCGCGCCGTCGGGATTGTATTCTGACATTGACATAAAGTAGCTGCCGTACATAATATTCATATCGCTCACGGTATCTTCATAGCAGTATGCCGTACATCCGCAAAGCAATAGAGATATAAAAACGCTAAGTGCCAAAATCAACGGTTTTTTCATTCCCTCAACCCCAATAAAACACTGTCTATATATTTTTATGCGCAAACTGGCTATTATATAATTCCGCGTAAAAGCCGTTCTTTTTGAGCAGCTCCTCATGCCTGCCCTGCTCGTAAACCATGCCATCCTTCATAACGAGTATGCAGTCGGCATCGCGTATTGTTGAAAGCCTGTGCGCCACAACAAATGAGGTCCTGCCCTCCAAAAGCCGCGTAAATGCGTCCTGCACCTTTATTTCGGTGCGGGTATCTATTGAAGATGTAGCCTCGTCAAGTATGAGCATGGGCGGCTTTAAAAGCATTACGCGCGCTATGCACAAAAGCTGACGTTCACCCTCCGACAATCCGTCATCGTCCGCAATAACGGTATCGTAGCCTTTTTCAAGCCTTTTAATAAACCCATGCGCGCGCGCCGCCTTTGCCGCGGCTATGATTTCCTCATCGGTCGCGTCCGCTTTACCGAAGGCAATGTTCTCCCGCACCGTGCCGTTTTTAATCCAGGTATCCTGCAAGACCATTCCGAAATGCTCGCGCAGGCTGCGGCGAGTAATGTCTCTTATGTCCGTTCCGTCCACGGTGATTGAGCCGCCGTCAACATCGTAAAACCTTAAAAGCAGATTTATAAGCGTGGTTTTGCCGCACCCCGTGGGGCCTACCACGGCTATTTTTTTGCCCGCAGGGGCTGAAAAATCAAAGCCGCTTATAAACTTTTTATCCTTATTATAAGAGAAAGCAACATCATTGAACGAAACATCCCCGCGCGGGTTTTCAAGTTCTGCGTTACCCGCATCCGAAATTTCAGGTTTTTCGTCAATCAGTTCAAAAAGCCGTGCCGCGCAGGCAAGCGCGTTTTGCAGCTCGGTTACAACGCCCGATATTTCGTTAAACGGCTTTGTATACTGGTTTGAGTAGGCTAAAAAGCTGGCAAAGCCGCCCACCGTGAGCATTCCCTTTATTGCGAAAAATCCGCCCGAAAGCCCCACCGCCGCATATATAAGGTTATTTATAAACCGTGTTGTTGGGTTGGTGAGTGAAGAAAAGAACACCGCGCGCAGCGAATATTTTCTGAGCCGTTCGTTTACCTCGCCGAACCTTTCGTTCGCCCTTTTTTCATAGGAAAACGCCTGAACGGTTTTTTGGTTCTGAATCATTTCGTTTATAAGCGCGGTCTGCTCGCCGCGTGTTTCACTCTGCTTTTTAAACATATCGTAGGTGCTTTTTGCAATATACCGCGCGGTGAAAAGCGAAATGGGCGTGAGTACCACCACAATAAGTGTTATTACGGGGGAAATCGTCAGCATAAAGATAAGCGTTACGGCTATTGTTATAACGCCCGTAAAAAGCTGCGAAAAGCCTAAAATAAGTCCGTCGGCAAATTGCTCGGCATCGGCTATAACGCGGCTTACAATATCGCCGTAGGGGTGTCTGTCGATATACGCCACGGGCAGCCTTTGTATATGGCTGAACGCGCGGCTGCGAATGTTTTTAACGGTGTCGTATGCAATTTTATTATTGATAATGCTCATTATCCACTGCAAAACGCCGCCCGCCGCCGCGCAGATGAAAATTTTAATAAGCGCGGGCGTAATTACCGCCATATCTACCTTGCCGCCCGTCATTCCGTCAATTGCGTCGCCCGCCAGCACTGGAATATACAGGTTAAACACCACGCTTGCGGCAGAGAGCAGCAGCGAAACCGCTATAAGCGCTCTTGACCGCCCGATATCAGCCACAACCCGCATTAAAACAGATTTGTTTTTCATTGCTCTTCCTCCACGTCAGGCTGGGACGCGCATATTTCCCTGTATACCTCGCAATTTTCTCTGAGCTCTTTATCGGTACCTGTGCCCGCTATATGCCCTTCGTCAAGCACTATTATCATATCCGCCCCCCTGATAGCCGAAACGCGCTGCGAAACGGTTATTACGGTGGGTCTAAATTCAAGCGAGCGCAGCGCTGTATCCAAAGCGGCGCTTGTAGCGTAGTCAAGGGCGCTTGAAGCGTCATCAAGTATTAAAATTTCGGGGCGGCGCACAAGCGCGCGCGCAATGGTAAGCCTTTGCTTTTGCCCGCCCGATAGATTTCTGCCGTCCTGCTCAAGCTCGTAATCAAGCTGACCTTGCTTTTCTTCAACCATATTTTTCGCCTGCGCGGCGGTCAGCGCCTGCCAGATTTCATCATCTGTCGCGTTTTCGTTGCCCATTAAAATATTATCCCTTACAGTGCCCTTAAAAAGCACCTTTTTCTGCGGCACAACGCCTATTTTTGCGCGCAGCGCGTTAATATCGTAATCCCTTACGTCCTGCCCGTCAACCCAAACGCTGCCGTCCGTAACATCATAAAACCTCGGAATAAGGTTTATAAGCGAGGTTTTGCCCGAGCCTGTTGACCCTATTATTCCGTAGTTCTTGCCGCGTTCAAGCCTTAAATTTATGCTGTCAAGCGCGCTTTCGCCGCTGCCGTAGGAAAGTGTAGCGTTTTTAAACTCTACCGAGCAGTCCTGCTTTTCGCCATCGGTCACGGTGCCCGATTGCATTTCGGGCTTAATATCCAGCACCGCCTGAATACGGTTGCCGCAGGCTACCGATTTTGTAACGCTGATAATAAGGCTTGCAAGCTTTATAAGCTCAATTAAAATTTGCGACATATAGTTATACTGCGCCACCACGTCGCCGCTGCTCATATTGCCCGAGCCCACACGCAGAGCGCCCGTGTAAATAAGCGCAATAACCGCAAAATTTACAAGCGCAAAGGTTGCGGGGTTCATAATTGCCGATATTTTACCGACCTTTATCTGCATATTGTTCAAAAGCTCGTTTTTGGTATCAAAATCGGAAATTTCCTCGTTTTCTTTGCAAAACGCCCTTATAACGCGCGTGCCGAGCAGGTTTTCGCGCGTTTTACCGAGCAGACCGTCCAGCCGCTGCTGCACCTTTTTATACAGCGGAATACAAACAAGCATTACCGCAAACACAACCGCCGCCAGCACAGGCACTGCCACCGTGAATACCACCGCCGAGCCGGGGTCTACGGTAAACGCCATTATAACCGCGCCGAAAACTACGAAAGGCGAACGCAAAACAAGGCGCAGAGTAAGGTTTGTACCCGTCTGCACCTGGTTAATATCCCCAGTAAGCCTGGTTATAAGGGTTGAAGCGCCGAGCGAATCGAGCTGCGAAAACGAAAGGCTTTCTATATGCGAAAAAAGCTTACTGCGAATATCGGTCGCAAAGCCCACCGCCGCCTCTGCCGAAAAATACTGAGCCACTACTGCGCACAAAAGCCCTCCTACCGCAAAAAGCGCCAGCACGCCGCACATTTTTAAAATATAGGGCTTATCCCCCGCCGTTATGCCGTTATCGATTATTTTCGCCACAACAAGCGGCACGGTAAGCTCAAAAATAACCTCTATAAGCTTAATGAGCGGCCCTAATATACATTCCTTTTTATAATTTTTTAAAAGGCGCAAAAGTCTTAACATACATTACTCCTAGGAAAAATGGCTTAAAACCTGACTGCATATCTGCTTCATACCCTCTTTATCGGGGTGACCGTTCTGCTTGCTTATATTTTCAAGTTTAATATATTCTATTCCCTGCTTTTCACAGGCGGCTGTCAGTCCGTTTTTTATTTCAGGGTTTAGCTCGGTGTTTATTATTACCGCCGTCTGCGTTTTCGGCAGCACTTTTTTCACCCTGCAAAGCAAATAGCAAAACGCGGGCAGCACCTTTTTTAAATCCTCGTCTGTCCAGTTTTCCCACTGTATACTTCCCACTGGGGCGCCCGACCAGCTGTCGTTTGTGCCGCCGAAGATAATGAGCACCTCGGGCGGATTTTTTGCAAGCTCCGCCGCCGCTTTATCAAACCTGCCTATAAACGAGGTATCAGGGCAGTACGCGCCGTCGTATGTGGTATTGCATATTGTAGTGCCCGACCAGCTGTTGTTTAAAAGCAGCGGCATACCGGTTTTGCTTATTAACATATGCCACCATGTTTCGGTTTTTTCGGTAACGTCGGTAGCGTCAGTCCCACCCGAAAAATACCATGCGGCAAAGCCCTCGGGTATGCAGCCCTCAAAGGTTGAGTAGCTATCCCCTATTATATAAAGCTTACCCTTTTTCAACATAAATTAAAACCCCTTATTTTGAAAGATATATAAGCAGCACCGAAACGTCCGCCGGGCTTACCCCCGAAATGCGCGAAGCCTGACCTATATCCGCCGGGCGCACCTTGTTGAGCTTTTCACGCGCCTCAAGCCTCAGGCCGTAAACGTCGTTATAGTCTATATTTTCGGGAATCTTCTTACCCTCAAGCCGCAGCATTTCGTTTACCTGCGCCTTTTGCCGCGCTATGTAGCCCTCGTACTTTATTTCCACCTCAACCTTTTCACGCACGCTGTGCGAAAGAGGGGGTCTTTCCTTATCAAACGGGGCTAACATATCATAGCTTACCTGCGGGCGCTTTATCAGCTCGGACAGGCGTATACCCGTACTAAGCGGCGCAGTGCCCGCGCTTTCAAGCAGAGCGTTTATTTCTTCACCGGGTGCTAAAAACACCGTGTTTAAGCGCCCGATTTCCGCATTTTTCTGCTCCTCGCGCTTTATATAGGCGGAATATGTGTCATCACTTACAAGCCCTAATTTATGCCCTATCGGCATTAAGCGCTCGTCGGCGTTATCCTGCCGCAAAAGCAGCCTGTACTCGCTGCGCGAGGTCATCATACGGTAGGGGTCTGAGCAGCCCTTGGTTACAAGGTCGTCTATCAGCGTTCCTATATAAGATGAAGCGCGTGAAAGCACAAGCGGCTCTTCCCCCTTGACCTTTAACGCCGCGTTTATTCCCGCAACAAGCCCCTGCGCCGCCGCCTCCTCGTAGCCCGAAGAACCGTTAAACTGCCCCGCGCCGTAAAGCCCGGGGTAATTCTTCATTTCAAGAGTTGCCCGCATTGCAAGCGGGTCTATGCAATCATATTCAATAGCATAGGCGTTGCGTATTATTTTAACGTTTTTAAGGCAGGGAACGGTTTTGTAAAGCGCAGTCTGCACCTCTTCCGGAAGTGATGAGGAAAGCCCCTGCAAATACATTTCCTCGGTTTCGGCGCCGCACGGCTCAATGAAAAACTGGTGACGCTTTTTATCCGCAAAGCGGACAATTTTATCCTCGATACTCGGGCAGTAGCGCGGGCCTACCCCCTCAATAACGCCCGCATACAGCGGCGAGCGGTTTATATTTTCAAGTATTACCCGCTTTGTTTCATCGTTTGTATACGCCATATGGCAAACAACGGTGTTTTCAGGCGGGGTATTTGTTGAAAAGCTGAAGGGCGTAACCGTTTCGTCGCCCTCCTGCACCTCGGTGTTTGAAAAATCAATACTGCTTTTAAGCACGCGCGCGGGCGTTCCCGTTTTAAAGCGGCGCAGCGGAAGCCCCAGCTTTTTAAGCGCAAAGCTTAAATCGGTCGCGGGGAAATTGCCGTCGGGACCCGACGGGTAGTTTACCTCGCCCACATATACCCTGCCCGCAAGAAACGTTCCCGTTGCAAGAATTACCGTGCGGCAGGAAAAATCCGCGCCCAGCTTTGTTATGCAGTGCCATATGCCGTTCTCTGAATATATATCGGTTATCTCGCATTGCTTAACGTCAAGATTTGCCTGTAATTCAACCGTGTGCTTCATATAGCCGCTGTAAGCGCGGCGGTCAATCTGTGCGCGCAGAGAGTGCACCGCAGGGCCTTTGCCGCGGTTGAGCATACGGCTTTGCAACGTGTTTTTATCAGCCGCCCTGCCCATTTCGCCGCCCAGCGCGTCAATTTCCCTTACAAGGTGACCCTTTGCGGTGCCCCCGATTGAGGGGTTGCAGGGCATATTGCCTATCCAATCAACGCTTATTGTAAACATAATTGCTTTGCAGCCGAGCCGAGCCGCCGCGAGAGCCGCCTCAATTCCGGCGTGACCCCCGCCTATAACCGCAACGTCATATTCTCCTGCGGCATATTTTTTTATACACAAAAGTTATTACTCCTTATTTACCCATTTTTTCAACAGCCTTTTGCTGCCGTATATCGGGGCCTATAAATTTATACGCGTCAAAGCTGCCTATAAGCCGCGAGGATATTCTCGGCGTATAGCGCGCTTCGATTTCCTTCATTGTAAGGTTGGTGTTTATCACGGTAGGGCGGTTTGCAAGCAGACGCGTATTAACAAGGTTATATAGCGCCGATTTTGAAAAGGACGTAGCCATTTCCGCGCCCAAGTCGTCTATTACAAGCAGATCGCTTTTTATCATAGCGTCGTATGCTCCGCGGTTTTCACCTGTGAATTTTTCCTTTTCTATTTGCGAAAAAAGATTTTCCGCCGCACCGTAAACCGGAATAAAGCCCCTTTCTATAACCTCGCCTACAAGCGCTAAGGTCAGGTGAGTTTTGCCAAGCCCCGCGCTGCCCATAAATAAAAGATTACCCGAGGTTTTCGGGTCAAATTTAAGCGCGTATTCTCGGCAGGCCTTTAATATAGCCGTCATTCTTCGGCGCGGGTTGCCCTCTTTTGTATCCTTATCGGGATAATATTTTAAATCAAAATTATCAAAACGAGATGTGCCGAGCGGCATTTCCTCGCTCATTTCTTCGGCAATAAACGCTGACACCAAGTGCTTTACGCAGTCGCATATCTTACCGCCGGCATAGCCCGTATCCGAGCAGAGCGGGCAATCGTACTTTATATCCTGTACTCCGAATTTATCGAGCAGCACCCGTTTTTCGCGTGAGAGTGCTTCGGATCGCTTTTTAAGGTCGGTAACATCCCCGCCCGACAGCGCAGCAATAGCGAGCGACGCGCCTATAGCCGATAACGAGCGGTCAATTTCGGTAAGCCGAGGTTCAGCATTATATGCCGCCGCAATTGCCGAGCTTCGCAGCGCCTTTTTTTCATTCAGTGCGTTTTTTTTAGCCTCAAACGCTTTTTTGTATATATCCTCTTTAATAATCATTCCGTATTACCCTCAGTCGCTGTTAAGCATTTTTTCAAAAAGGTCTATATCATATGCGGCAAAGCTTTCCTTTTCTCCGCCGCTGTTTTTCTTTTCTTCAATATCATCGGGCGTTTTGTAGCCCTTTTCGTGCCAGTTTTCCAATATTTTGGAAACATATTTCATATCAAATTTCGATATACCGTCCACACAGGCGTTATATGCCGCCGTGAGCATCTCGCGGGACATTTTCCAATCATCAACCCACATAAGCGAAAGTTTTAATTCGTTTTTGCTGGCTTTTCGCTTTTCAAGCCCGAAAGCGGAGCAAACTATGCCCCACGCCTGCTCACTCATGGCCATTTTATTAAGCTCCCTATCGGCTTCGGCTATTGTGTCAATCCCGCGGTTTACCCAGTCGGTCGCGGTGGATTCAATAAAGCTGATTCGCGCCTTGCCGTGCGCTGCGGCATACTGCACTATCATAAGTATAAGCGAAACATCCAGCCCCAAATCGTCATAAAGCCAAACAAGCGTGCTTGTTTCGTTTGTTTTTAAATTTCTGCCGAGCTTCATTTGCGTTTCGGTAAGCAGGTAGCGTATTTTTTCATCCTCTGCGCCGCGCCGCGCAACGTCCGCGCGGTCGGGCTTGGCATTTTGCTTTACGGCGGGGGCTTTCACTTCCGCTTTTTCTGCGGGCTTTCCGTCGGGCATAAGTATTCCCGCGCCCTCCCAGTAAAGCAGCGCTTCCGCCACATCATATTCCGAAAGCCCCGTGGCGGCGGCAATCTCGGCGTTATTCGGGTTTACCGACATATTCCTCATAATATAAAGCAGCACCTTTATATGCTCGCCGCGCGCAAGTTTTAAGTGCTTGTCCGCAACGGCGGCGGGCACTGTGAAAACGGCGGAAAACGCCTTTGGATTTATAAGGTAACTCATTTTTCTTCACCGCTTGTATCTTCAAACATTCCAAATCCCGCAACCTCGCTTGCAGGCAGCGAAAAAACTATCGCTCCCGCCTCGGTAGAGGGTCCCGCGTTTTCAATTATCGCGCGCATAATATCGGATTTCTGCAAAGCCCTTGAAACTATTAAAATAACTTCCTTTTCATAGGCTATCGAAACATTGTAAAAAGCCTTTTCTTCTTTGCCGCCCGTGCCTTTGCCGTGCAGCACGGTGCCGCCCGCCGCACCCGCGGCTCTCGCGGCGTTCATAACAAGGTCGGTTCTTCCCTCGTTCGCTATTGCCACAATAAGCTCGTAATTGTAAGACATTTGCGGGGTATATTTTTCCGCATTCCCGCCGCTTAAAAATTCCAAGGTTTTTCCCCCTCCCACGCTTTTAATCGGCACGGCAACCGTTATTCCGTGCCCGGGTACGCCTATAAACATACGGTTTCGCTGTTCTTTTATAAGTCTTTTGGTTTTTTCTCTGTCGGCAACGGTTATAAACACGCGTTTCTCGGTGCTTTCTATTCCCAGAATATCAAGCATACTCTGAACCGCCGTTCCCCTGCCGTACAGCTTAATGCTCAACGGTAAGCACAGCTCTGAGCAAATATCGCCGAAAACCGCCGCAGCCTCGGGGCGGCAAACAGAAATAATATAATTCATATTTCTTATCCCTCCCAAAGCTCAACAATATCGAAGTCGCCGTATTCCTCGCGCGTTTCCTCCGTAACCGCTTCGCGCTTTTTATATATAATCCCCACCGCCTGAATGGATATAAGCGGCACCATTGCCACCATTGCCACCACGCCGAAAGCGTCGCTTAATATATTGCCGCCCGTAGTGCCTGCCGCGCCTATAAAGAATTGCAGCATAAACGTAGCCGTCATAGGGCCTGAAGCCACACCGCCCGAGTCAAAGGCGATAGCCGTGTAAATATCAGGCACAAAAAACGAAAGAATTAAGGCTATGACATAGCCCGGCAGTAAGAACCAAAGCACCGAAATACCGGTTATTACCCTTATCATTGAAATTCCCATTGCAACCGAAACGGCAAACGAAAGGCTTAATTTTATGGCTTTACCGGGAATAGCGCCCGCGCTTACCTCTTCAATCTGCTTTTCAAGCACCGCAACGGCAGGCTCGGCTGATATTATAAACCACCCGAAAGCCATAGCCAGCGGCAAGGCGAAAACCGCCGCTTTGCCGCTCATAAGCTCGCTGCCCAAAACCGTGCCGAGGGGCGAAAAGCCCACGTTTACGCCCGTTAAGAAAAGCACCAGCCCCGCATATGTATAAAGTATGCCGAAGCAAATTCTTATAAAACTGCGGCGGGTAAGCTTTAGGGATAAAAGGTTGAATATAACAAAAACCGCCGCAATAGGCAAAAGCGAGACCGCCGTTTCAAGCAGAGTGTGCGGCAGCGAGCGCAGATATGCGCCCCCTATATGCGCGGTATCGGTAAACTGCGCAGCGGCAATATCCGCCTCCGCATTTTCCGCAGGATAAAAAAGTCCTAAAAGCATTACCGCGATTATAGGGCCTATGGAGCATAACGCCACCAGCCCGAAGCTGTCCGCCTCGGCTTTTTTATCACTTCGTATGTTTGAAACGCCTATACCGAGCGCCAGTATAAACGGCACGGTCATAGGCCCTGTGGTCACGCCGCCCGAATCAAAGGCTATGCTTAAAAAATCGGCGTCGGTAAAAGCGGCAAGCGCAAACACCGCCGCGTAAAACACTATAAGCAAACGGCGCAGGTTTATGCCCGTTATAATGCGCAGCATACACACGGTGAGAAAAAAGCCCACGCCTATGCCCACGGTTACAAGCAGCACCGCGCTGTTTATATGCGGCACTGTGGCAGCTAACACCTGTAAATCGGGCTCGGCAACCGTAACCGCAAAACCTAAAATAAAGGCGACGGGCAAAATAAGCCCCAAGCGCCGCGTTTTGGTAAGCGCAGTGCCCACCTTTGTGCCAATGGGCACCATTGAAATATCGGCGCCGAGAGAGAAAAGCCCTATTCCCAATATTACAAACACCGTGCCTGTTAAAAAGCTCAGCATTATATCGGTTCCAACCGGCAAAACGCAAAAGCAGAGCGAAACGACAATAAGGACTATGGGAAACACGCTTCGCGCGGCCTCCCTTATTTTCTCCGTTATGGCGGTTTTGTCCTTAAAAATCGCTGCTCTGCTCATAATTCATCCTATTCCGAATTTAATATGCCTTACCCCAATACAGCATATGCTTTGCCTCCTTGCCGCAGCACACACATTTTCCGTCAATATGCTCCTGCTCAAACGGAATACAGCGCGAGGTTATTCCCGCGTACTCCTTAAGCTTATCCTCGCACTCGCGGTCGCCGCACCACATAGCCTTTATAAAGCCGGGCTTTGTATCGGCTATTTCCTTAATTTCTTCAAGGTTATGCGCCTCAAAGGTCATTGCCGCGCGGCGGGCAAGCGCCTTGTTGTAAAGTCCGTCGTGTACCGCCTTTAAAAGCTCGGGTATTTTTGTTTCAAGCTCGCCAAGGTTTACAACCGTCTTTTCGCCGTTATCGCGGCGAACAACAACGCACTGATTGTTTTCAATATCCTTAGGTCCTAGTTCCACGCGCAGCGGAACGCCCTTCATTTCGTATTCGGCAAATTTCCAGCCGGGCGACTGCTCGCCCAAATCTATTTTGGCGCGGCAAATCTTGCTCATACGGGCGTATACCTCGTTCGCTTTATCAAGCACGCCATCCTTGTGGGTTGCAATCGGTATTAAAACCGCCTGTATCGGCGCAATGGCGGGTGGCAGTACCAAGCCGTTATCATCACCGTGGGTCATAATTATAGCGCCTATAAGACGTGTTGAAGAACCCCAAGAGGTTTCAAACGGGGTTACGGGGTTGTTGTTTTTATCGGTATACTCTATTCCGAAAGCGCGGGCAAATCCGTCGCCGAAATAGTGCGAGGTTCCGCTTTGCAGCGCCTTGCCGTCGTGCATGAGCGCCTCTATTGTGTATGTAGCCTCCGCTCCCGCAAAGCGCTCCTTTGCGGTCTTTTCGCCCTTTACAACCGGTATGGCAAGCGATTCCTCGGCAAAGCGGGCGTAAACGTTGAGCATACGTATTGTTTCTTCTTTTGCTTCCTCTGCGGTTGCATGCAGGGTGTGCCCCTCCTGCCAGAGAAACTCGCGTGAGCGCAGGAACGGGCGGGTGGTCTTTTCCCAGCGCACAACGCTGCACCACTGGTTGTATAATTTTGGCAGATCCCTGTAGGAATGAACAATATTCTTAAAATGGTCACAGAAAAGGGTTTCGGAAGTCGGACGAACGCAAAGCCTTTCTTCAAGCTCCTCATCACCGCCGTGGGTAACCCACGCAACCTCGGGGGCAAAGCCCTCAACGTGATCCTTTTCCTTTTGCAGCAGGCTTTCGGGTATAAACATAGGCATATAAACGTTTTCGTGCCCTGTTTCCTTAAACATACCGTCAACAATATGCTGAATATTTTCCCAAATCGCATAGCCGTACGGGCGGATTATCATACACCCCTTTACAGAGGAATAGTCAATTAAGTCCGCTTTCAGCACAACATCCGTGTACCATTTTGCAAAATCCTCGTCCATTGAGGTTATGGATTTTACGAGTTTTTCTTTAGCCATATAAGGGAGCGCAGCGGCGCTCTTCCCCACCTTTCGTCGAGAAATGTATAATCGCATTATATTATAAACCAAAAAGCGCTGCTTTGCAACAGTTTTTACCCGCTTTTCCTATTATCGGTATATTTTTTTAAAAAAAGTATAAAAATATATTGACAAACGCGCCGCAAGAACATATTATTTGTTTAGTGTATTGCCGTTGCATTTTTAAAAAGCAGTGGTTCGGGCTTCAGCCCTTAAAATTTTCAGGAGGCAATTTGTTATGGTATTTGAAAAAATTAAAGAAATATTGGCGGAACAGCTTGACGCAGACGCGGAAGAAATGACTATGGACACCAAAATAGCCGAGGATCTTGACGCCGACAGCCTTGACGTTGTTGAACTGCTCATGTCTATTGAGGATGAATTCGACGTTAAAATTCCCGACGAAGAGATTGAAAACTTCAAAACCATAGGCGACGTGGTAGAATACATTCAGAACAATATGCAGTAATTTAAAAAACGCAAACAGCGGGAGCACGAAACGGTGCCCCCGCATTTTTTATTGCTTGCTATATTCGCAAATCTTTGCTTTCCCGGCGCTTGGGGAAAATGTCGCGCAGCGACAAAATCGACTCCCTTGCCTAAATGGCAGGTTTTGACTGAGGGATTGTTACAAACTGGATGTTAGATATTAGACGGTAGACGTTAGAAGAATACCCCTCAGCCGCTGACAGCGGCGGTCCCCTCTGTCAACTGCGTTGGCGTCTCCCCACGCCGTGGGGAGCAACCCTCGTCAGAGGGAGCCGAAGACGCTTCCGCCGCCGTGGGCAGCCTTTAATACTGCCCGTTTTTAAATTTTACTTTTTATTCAGCCGCTCCGCCGTGGCGATTAAAATATCCAGATCCTCATCCGTCATATTTTTGCTGAGCGTATACAACCGCTCTACCTTTTCGGGATTTTCTATTTCACTGTCAAAAAATTCTTTCGGCGTTATTCCCAGATAATCGCACATATAAAGAAATTCATACATTGAGGGCAACGCTCTCCCGCTTGATATACCTTGAATATATCCCTTGCTATGCCCTAAATCAAGACTCATCTTATATTCCGAAATTCCCTTTTGTGTTCTCAATGCAGTTATTCTGTCGCGGACAAATTGCTCATTCATTTATATCACCAAGGGTATTTTATACCGATTTAAACAGTAATAATCCTACATGAATTACCGATTTTGCTTGATTTATACTGAAATAATCGGTATAATATAGAAATAAAAGAAAATTTAAACGGTCAAAATACGAAAAGGGCGATTAAAAATGAAAAACACAGCATGCTTTATAGGTAACGGAGAATTTAGGTTTTCATCTGCAAGATGGAAAAAAGTGGACGGAATTATTCATCAGCTTATGGAGAAAGGCGTTACAAACTTTTTATTCGGCGAGTATTCGGATTTCGGAAATCTTTGCTTTTATACCGTGGGAATTTACAAAAGAAAACGCCCCGAAATCAGACGGATAAAATTCAATATAGATTATAACGAAAAGGATAACTCTCTGTTTCACTCTACCGAGAAATACGACAAAACCGTTAACCTGAAGTTTATAGGTGATTCGGAAAAGTCAGACGGTTTAAGGCGATATATGTCACTGATTTTCAAAAGTGAAATATGTGTATTTCTCCGTGATGACGAGCCGGTCAGCGACTCGGAAGCGGCTTATAATTACGCCCTGCAAAAAAAGAAAAACATTATGTGCTGCTATAGATAAAAATTACTTTAACCGAAAAAGCCCTGCCGTTATCCTTAAAAGATAACGGCAGGGTTGCTTTTAATTAAATTCAAATTTATGCGTTATAGCCTGCTGCGGAAATATCCGAAGAAATAATGTTAAAGCCGAAAGCCGAATTTTCATTTTTTACAAAAAGCGTAGTCGCCTTTGCGGTTTCGGCATCGCTGTCGTGCGAGGAAATCTCCACATCGGTCACCACGGTGTAGCTGCCGTCCTCATTCTCGGTGATAACGGGAGCCGAATGTTTATAAACCGAAAAACCGCGCGGAATAACATAAACATAATTTTCACGCTGCGGGAAATCCTTTGTAACGGCGGCGAAATCAACATTTTCAACCCCGTACATATTGTAAAGATAGCCGGCAATAAGGCTCTGTTTAATATATCCGTCCTCCGCTTTATCAAGCAGGGCAACCTCAGAGCAGGCGGTCATTTCATAAACGCTTTCAAACTCGTTGTTATAAACAAAATTATGGTTCAGCATATTAAGAAAACGCGCGCCCAGAACCTTTTCTTCCGAAACGGTAACGGCGGGCTTTTTTTCGGTAGCGTTCGCCGCAGGCTTTACCGTGAGCGAGGTAAAAGAAATCAGCAATACAACTGCCAGTGCCGTAATGCTTAAAATTCCCTTTTTCATACTACCGCCTCCAAGCTTTCTTACTGATTATAATTATATACCGATTTTTAAAAAAGTACAAAAACAATTCGGTTACAAATGGTATCAGATTTGTAACCGTTTGCGGGGTGAAAAGTAAATTATTTTTAAAAACCGCGCGGTATGTGTTGATATTTTCAATTACTTTAAGTATAATAGAAAAGTATAAAGATATATTGGGGGCAATTAGCTTGGATTGCAAACAGTTTTTTAAGCAGATAAACGGTAAAAAAATAGCAATGTGCGGCATAGGGGTGAGCAACACTCCCCTTATTTTGAATTTTTTAAATAAGGGCGCCACGGTTTACGCCTGCGACCGCCGCAGCCGCGAGCAGATAGGCGCGCTGGCTGATGAGCTTGAAGCGGCGGGCGCCACACTCCGTCTCGGCGACGGTTATCTTGATAATTTAGAGGTTGATATTATATTCCGTACGCCGGGCATGAACTTTAATTTGCCCGAGCTTGAAGCGGCGCGCAAAAAGGGAATTGCAGTTACAAGCGAAATGGAGGTATTTTTCGACCTTTGCCCCGCAACGATATTCGCCGTTACCGGGTCGGACGGAAAAACCACCACAACCACCCTTATTGCCAAAATGCTGGAGGCAGAGGGCAAAACGGTACACCTCGGCGGCAATATAGGCAAGCCCTTACTTCCCGAAATTGAAAGCATAAAGCCCGGGGATTTCGTGGTAGCCGAGCTTTCATCGTTCCAGCTTATATCAATGCGCAAAAGCCCCGACGTGGCGGTAGTTACCAACGTAGCGCCAAATCACCTTGATATTCATAAGGATATGGACGAATATGTTGAGGCGAAGAAAAATATACTCCTGCACCAAAACGCGTTTTCGCGCACGGTGCTCAATCGCGATAACGATATAACCCGCGAGTTCAGAAAGTATGTTCGCGGGCAGTCGCTCTCGTTCAGTATGGAGCAGCCGCTTAAAAACGGCGCGTGGCTTGATACCGACGGCACTATTCATATGGCGTACCGCGGGATTGACGCTCCCATTATGCACCGCAGCGAAATTGCGGTGCTCGGCGACCACAACGTAGCGAATTATTTAGCGGCGATAGCGGCGGTTTGGGGCTATGTGGGCATAGACTCAATAAAGCGCGTTGCGCACGAGTTTAAGGGCGTTGAGCACAGAATTGAATTTGTACGTGAGCTTGACGGCGTTAAGTATTACAATGATTCAATAGCATCAAGCCCCACCCGCACAATAGCGGGGCTTAAAGCCTTTGACCGTAAGGTGCTGCTTATAGCGGGCGGATATGATAAGCACATACCCTTTGAGCCTATGGTGCCCTACATTATTGAAAAGGTTAAAAAGCTTTATTTATGCGGCGATACCGCCGAAAAGATTGAAAAATGCGTCCGTGCCGACGAAAATTACAAGGGTGAGCCTGAAATTGTAAGGGTTAAAAATATTGACGAGGCGGTTGCCGCCGCGCATAAGGACGCCGTTTCAGGCGATATTGTAACCCTTAGCCCCGCCTGCGCCAGCTTTGATATGTTCCCGAATTTTGTGGCGCGCGGAAATTACTATAAGGACCTGGTAAATAAGCTGTAATGGATATTAAAGAGGTTTTGTTTAAGCTTTCAAGCCTTGATTCGGTAGGGGCTGTACATGACGCGGCTGATTACGCCGCCGAAGAGCTTAAAAAATATGCCGGGGTTGAAAGGCGCGGCACCGCGGTTATAGGTAAAATAAAGGGCGCTGCCGATTATACGGTATTGCTTGACGCACACATAGACCAGGTGGCGTTCACCGTTACCGATATTGACGAAGAGGGATTTATTACCGCCGCCTGCTGCGGCGGCATAGACCTGCGCGCCCTGCCCGCACGCGCCGTTACAGTGCACGGTAAGAAAAATATTCCCGCTGTTTTTTGCAGCACCCCGCCGCACCTTGCAAGCGGAGAGGCAGAATATTCCGACATAGCAAGCATAAAGCTTGATACAATGCTGGGCGCTAAGGCTAAAGATTTAGTGTCCCTAGGCGATTACATTACATTTTCCGCAGAGCCTGCCGAGCTTTCGGGTGGGCTTGTAACAGGCCGCTCGTTTGACGACCGCGCGGGCGTTGCCTGCCTTTTAAAAACGGCGGAAATACTGGCTGAAAAACCGTTGCCCTGCAACGTAGTGTTGCTTTTCAGCGACGCTGAGGAGCTTGGTATGCGCGGCGCTGCGGCAGCCTCCTTCGGTATACGCCCCGATGAAGTAATAGCGGTTGACGTTACCTTTGGGGACGGTATAGGAATATCACCCGAAGAATGCGGCAAATTAGGCGGCGGACCGATGATAGGCTTTTCCCCCGTGCTTGACGGCGGCGTTTCCAAAAGGCTTTGCAATGTAGCGGCGGAAAACGGAATAAACTACGCCCCCGAAGTTATGGGCGGCAGAACGGGAACCAACGCGGACGTGCTGTCGGTTGCCGAAAGCGGCGCTAAAACCTGCACCGTTTCAATTCCGCTGCGCAATATGCACACAGAGGTTGAAACAGTAAGCCTTGCGGACATTGAAAGTTCTGCCGAACTGCTCGCAAAATACATTTTGTCGGGAGGGCTTTTAAATGCTTGAAATTTTAAAGGAGCTATGCACTCTCTGCGCTGTTTCGGGTGACGAAGCGGCGGTAAGAGACTATATTATAGGCAAAATAGAAAATCACTGCGAATACAAAATTGACCCGCTCGGCAGCATTATAGCCTTTAAAAAGGGCAAAAAAACACCCGCTAAAAAGGTTATGCTTGACGCGCATATGGACGAGGTAGGCTTAATAATAACATATATTACGGACGACGGTTTTTTGAAATTTTCCGCCGTGGGCGGAATTGACACATCAATTCTTATGTTCCGCCGCGTTAAGGTAAACGGCATAAACGGCGTTATTTCGGGAAAGCCTATACACTTAATTTCCGCCGACGAGCGCAAAAAGCTGCCCGACCCGCACTCGCTTTATATCGACATAGGCGCTTCCTCTAAAGAAGATGCTCTTAAACTTGTTTCCCCCGGCGACCGCGCCGTGATTTGCGGGGAATATACCGACGCGGGCGATAAAATAAAATCAAAGGCGCTTGACGACCGCATAGGCTGCGCGGTGCTTATTTCCATGCTTTTAAAAGAGGCGGAGTATGATTTTTACGCTGTTTTCTCGGTTCAGGAGGAAGTAGGTCTTCGCGGTGCAAAGGCGGCAGCTTACACCGTAGCGCCCGACGCGGCAATTGTGCTTGAGGGCACCACTGCGGCGGATATTGCGGGCGTCGAACCTTCAAGACGAGTTTGCGTTTTAGGCGGCGGTCCTGCCGTTTCGTTTATGGACAGAGCCACCGTTTACGATAAAGCCTACTATAATGCCGCCCTTAAAAGCGGCATAACCTGCCAGCCCAAGGCGGCGGTTGCGGGCGGCAATAACTCGGGCGCGGTGCACACAAGCCGCGGCGGAGTGCGCACGCTGGCTATTTCCGTTCCGTGCAGGTACATTCATTCACCCGCCTCGGTTGCGGATAAGTGTGATATTGAAAACGCGCTGCGGCTTGCGGAATATATGCTTAAAGGCATTTGCAGCGGCGAAATTGAATGATAAAGCTTGTAAACGCTCTGCCCGAGGTTTCAAAACCAACGGCGGAATATATAAGAATAAAGTGCCTTTTTGATTGCTATAAAGAAGACCCCGATGTTTATTTTTGGCAGCAGACAGGCGAGGAGACGTATATCTCGTTATCTGACGGCAATATGACCCTTGCTTACGGCGGCGGGAATACGGCGGAGCTTGCCGAGTTTATTAAAATGCTTAACCCCAAAACGGTTTTTACCGACAGTGCGACGTTTGAAAAGCTGGGAATACAGCCTGACGAAACGGTAAAGGTAATGGTGCGCTGTGCCAATACTTCCCCGCTTTCCGATATTGGGGACAGGCTTTCGAGCAAGGATATTTACGAGGTTTTTTCCGCCGCAGGGTTAGATGTGCCCGATTACCCACACTTTGCGGTTGATTTCTGCCGCCGACTGAACAGGGGCGGGGCCTCGATTTGGGGAATTAAAAATAAATGCGCCGCAGTTTCTTTTAATACGGGCAGCTATGCCCTGCTTTGCGGGCTTGCAAGCCTTGAAAAAGGCAAGGGCGGGCAGGCGCTTAAAGCGATAATATGCAAAAACAGCGGGCGGCAAATGCTTTTATGCTGCAAACCGCCGCTTGTGGGATTTTATGAAAAATACGGATTTAAAAGGCTTTACACAGCCGGTTATAAGGTGAGAAAGTGAATATAAATAATTTTTTTAATATAGACGAGCGCTTAATGCGGTTGGATGAAAAAATACTTGCGGAAATTTCCCCGCGCTTTAAAGAAACAGACGATATAACCGAATACAATCAGCTTAAAATGCTTTCGGCGTTTATTAAAAACGGTGTGACCGAATCGGCGTTTGCAGGCTCTACGGGCTACGGCTACGACGACCGCGGGCGCGAGATTTTAGAGCGCGTTATGGCGGACGCCATGGGTGCGGAGGATTCTTTAATACGCCACAATTTCGTTTCGGGCACGCACACCTTAACCGTGGCGCTTTTCGGGCTTTTGCGCCCGGGCGATAAGGTTTTGGTGCTTACGGGCAGACCGTACGATACCATTACGGGCGTTTTCGGAATTGATGAAAAGACAGACGGTTCTCTTGCTGATTTCGGGGTTGAATACCACGAAATAGCACTGCTGCCCGACGGCACGCCCGATAAAGCGGCAATAAAAAAGGAACTTGCCGCAAATACTTACAAAATGGCGTACATTCAGCGCTCGCGCGGGTACAGCACAAGACCCAGCCTTACAATAGAGAAAATCCGCGAGTTGTGCGACATTGTGCGCGAAACTTCCCCCAAAAGCATTATAATGGTGGATAACTGCTACGGTGAATTTACCGAAAAGCAAGAGCCATGCGAGATTGGCGCGGATATTATTGCCGGCTCGCTTATTAAAAACCCCGGCGGCGGAATTGCCCCCACAGGCGGATATATTGCGGGTAAACACGAGCTTATAGAAAAATGCGCCTACAGGCTTACCTGCCCCGGCGTGGGGCGCGAGGCGGGCGCTACCCTCGGGCACAGCAGAGAGTTATATATGGGGCTTTTCTCTGCCCCGCACGTTGTGGGCGAGGCTATGAAGACAGCCGTTTTCGCATCCGCTCTTTTCAAAGCCTTGGGCTTTGCTGTAACTCCCGAGCCTGACGATAAACGCGGGGATATTATTCAGTGCGTGACCCTCGGCACGGCAGAGGGGCTTATCGCATTTTGCCGCGGTATGCAAAGCGGCGCCCCGGTTGACGCCTTTGTAACCCCCGAGCCTTGGGATATGCCGGGTTATGACGACAAGGTTATAATGGCGGCGGGCGCTTTTACAATGGGCGCGTCAATAGAGCTTTCGGCAGACGGACCCCTGCGCCCGCCCTATGCCGCCTGGATGCAGGGCGGACTTAATTTCCACAGCGCGCACGCGGGAGTGCTGCTTGCCGCGCAAAAAATGCTTGAGGTCGGCGAAATAAAGCTATAACGGAAGTGAAAACAGATGAAAAAAATATTTTCGGGCAAGGTGTTTGACGTGTTGCCGCTGTCAGACGGCATAATATTTTCCTACTGCAAGGATGTTATTGACGAAAACACCATTGTCTCCTATAAAATGATTTCCTTTGAAAACGGGCATTTTACCGACGTTGCGCGGAATATATACCTGCTTACCAAATTCGGCAATAATTATAAAGCCACCGCTATGTTCTGCGGAAATTATATCACCGCAAAATCAATAGTTCTGCCAAACAGCAAGGTTTTTTTGCTTGAGGATAACGGCAGCGCAGCCCTTTTGGATAACGACGCCACACTGCTTTGGTCGGGCGAGCTTAAATACCGCGGCGGCGCGGCGGCGGATATTGCACTTTATAAAAACACGCTTTGGGCAAGCTTTCCCGAGTGCAACGTGCTTTTGCGCTACAACCTTTCTACTATGCGTGAGGAGCTGCGCATCGGCGGAAATAAATCCCCGTTCAGCCGCCCTGAGGGGCTTTTTGTTGAGGGGGATAACATTATGGTGAGCAACGCAGGCTCTTCAAAGCTCATACAGGTTAATCTCAACACCTACAGTGTTTTTGAATATGAGGATTTCGAAGAACCCATACGCCAATATGTAAAGGTCGGCGATTACCGCTTTGCGGTTTTGGAATCGGGGCTTTATTTAATATAAAAAAACGGATCGTCGGAAAAGCACCGACGGTCCGTTTGTATATAAAAACCGCTCAGAGCCGCTTTTGCGCAGGGGAGACGCAAAGCGCGGACTCAGCAGATTTTTAACTGCTTGCAGCGCTCTGTTGAGGGCGCCAACTTGGGTATACGAACTTTGAATTCGATATATTTATCGCTTTCATATTTTTTGGAAACGGCGTCAATACCTGAGTTTTGCAGCGTTGTTATCAGCTTTGCAAGGCTGTTCGAAAACAGCCGCACATCGCCTATTGCCGCCTTTCTCACCGGCTCTTCGGGCGTTTCGCACGGTTCGTATTCAGGGTTTAAAAGGTCAAAAATGTATTCTTCCGTTTGTTTAAGCGTAAGCTCGTCCGCAATTATTCGGTCAAGCGCTTCCTGTCTTCTTTCCTCGGGCAGACGTAACAGGGCGCGTGCGTGGCGTTCGGATAAACCCGATGATACTACCCTTTCTTTAATGCCCTCGGAAAGTCTTAAAAGCCGCAGTTTATTTGACAGTGTGGATTGCGCTATTCCGAGCCTTGCCGCCGCCTCGGATTGAGACAGCCCGTACTCGGTTATAAGGTAATTAATACTTTCCGCTTCCTCAAACGCGTTAAGACTGCTTCTTTGCAGATTTTCTATTACCGAATAAAGCGCCGCGGTTTCCTCATCTGTTTTATGTACGATACACGGAACCCGCCTAAGCCCCGCTTTAAGCGCCGCGCGCAGTCTGCGTTCGCCTGTTATAAGCTCGTAGCCGCCGCTTTGCAAACGTCTTACCGCCAGCGGTTCTATAATTCCGCTTGCCTGAATGCTGTCGGTCAAAAGTTTCAGCTCGTATTCGTCAAAATCACGCCGTGGCCGCGCGGGCGAGGGCTTTATGTCTTTAGGCCGCAGCATTATCAGCTTTTTATCGGAGAGAGTGTACATTTTATTCCTCCTTTTCCCTTTCTGTAATTAATTTTATACAAGTTTTTCTGTCTTGTAAAGAAAAATCGGTCGGGAAAAAGCGACGCTTTACAACAAAAAAAGCCGCATTAAAGCGGCTTTTTTAATATTTCGGCGGGTTTGCGGGGGTATCTTGTCGGGGTTTGCGATATTTTTTTTGAAATTACAAAGGCTCTTTGCTCATTTCCCGTTAAGGTTTCGCATATAATAGTGGGTTTATCCGCTCCCAAAAGGTGTGCGGCGGAAAGGCTCCTGTTCATTTCATCCTCGGCGGACGCCCCTTTCATAGCAACAAAACAGCCGCCTTTTTTAACCAAAGGCAGGCAATATTCCATAAGAGCCGGCAGCGCCGCTACTGCGCGTGCGCAGGCAATATCGTACTTTTCGCGGTGCGCAGCGGCTTTACCCGCGTCCTCCGCGCGCATATGCACTGTGGAAATGCCGCTAAGCCCCAATTCCGCAATTACCTCGTTTAAAAACACAAGGCGCTTATTCAGGCTGTCAAGCAGCGTTACGTTTATATCGGGGCGGACTATTTTAAGCACCATTCCCGGGAAGCCCGCGCCTGTTCCCACGTCTATAATCCGGGCGTTCTTTGCGGGGGTTACCGCTTTTAAAAAGAGTATGCAGTCGTAAAAGTGTTTATACAGCACGTCCTCGGGCGCGGTAATTGCGGTAAGATTCATTTTTTCGTTCCACTCAAGCAGCAGATTACCGTATAAATTAAGCCGCCCGGTAATATTACCGTCAATTTCTACGCCGAACCCGGCGCAGCGGTCGGCTATTTTTTCAATATGAAAGTCCGTCATTTATAAGTCCTCACTCGGCAAATACGCCTCAAGCCTGTAAATCGGCTGACCGAGAGACGCAAACTTATGCTCGTATTCCGTTTCAATATTATTCTCAAAATTACTCGCGTGCAAATCAAGCGACACATTTTTAAGCGCAAAGCCCGCGGCGGTCAGCTCTTCAAGCGAAAATTCAAAGAAGTGCATGTTATCTGTTTTCTGGTGAATTTCGGCGTTTGACAGCATTAGCGCTTTATATATTTTCAAAAATCTGCGGTGCGTAAGCCTGTGCGACGCATATTTGTTTTTCGGGAAAGGGCAGCTGAAATTAAGAAATATCCGCCCTATACTGTGCGGACGTATATATTTCGGCAAATATTCCGCGCCGCACTTCATAAACCGCAGATTTTCTACGCCCGCGTTTTTTGCCGCCTCGCATGCGGCTACTATAACATTCGCGTCCTTTTCAACGGCAATAATATCCGTCTCTGGGTTACGTCTTGCGTATTCTACCGCAAAACCGCCCTTTCCGCAGCCTATTTCAAGGTGGCGCGGGGCGGTTCTGCCGAACCATTTATCAAAATCAATATATTCGGGATTATCCTCCGCATTGTTAAAATTCCTGTCCTCAAGGTCGCTTACAAAAAGCAGTTCGGATATATTTTCAAGCCTTTCTTCAAGGTGTTTTTTTTTGCGCATTCTCATAGTATTTCACCTGAAATCACGCGTCATGCCGCGAATCGGCGGCAGCAATATTTTTCATGGAAAAATAAGAGAGCGTAAACGCCGCCGTAAAAATGCCGTATATTATCAGCGCAATATTAGAAATATTCGACGTATGCCGATAATTGTTTCCTTTTATAAGATTAAAAATGATATGCGGCAGCCCCTGCGCAAGGCAGAGAACAGCCGAGGCAAAGCCCGCTGCCTGCAGCTTTCTGAAATTATATTCCTTATCAATCCCGTTGTAAAGTTTGCCGAAGCTGAGGAAAAACAGCAGCAGCGTGCAGTATGCCGCAAGGAACAGCACATTATCGGTTATAAGCGCAAGGGAAGAAACCGAGGTGAAAACGCATATAATCTTTATGATAAAGTATATAACCGGCACCGCCGCGGCAATCGGGGGCAGCTTGAAATCCGAAACATGGCTTACTCCGTAAGCCGCAAAAAAAGCGATTGCGGCAATTCCCGCCAGCATTAAAAGAGTGGACTGCCACTGCATAACCGTACCCGCAAACGACTCAGAAAACATTTCCGCACCTGTAATTACGGCTGTAATGAAAGAAACGACCGCAAGCGGCAGACACTTTTCGGGCGGGCGGGACGGATTGCGGTGAGACGTAAAGCAAAGCGCCGCGGTAACTGCGGAGCATATGATAATAAGAATTAAAAGATAATATCCCGTTTCCTTATATTCCGACTTGAAAAAACCGGTTTTTTCATCCACGGTGAACATAAGCTGTAACAACCGCATTAAGACCGACGCGGGAAGAGCTATACCGAAAAACAGAAGTATTTTTTTGTATTTCATCCATTTACACTCCAAAACAGACATTTATAATGCTTTAAAATCATATTCTTATAATAAAGTCGCTATTTAATTTTAACCCTGAGAAACAAAAAAGTCAATGAATTTATACGGAATACGAGGAATTGTTATGAAAAAAATACTCTGTTCGGGATTTATAATCCTGTCGGCTATGTTTATATTTCCCCTTTGCGGAATTAAAAGCAACGACAAAAACGCCGTTGCCGCCGCAACGAAACTTTTTATTTCAAAAACAGACAAGCAGAATAAAACCGACTCTTTCAGAATTTGCGATATGCAAACCGACACGGTAAGTACCCTGACGGCGGATGAATATATTTTCGGCGTGGTTGCAGCCGAAATGCCCGCGCTTTACGAACCCGAGGCGCTGAAAGCCCAAGCGATTGCCGCATATACACTTGCCTGCCGCAGAAGAGCGGATAATAAGGACAAAAGCTATGACCTTACAACCGATTACACCGTAGATCAAAGCTACATATCAAAGGCGGACGCGGAAAAACGCTGGGGCGATAAGGCAGAGGAATATTCAAAAAAAATAAAGGACGCCGTATCCGACGTTAAAAATCTTATTATCACATATGAAAATAAGCCTATAACGGCGGTATACCATGCAATATCATCGGGAAGGACCGAAGACAGCCGCGATATATGGGGCGGCTCTCTCCCCTATTTAAAGCCCGTTGCAAGCCCGGGGGATAAGCTGGCTCCCGATTATATAAGCGAGGTAAAGGTATCCTCCGAAGAGCTGCAAAAAAAGCTCGGAGACGAATGTAAACTGTCGGGCGAGCCCGCCGATTATTTCGGCGAACCGAAACGCACGGAGTCCGGCTCGGTTCTTACCATTCCCGTGTGCGGCACAGATATAAGCGGCGGCAAAATTCGCAGTATTTTCGACTTGCGTTCGCTTAATTTCAGCGTTAAATATTCAGACGGTACATTCACGTTTACCGTGCGCGGCTACGGGCACGGCGTGGGCATGAGCCAATACGGCGCAAATTACATGGCAAAGCAGGGCAGTGATTTTAAGGAAATTCTCACCTATTACTACACGGGCTGCAAGGTTGAAAAAGCAACAAAATAGATATTAGACGGTAGATATTAGAAAATACCCCTCAGTCAACTTCGTTGACAGCCGCTGACGGCGGCGGTCCCCTCTGTCAACTGCGTTGGCGTCTCCCCACACCGTGGGGAGCAACCCCCTCTATTTTGAAATATGTCAAAATAGAGGGGAGTCTTTGGTTTGTACAAACCGTAACCGATTTATGTATTATTACCGTTGAACGCCTGCGCGGCGCATAAAAGCCATAGTTTTCTGCCCCTCCGGCGGCAGTTTTTCGATTTCTCCTACTAATTTATCAATTGTTTCTTTCTTTTTCATTTTTACTTCCTCCTACAAAGTATTATCGTATTGTAAACTTAAATGAAAGTTGAGAACCTCTCAGACCTTTTGGTATAATGGTTTCACCACAAAACACAAGTACTCCCAAAAGAAAGGAAA